>DATBPE010000060.1:0-28197 GCA_036561505.1 Solirubrobacteraceae bacterium
CCTTGTGTTGAGTGGTGGCGGGGCGAAGAAGGTGGCGGCGAGTCCGCGTTGCGAAGGGCACTTCGCCGGCTGGATCAAAGATGGGTTCCCCGAGCCGCCGACGCTCATCAGCCACGACGGCGTGCTGAACACGACCCTGTCCGCGACGACATACACGATCCACGACAATCACCACACCTGGGAAGGCATGGAGTACGACGGCAGCTCCCCCGGACCGACGCTCGTGATCTGTCGTGGCGACCGGGTGCACGTGAAGCTGATCAACAAGCTGCCGATCCCGACGAACCTGCATGTGCATGGCCTGCACGTCAGTCCTCAGGGTGACAGCGACAACATCTTCCTCACCGTCAATCCCCTCCAAGGGCAGCAGTACAGCTACCAGATCCCGTTCGACCAATCGCCAGGAACGGACTGGTACCACCCTCACTATCACCCGCTCGTGGACGCGGAGACCACCGCGGGAATGCTGGGTGCGATCATCGTCCAAGGCGGGCTCGACAAGGTCCTGGCGAACATTCCCCAGAGGCTGATCGTGATCCACGGCGGCAAGCCAACGCCGCCCGGGGGTAAACCGCTTCCGATTCCGGGCGTGAAACCGGGCCAGCTCAAGCCACCGCCCGCTCCCGGGCCGGCCGAATTGCTGGTCAACGGGGTCTACCAGCCGACCTTGCACATCCGCCCGGGGCAACTGCAGCGCTGGCGGGTCGTGAACGGCACCGGTGAGCGCTACGTGAAGCTCACCCTCCCGGGTAGCACCTTCCAGCTGCTCGCGGTGGACGGCAACACGCTGCGCGAAATGCGACCCGAATCGCAGATCCTGATCGGCCCGGGAGAGCGCGTCGAGGTACTCGTGCGGGGACCAGCGCCCGGTCACTACGGGCTGAACTCGCTGCCATTCCAACCATGTTTCAAGGGCTGCTTCGATCCCTTTGGCGGCGTCCCCGAACACGGCCGGAACTTCGGCTTCCAAACGCTCGTCAACGTCGTCTCATCCGGCTCGGCGCAAAGCGCGCCGCTGCCGAGCGCGCCGCTGGCGAACCCACTCGATCTACGCAGCGCCCACGTCGACGTCAACCGCACGATCGTGATGGCCAGGCTGCCGTCGGTTGCCCACCTGCCGCAGTTCCCGCTGAACGGCAAGCTGTTCAGCCCCAATCGCGTCGACATCACGATGGCGCTGAACTCCGTTGAGCAGTGGACGATCAAGAGCCCGGCCACCGCGCGCAACGACGAGTGGCACAACTTCCACATACACACCAACGCGTTTCAGGTAGTTGCCATCAACGGCCGGCCACTGAACTACATCGACTGGCAGGACACGGTCAACATCCCCGCAAATGGTTCGGTTACCATCCGGATCCACCCCGTCGATTTTGTGGGGAAGTCGGTGTTTCACTGCCACGTCGACTTCCACGAGGACAACGGCATGATGGGCGTCTTTCAGATCGTGAAGGACCCGCCGGCGTCCGAGGTCAACGCCGACCGCGTGGTGTACATGCAGCCACCGGACGTCAAAGCCCCCTCCGGCAGCGAGCTGGCGCAGGCCGCCACGGTCTCCGGGTCCGGCTGGTCGAGCCTGCTGTTCTGGTGCCACGCCGGCCTGGTCGCCTGAGCCCACCAGCGCGAGCGCCTGGCTCCAAACCACCCAGCCGGCCGCTCAGGTCAGCTCAGCTCAGGAATGCTTCGGCTGCGGCCGCGCGGCGGCTCACTCCGGTAGCGCCATGTCTTTGACTTGCATTCGCCAGCCGATCGGCGAGGAGAGCTTAAAGGCGCTGTTGCGCAGCGCCTGAGCCCCCTTTCCTTCGAGCGCCCCGGCGCGTGCCAGACGCCAGGCCATAGTCTGGAAATGCGCGGCACGGGGGATCCGCGGGCGCTCGTAGGAACGCAACGCGGCTTCTAGGTCACCGCCGTCCCGACCCAGAGCACGGCCGATCGCCAGCGCGTCCTCGAGGGCCTGTGCCGCCCCCTGCCCGACGGCGAAGGTCATCGGGTGAGCGGCGTCTCCCAGCAGCGTCACGCGTCCACTGCCCCACTGTTCATCGGGCGGTCGATCGAAGACGTCGGTGCGGAAGATCGCCTCCTCGCTGGTGGCGTCGACGATCCGGTGGACAGGATCGACGAAGCCCTGAAATCGCTCGTGGACCGCGTGCCTTGTCTGGCCCGGCTCGTCGCGGCCACCGGGTGCGCTGGTGACGATCGCCTCCCAGCTCAGGCGCTGCGGTCCCGAGCGAAATATGACGAACTTCGCCCCCGCCCCCCACCACGCGATGAAGTCCACCCCGGGAGCGATCGCCTCCTCGTAGGCGACGTTGGCGCGCCACATCGTCAAGCCGGAATGCCGTGGCGGCTGATCGCCGAGCAGCTGGGCGCGGATCGTCGATTCGATCCCGTCGGCCCCGATCAGCACATCCGCGGACTCGCTGCCGCCGCCGGCGAGCACGACCTCGACGGTCCCGTCGGTCTGCTCGAAGCGCTCCACCTTACAGCCGGTCTGGACCCGCTCCCCCGCGCCTTGGACGAGCGCGGCGTGCAGATCCGGTCGGTTTATCCCACAGACCGGGGCGCCCAGCCGGCGCGCCATCTCATCCAGCGGCCAGCGCGACAGCAGGCGTCCCCGCGCGTTGCGCTGCTCGAAGCAGCTCAGCACCGCACCCCGCTCGCGGACCTCGGCCCCCAGACCGAGCCGATCGAGGATCAGCATGGCGTTTGACCACAGCGTGATGCCCGCCCCGAGCTCGACCTTGGCCAGCTCCGGCGCGCGCTCCAGCACAACAACCTCGACATCCGTCTCGCGCAACGCGATCGAGGTTGCAAGACCACCGATTCCCGCCCCCACCACTACGACCTTAGTCATGCTCGCGAACCTACCAGATGCGACTAGGGTGTAGCCGATGGCGGGCACCGCGTGGCCCTCCGACAGCCGCGAGCAGCGAGCAGCCGCTCTCGGGTAGAGTTCCCACGCGACATCGTCTATCGGAGGTGAGACAAGTGTCTACTCAAGAGCTTCCCGCGCAAGCCCCGGATTTCACCCTAGACCACGTGCTTGGACATTCGGTGTCGCTCGGCGATTTTCGCGGTCGCAAGGTCGTCGTCGTGTTTGGCGGGCGCGAGAGCGCGCCGCAGCTCAAGCAGGGCATCGGCGAGATCCGCTCGAGCTATGGGCCCGGCGAGCTGCCGGTGATCGGTGTCTCAGACCTCCAGGGCGCGCCGCGGGCCGCGCGCATCATCGTCAAGAGTCAGCTCAAGAAGGCGTATGAGGAGGCTGTCAAGGACGAGACGGCAACGCTGCAGGCGGCGGGAAAGCCGCCGCTGTCCGATCCGCTGAAGGAAGTGATCATGCTGATGGACTGGTCCGGCGAGGTCATCGGCGGCTTCGGATTGAGCGGTGTCGATCAGGAAGCGGTAGGCGTGGTGCTCGACGGCGACGGGAAGATCCTCGGCTCCGGCAGCGGCACACAGTTGGGCGAGCAAGTTCTCGCGGTTCTGTCGGCATAAAGTCACCCAAACCACCCAAGGCACCTAGGAGGAGCAGATGGCAGATCGTTCGGCATCGATTCCCGAGATGAAGGCGGTGCGCGCGCCACACGGACGCTACGACGTGGCGATTCTCGGAGGCGGCCTGGCCGGTCTGTCGATGGCGCTCCAGCTCAAGCGCCAGCGCCCCGACACGAAGGTGCTGGTCGCCGACAAGCGGGCCGAGCCGCCGCCGGAGGCCGCGTTCAAGGTGGGCGAGTCCTCGGTCGAGAACGGCGCTTACTACTACCGCGAGATCCTTGGCATGAAGGACCACCTCGAGCAGCGCCAGCTGCGCAAGCTCGGGCTGCGCTTCTACTACCCCGCGGGCGACAACAGCGACCTCACCAAGCGCGTGGAGTTCTGCACGCCGGCGACCCCCGGCGATCACCCCGTGTGGACGCACCAGATCGACCGCGGACGCTTCGAGAACGAGCTCTTCAACCGCTGCGTCAGCAACGGCGCCGACGCCTACCGAGGCTGGCGCGTAACCGAGGTGAAGCTCGGGGAGGGATCGGAGGATCACACGGTCACGCTGACGCACGAAGACGAGAGCGCCACGGTTTCGGCGCGCTGGGTAGTGGACGCCACCGGGCGCCACAACCTGCTGCGCAACAAGCTGGAGCTCGGCACCGAGACGGGCCACCACATCAACGCCGCCTGGTTTCGCCTCGCCGGCGGCCTGGACTTCGAGGACTGGGTCAAGGACGAGGAGTGGCTGGGGCGCGAGAGCGAGATCGGCATCCGCAGCTTCGCCACCACCCATCTCGTGGGCCAGGGCTACTGGCTGTGGCTGATCCGCCTCGCCTCCGGTCCGATCTCGATCGGCGTGTGCGCCGACCCTCGCTTTCACCCCTTCGATCAGATCAACACTTTCGACGGTCTGCTGAGCTGGATGGGAAAGCACGAGTCGCAGCTCGCCGCCGAGGTCGCCGGCCGCCGCGAGCAGGTCGAAGACTTCCTCGTGATCGAGGACTTCTCCTACGCCTCCAGCCAGATCTTTTCGATGGATCGCTGGACGCTCACGGGTGAGGCCGCGGGCTTCATCGACGCGCTCTACTCGCCGGGCTCGGACTTCATCGCCTACTGCAACAGCTTCGGGGGCGATTTGATCAAGCGCGACCTCGACGGGGAGGACATCGAGGAGCGCCTGGACTTCTTCAACTTCTTCTTCTTCCAGCTGTTCGACCCGACGATCTGGCTCTACAAGGACCAGTACCAGTTCTTCGGCAACGCGCAGGTGATGGTGGCCAAGCAGATGTACGACAACACCGCCTACTTCTCGACGCTGGCGTTCCTGTTCGTGCACGACAAGATGACCCAGCCGGAGGACCTCGGCGACATCGTCGACATCTTCGAGACGATCATCCCGCTGCTCGGCCGCATGCAGGACCTATACAAGGATTGGCACGCCATCGACCAACGCAAGTGGGAGGGCGTGTCGGTCCTCTGCAACCACTTCGAGCCGATCGCCAAAACCCAGTACGAAATCGGGCAGCCGTTCAGCCAGGAGGAGATGATCCAGGTCGCCCGCAAAAAGGTCGAGTTGCTCAAGGCGATGGCGACGTGGACTTTCTTCATGGGCGCCAAGCACCTACCCGAGCCGCCCGATCAGAGTGCGCGGATCAACCCGCTCGTCGTCAGCCTGCGGCCTGAGAAGTGGCAGGAGGAGGGCCTCTTCACCGACGGCGAGGGCAGCATGTCACTCGCCGAGGCGCTCGAGCTTCTCCCCGGCGCCGAGGAGTTCGACCTCGAAGCCCGCGGCGCGCTGGTTGCCGGCTAGGCTGGTCAGCCGGCAACGACCGGCAAGAGCAGCGAGGAGGCGCGGCCGGCGTCGTGGTAGATCGTCTGCTGCGCCGCGCGCAAATCCCGCTCACGAACCTCGCCCGGACGCCCGCAGCTGCCGGCGTTGCGGTCAAAACGCGGAAACGAGCTGCTGGTCAGCAGCAGCCTGATGCGGTGCCCGGCGCGGAACACGTTGCTCGTCGCCTTCAAGTCGATCGTGTACTCATACGGCCGTCCGGGCTCGAGCTCGCATTCCCGCTCAAAGCCCTCGCGAAAACGGGCACGCAGGATTCCCTCCGCGAGGATCCGTGAGAACCCGTCGGGCTCGACATCGCACAGCTTGGCCACGAAGTCGGCGTCGTGGGCACTTGAGGCCGCGTGCAGCGTGAGGCTCAATGGCCCCGTGACCTCGAGGTCATCCTGCAAGGGCTCGGTCGTGTAGGCGAGCACGTCGCCGCGGCCTTCCAGCGGACGCTGGTCAAGCGGACCGGCATTGGTGCGCAGGAACCGGCCTGGCAGCGATGTTGGGCCGCCGATCGTCGGTGCCGGGTCGCGAGGATCGAACCTGTAGGTATCGGCGGGCTCATCGCCCGGTGTGGCGCGTGAGAGCCCGCCCCCCGCGGTGGCTGCGTCGCCGTCGCTGTGCAGGAACCAGCGTTCGCTGACAGCGCGAGCCAACGGCCAATCCGGCTCATCGCGCCAGCGGTTTGAGCCCATCACAAAGATACGGACCGGTGGGCGCTGCGCGAGTTCGCTATCGGCGCTCGCGCGATCGGAGAGTTGCTCGCGCAGGAACTCCAGCTGGGCGGCCATCAGATCGATGCTGTCCTGCGGTGAGAACGCATCGAAGGAGTGATCGGGATAGGCGCCGTAGGTGCTGCCGTGGGCCCACGGCCCGACCAGCAGCCGCGTGTGCGCTCGGGCGGACTCGGTGGCGCCTTCACGGCGCATGCCGCAGAAGTTCTCGAGCGTCCCGCCGAGGAAGATGTCATACCAGCCGCCGACATTGAAGGCGGGCACCTGGACGTTTCCATAGCCGGCGTCGATCGACAGTGTGCGCCAATAGTCATCCAAGTGGGGGTGTTCCAGCCACTCGCGATAGAAGCGTCCGCTCGCACTGTCGGCCACCAGTGGGGCGCTCGCCAGCGGGAGGTGGCGGTACTGCTCCTCGAGCCGAGCGCGCTTGCCGCGTCCGGCCATGATCTGAACCCAGAAGAGGTTGAAGCCGAGCTGAAACGCGCCACCCTCATACACCCAGCCGTCGAAGTAGTTGCTGCCGACCACGACCGGCGCTATAGCGCGCAGATGCCGGGGCGCTGCGGCGGCCGCCAACCACTGCGTGGCGGCCGCGTAAGAGCGTCCGGCCATCGCCACCGCTCCGCTGCACCAGGGCTGATCGGCGACCCATTCGACCGAGTCAAAGCCGTCCGCGCCCTCCGCGCGGAAGGGGTAGAACTCGCCCTCAGAGCCGTGCTGGCCGCGTACATCCATGCAGACCAGGGCGATCCCAGCCTCCACCGCTCGTTCGGGGTCGAGGATCGACGGGGGTGTCGGTCCAAACGTGCGGTCATAGGGAGTGCGCCCGAGCACCGCTGGGAGCGGCCCGTCACCGTCAGGGCGATAGATATCGGCACGCAGTGTCACCCCGTCGCGCATCGGCACGGCGGCGTTGCTTTCGAGGATCATCCCGTCTCCTCTGCGCTCGAGCTAGGCGCCGCCGGCGAGCGATGCCAGCAGCTCGACCGGGTGCTCGCGCCCCTCGATCGCCGCGGCCGTCTGGGCTCCCGAGAGCAAGCAGCGGATGCTGCCCGTGCCGGGGTGAGTCCAGTGGCCGGCCAGGAACAGGCCGTCGATCGGCGTGCGGAAGTCCAGGCGCTTGGGAACCGTCTGGTTGGGCGTGTTCTCCCACCCATACGCGGCGCCCTGATCGGCCAGCGTGTAGCGCTGGAATGTCGCGGGGGTGGCGCAGTCGGCGAACGTGAGCGCATCGCGATAGCCCGGAAGCGTCCGCTCGGCGGCCTCCATCATCATCTCCGTGTAGCGCGGCTTGGCCTGCTCCCAGGGCTCCCCGATGTCGTAGGGCATGAGGCTGCTGAAGACGATCACGTGCTCGCCCTCGGGCGCCAGCGAGGAGTCGTGCATGCTCGGCAGGCTGAACCAGGTGCCCCCGATTTTTCCCTGCAGGACCCCCTCGAAGTCGGCGTCGTGCTCGACACTGGGATAGACGAAGTGCTCGTGGGAGAGACCGTGCGCCGCCGGGTCGAGCTTGGCCGCGGAGAACAGCACGAAGGCCGAGATCGACGGTCGCATTTTTGCCAGGCGGCGCCGGAAGCGCTCCGGCAGCGCCTCGGCGGGCAGCAGTCGCTCAAATGTCTGGCGCGCGTCGGCGTTGGATACGACCACCTCGGCTGCGATCTGCTCGCTGCCGTCGAGCTCGACGGCAGCCACGCGCCCGTTTGCCAACGTTATCGCCGTCGCGCTGCGCCCCAGCGCAATCTCGCCGCCGTTGTCTTGGATGCACCGCGCGAGCGCGTCGGCGAGGCTCTGGAAGCTGCCCTGCACATACAGCGGGCCCGGGTCTTGGAGTGCCATCCAGGCGCCGCTGTAAGCCATGAACGAGGTACGTCCGGGTGGCAGTCCCAGGTAGGGCCAGGAGGCACCGCACACAGCTCTGGCCAGCGGGTCCTTGATGTATTCCTCCAGCACGTCCGAAAGCGTCGAGCGGCGATACTTGAAGAGCATCGGCAGGGCCGCCTTGACCGCGTCGAGATCGGCAAGGCCAACACGCGGTGGGGGGGCCTGGGACTCGCGTGTGGTCTGCGCGCAGGTCTCCACGAAGTCGCGCACACCATCCGCTTCGTGTGGAAACTGCTCGGCGAGGTAGGTCTTCAACGCCTCCAGGCCCACCGGCAGATTCCAGCGCTCGCCGTCGATGTCCACGCCGAAGGTGTCCTGTGCCCGCAGCAACCGCACCTGCTCGCCGATGCCAAGCGCCGCGAGATAGAAATCCAGGAACTCGATGTTGAAGCCCTGGGCGGTGACGTGGATGGCTGGGTCAAACGTGTAGGGGCCCCGGCGGAAGGCGCGCGCGTTGCCGCCCGGCCCGTCTTCGCGCTCGACCAAGAGCACCTTGCGCCCGGCCTTGGCCAGGCACGCCCCGGCCGACAGGCCGCCGAGACCGGCGCCGATCACCACGACATCGAAGGTGTCCCCGGTGGAGGGCGCCATCAAGAGTCCCTATCGAGATGGGGACGCGGCATCGGTGCTCTAAGCGTCGGCGCGCTCGAGGAACTTCGACAGCTTCTTGGGAGAGTCGGCCGAGAGCACTTCGGCCTCAGGCTCGATCTGGCGGACCAGGCCGCCGAGCACACGGCCCGCACCGAGCTCCAGAAAAGACGTCACTCCGGCGTCGATCAGCGTGCGCACGCAGTCGACCCACAGCACCGGGCTCGCGATCTGCGCGACCAGCGCCTCGCGGACGCCGCTCGCGCTCTGCACCACCTGCGCTGAAGCGTTGGAAACCAGCGGTGGGTTGGGATCCTGCCACTGCAGGCTCTGCATCGTCTCGGCCAGGGCGCTCTGCACGGGCTCCATCAGCTCGCTGTGGAACGCCGCGCCGGCACGCAGCAGGATCGCCTTCTCAGCGCCGGCCTCCTCGGCGAGCTCCAGGACTCGCTGCACAGCCTTTTCCTCACCGGAGACCACGATCTGCGACGGCGTGTTGAGGTTCGCGGGGGCGACCGAGCCGACCGAGCGCGCGGCCAGGCAGAGCTCGTCCACACGCTCGCTGGGCAAGCCGATGATGGCCCCCATCGAGCCGGGGCGCTGGGACTGGATCTCGGCCATCCGCCGGCCGCGCTCTGACACGAGCGCGATGCCATCGGCGGGGCTCAGAGAACCGGCGGCGACCGCGGCGGTGTACTCGCCGAGGCTGTGCCCGGCGACGAAGTCAGGCTGCACGCCGGCCTGCCGCGCCAGCTCGGTCATCGCCATCGAGACGGCGAAGAGGGCGGGCTGGGCGACCTCGGTGCGCGTGAGCTCCTCGATCGGCCCCTCCAGGCAGAGCGTGCGTATATCCAGCCCCGATGCCTCCTGCGCGGCTTGGAAGCAGCGGTCCATGACCTGCGGGTGAGTCTCGAGAATCTCGGCTCCCATACCGACCCGCTGCGAACCCTGCCCCGGATAGAGAAAGGCGATCTTGCTCATCCCCGCGGACATTACCCACCGGCGAGCCGTCGTGCTTGACGGTGCCGTAGGATACGGGCGCAAGTTGGGAGATCCCGGTAGGGCGACGATCATAAGAGGCGAATGTGAGCAGTCATGTCAGATAGCCCCAGCGACTTCGATGTCGCGATTCTCGGCGGGGGGTTGGCGGGCCTGACACTGGGCCTGCAGCTGAAGGCCGCGCGGCCTCAGACCTCGATCGTGATTGCAGAGAAGCGCGTGGGCCCGGCGCCGGAGGCGGCGTTCAAGGTCGGCGAGTCGACCGTGGAGGTGAGCACGAAGTACTTCGCCGACGTGGTCGGTATGCGCGATCACCTCGACGCCGAACAGCTGCCCAAGTGCGGGCTGCGCTTCTTCTTCCCGGCCGGCAAAAACGAGGACATCGCGCTGCGCGTGGAGTACGGGTCGCCGGCGATCCCGCCGGTGCACTCCTATCAGCTCGATCGCGGGCGCTTCGAGAACGAGCTTGCCGCGCGCAACGTCAAGGCCGGCAACACCGTGCTCGACGGAGCGCGCGTGCAGGAGATCGAGCTCGACGGCGAGCGCAAGCGCACAACCATCACCCGTGGCGAGGAGACCTCCGTTCTCACCAGTCGCTGGGTCATCGACGCGGCCGGTCGCGCCGGGCTACTCAAGCGCAAGCTGGGACTGGCGCGCGAGGTCGGCCACCACGTCAACTCCGCCTGGTTTCGCCTGGCCGGCGGACTGGACATCGACGAGTGGTCAGATGACGAGCAGTGGCACCGGCGGATGACCGCCCCGGGGCTGCGCGCGCTCAGCACCAACCATCTCTGCGGCCAGGGCTACTGGGTTTGGCTGATCCCGCTGTCCTCGGGACCGATCTCGATCGGTATCGTCGCCGATCCGCGCTTTCATCCGTTCGAGCGCATCAACACGCAGGAGGCCGCGATGGCCTGGCTGGGCGAGCACGAGCCGCAGCTGGCCCAAGCCCTGGAGGGCCGCAGCGAGCAGATCGAGGACTTCCTACGCGTGGAGGACTTCGCGATGGGCTGTGAGCGCCAGTTCTCCCCAGAGCGCTGGTGTCTGGTCGGTGAGGCGGGAGCGTTCGCGGATCCCTTTTACTCACCCGGCTCTGACTACATCGCGCTTGGCAACACGTTCGCCACAGACTTGATCTGCCGCGACCTCGACGGCGAGGACATCACCGAGCGCGCCGACGCGCACGATCGACGCTTCCAGGCGCTGTTCGCGGTGACGCTGAGCTACTACGAGGGCCAGTACGGGATTTGGCGCAACGCGCAGGTGATGAACGCGAAGATCACCGCGGACTACTTCTACTACTGGGCCACCACCGCCCTGCTGTTCTTCCACCGCAAGCTCACCGATCTGCAGTTCATGTCCGAAGTGCAGCCGCTGGTGGATCGCGCGATGCGCCTGACACCCATCCTGCAGCAACTGTTCCGTGAATGGGACGAGATCGATCATCGCGAGTGGCTGGGCGCCTTCAGCCCGCCGACGGCCTTCCCGCAGCTTCCCCAGCGACACCTCGACCTGCACTCAGGCATGGACGACGACCGACTGCGCACGCAGTTGGCGGAGAACATCGAGCTCTATGAGGCGCTCGCGGTCACGATGTTCGCAAAGGCCGTCGAGAGCTTGCCCGGCGTGGAGGAGCTCGACCCCGACGCACCGATCAATCCCTACGCGATCAGCCTGGACCCCAAGCGCTGGGAGGCAGACGGCCTGCACGACGGGAGCGGCGTGTCTCCCGCGCGGGTGGCCGATCTGCTGCGGGTTCGCAGCTTCTGGATGGAGCAGCTGGTCCCCCGGCGCTTCCGCCACCCGACGCAGGGAACCGAGGCCACTCATGTCTGAGCCCAGGCTCAAGGATCGCGTCGCACTGGTGACCGGCGGCTCACGGGGCATCGGTCGCTCGATCGCCGAAGAGCTGGCCGCCGAAGGGGCAGCCGTGGCCGTGAACTACCGTTCGGGCGAGGCACAGGCCCAGGAGGTCGTGGAGGCGATCCGTGGGGCCGGCGGGCAGGCCGCGGCCATCGGCGGCGACGTCTCGGACTACGCGCAGGCTGAAGCGGCGGTGAAGGAGACCGCCGAGCAGCTGGGGGGCATCCACATCCTCATCAACAACGCTGGCATCTCCAAGGACGCCCTGATCTACAACATGGACCCCGGGGAATGGCTGGATGTGATGCGGGTCAACTTCGGCGGCACGTTCAACTGCACCAAGGCGGCGCTCTCCTCCTTCATGTCACAGCGCGAGGGAGCGATCGTCAACATCTCCTCGGTGATGGGCGAGCGGGGCTGGACGGGAGAGTCCAACTACGCGGCCTCCAAGGGCGCGATCAATGCCTTCACGCGTTGCTGCGCGGTCGAGTTCGCGCGCTTCGGGATCCGCGTCAACGCCGTGCTTCCGGGCTTCGCGCCGACGGACATGGTGGCGGGCCTGATGGACAAGGATGGGGGAAAGGGGATCATCAAGCAGATCCCGATGAAGCGCTTCGCGACGGTGCAGGAGGTGGCGCGCACCGCTGTATTCCTGGCCGGACCGGACTCCAGTCACATGACCGGGGCGCTCTTGACCGTCGATGGCGGGGTCTCCGCACAGGTGGGGATCGGCAAGCCACTCTGAGAGGGTTCCGATTGCCCGCGGGTCTCGCGCGAGCCTCATCATCTAGTATCGCGACAAACCAGCGACACAGGAGAAATGAACATGGCGGACGTCGACGGTGCAGTAAAGGAAGCGGTGGTCGAGGCGCTGGCTCTCGATGACGACGAGGTGACACCTGAGGCGACGTTGATGGAGGACCTCGGCGCCGAGTCGATCGACCTCCTCGACATCCTCTTCCGGATCGAGAAGAGCACGGGCGTGAAGATCGAGGCCTCGGACCTCGGCGACTACATCCAGGGGGGAATTTCCGATGATGAGTTCTCCGATGAGAATCAGATCATCAGCGCGACTGGCGCTCAGCAGTTGCACAAGGTGATGCCCCAGACCGATCCGGCTGAGCTCGAGGGCAAGCTGAAGGCGGATGAGGTGATGACTCTGTTCACGGTGGGGAATCTCGTGGAGATGGTCAAGACCCGGGCCGACGGCGCCTCTGGCTGAGCACCGTAGGCTGCGAGGAGCGCGGTGCGCTTTCACCTGATCGATCGCGTCGACTCCTTTGAGCCGTCCAAGTCTGTGACGGCGCGGAAGGTGACGTCGCTCAGCGAGGAATACTGGGAGGAGAACGAGGACGGCCAGCTCGTGATGCCGCCACCGTTCGTGCTCGAGGCGCTCTGCCAGGCGGCGACGTGGCTGATAATGATCTCCACCGAGCGCGCAAAGCGAGCCGCGCTACTGTCGATCGGATCGGTTGACTGGCGCGGCGACGTGCACCCCGGGGACATCCTCGAGATGGTCGGCGAGGTCGGCTCGTTCGGCGGCGAGACAGCCGTCGTATCCGGTCACGTGAGCATCGAGGGCCGTACGGTGCTAGAGGCACAGGACATCATGTGCGCCCTGATCGACGCGGACACGCTTGCCGACCTGGAGGACACAAAGCGTCTGCAGGACATGCTGACCCGAGCCGAGGCGGACTGATGGCGCGCGTGGCGATCACCGGGATCGGAGCGGTCACCCCCGTGGGTGGCGACGCTCCGAGCACCTGGGCGGCACTGAAGGCCGGCCGCAGCGGCGTGGGCCCGATCACGACCTTCGACGCGAGCACCTTCCCCGTGCGGATAGCCGGCATGGTCGAGGACTTCGACCCCGACCAGCTCCCCGACCGCCATTTGATGCGACGCCTGCATCGCGGCGCCGCGTTCGGTCTCGCGGCCGGCGTGGAGGCGGTACGAGCCGCCTCTATCCCCAAGGGCACCTACGATCCCTACGAGTGCGGCGTATCGATGGGCGGGAGCGTGGCCCGGCCCGAGCTGCAGGAGTTCTCGGACATCTTCTACGAGCGCGGCCAGAGCGACGGCCACCGTCTGTACCGCTCGCCGCCGTCGCGGACCGTCGTCATCAGCCAGAACGTCGCCAGCGCCGAGCTGGCGAGCTTCGCCGGCGCGCAGGGCCCGATGATAGGCATCAGCACCGCGTGTACTGCCTCCAGCCATGCGATCGGCGAGGCGTTTCGCTGCATCCAGGACGGCGAGGCGAAGATGATGCTCGCTGGTGGCTACGACGCGCTCACGAGCTGGGTCGACGTGCTCGGCTTCACGCTGCTCGGCGCTCTCACCAAGGACTACAACGACGATCCCGAGCATGCGTCGCGGCCGTTCGATCGCGACCGTACCGGCTTCGTGCTGGGGGAGGGGGCGGTCGTGATGGCTCTGGAGGATCTCGATTCAGCACGAGAGCGTGGCGCCGAGATCCACGCCGAGATCGCCGGCTACGGCTCGAGCCTGAACGCCTACCGGATGACCGATCCGCCGCCGGACGGGGGCGGCGCGGTGATCGCGATGACACGCGCACTGCGGGACTCCGGGTTCGCCGCGAAGGACATCGACTACGTTGTCGCGCACGGCACCGGCACCCCCGCAGGCGACCTTTCTGAGACGGTAGCGATCAAGGGCGCACTCGGCGATCACGCCAAGCGTCTGGTCGTCACCTCACCAAAGTCGATGACCGGCCACACAACCTGCGCGGCCGGTGCACTGAACCTGCTTGCCGCACTCGGTGCGATCCGCGACAACGTCGTCTCCCCAACCACCAACCTCGACAATCCCGATCCGGAGCTTGACCTGGACTACGTCCCCAAGCAGGCGCGCGAGATGGAGGTCAACGTCGTGATGACCAACGCGTTCGCGTTCGGCGGCACCAACGGCGCGATGGTGGTCTGCGAACCAGGGCTGCGAGACCGATGACGAGTCGCTGGAGCACGTTGGATCGAATCGTCAGCGTCGAGCCCGGCGAGGGCGCCACCGCGCTGCGCAACGTGCCGAACACGCTGGCGATCTTCGACACCCACTTTCCGCGCTTTCCGGTGCTTCCCGGCGTGCTGATGCTGGGTAGCCTCGGAGCGCTGGCGGCCGTGCTGCTGCAGGCCGAAACGGACCAGCCGTGGCGGCTATCGGGGGCCGAGCGTGTCGCGTTTCGCCACTTCGTTCAGCCCGGCGATCAGCTCCAGCTGACGGTCAAGCTGTCTCAGCGCGGCGCCTCGGAGGCGCTGCTCAGCGGCGAGGTGTCCGTCGACGGGCGCGTCGTGGTGCGCGCGCGCAAGCTGCACGCGGTGCCGCGATGAGTGCGCAGCCACGCCGCGTCGCGGTGACCGGCATCGGCCTGCTGACCCCGCTCGGGATCGGAGTAGACGATACCTGGCAGGGGCTGATCGACGGCCGCAGCGCGGTGGGGGCGATCAGCGACTACGACGCGTCCTCGCTGCGGACACAACTTGGCGCGGAGATCCGCGACCTGGACCCGAAGCAGTTCGTCAACCGCCGTGCGTTGCGGACGATGACCCGCTACGACATGCTGGCGACGGTCGCCGCGGTGCTCGCGATGACCGACAGCGGCGTCGAGCTCATAGAGGACGATCCTGACGGCAGGGCCGCGCTGTTCACCGCCGGTGGCAAGGAGATCTCAAAGCCCGAGCACTTCGAGGAGGTGGCGGTCGCGGTGCGTGGCCAGGACGGCCTGGTGGACATGCGCAAGTTCGGTGAAGCGGCGCCGTCCAGCGTGCACCCGCTGTTTTTCATCGAGGGCATCCAGGGCGCCTCCCTGTTCTACATATCCGAGGCCTACGCGCTGCGCGGACCCAACACCTACCTGTCTGGGACCGCCGAGTCGGGGATGACCGCCATCGCCCGGGGCTTCGGCGCGATCCGCCGCGGCGACGCCGATGTCGCACTGGCGGGAGGCGCAGACGCGCCTGTGTGTTGGTGGAACATGGCGAAGATCGACTCCGTCGGCCTGACGACCCGCAGCAACGAGCTCGGAGCGGGCGCGTGCAGGCCCTACGACAGCGAGCGCGACGGGACCGTGATGGGCGAGGGCGGAGCGTTCGTGGTGCTGGAGGAGATGGACGCGGCCAAGAGTCGCGGCGCGCGGATCTACGCGGAGCTGAGCGGCTCGGGCTCCGCGACCGACGTGGAGCATTTGCTGACGCCCGAGCGCGAGGGCCACGCACTCGCCCACGCTATCGGCGCGGCGCTTCGGGCCGGCGGCGAGCAGGCCGGGGAAATCGACTATGTCGCCAGCCACGGAAGCGGCACGCGGCGCGGTGACGCCAGCGAGGCGCGAGCGCTGCATACGGTATTCGGCGACACCGGCAGGCCGCTCGTCTCGAGCGTGAAGCCCGCGACAGGGCATCTCGGCGCGGGCGCCGGTGCACTGAACCTCGCTGTAGCCGCGCTGGCCGTGCATCGCCAGCAGGCGCCGCCGACGCTCAACCTGAACAATCCAGACCCGGCCTGTGACGGGATCGAGTCGATTGTCGGAGAGGCGCGCCAGGCACCTATCCGCAAGGCGATCGCGCTGGCACGCGGCCTCGAGGGCCAGAACGTCGCGCTGGCCGTGCGAGCGGTTTGATGCGGGCCGTGATCGCCGGAGCGGGGATCGCGGGGCTGACGAGCGCGATCGCGCTGCGCCAGCGAGACATCGAGGTGACGATCATCGAGCGAGCGAGCGCCGCGGAGGAGATTCAGGTCGGTGGCTGCATCCACATGTGGCACAACGGCATGCGCGGGCTGGAACGGATCGGAGTGGGCGAGTCCCTGTTCGAGCTGGCCGGCCAAGCGGCGGTCGTTGACCGTGCCGAGTTCCGCACGGCGGGCGGCCGGCTGATGTACGGCTGGTCGGTGCGGGAGATCGAACGACAGGTGGGCTCACCGACGTTCGGCGTGCGCCGCCCAGATCTGCACCGCGTGCTGCTGGACGCGGTCGATCAGGGGACCGTGCGGTTCGGCGAGACGTGCGTGGGCTTCGAGCAGGACGACGAGGGCGTGACGGTGCGTCTGGCAAGCGGCGGCGAGGAGCGCGGAGACGTGCTGATCGGTGCGGACGGAATGCGCTCGGTTCTGCGCGCGGAGCTGCCGGGCGCGACGCAACCGCGCTACGCCGGCTATGTCAGCTGGCAGGCGATCGCGCGCGTGGATACCGATGTCGTGCCGGTCGGGCTGTTCCGGGTGATGTGGGGGCGCGGGGCGCGCTTCCTGTTCTACCGGATCGGGCCCGAGGAGGTCTACTGGGAGGGGACGTTCGCCGCGCCAGCCGGTGGCGGTGAGCCGGTGGAGCAGCGCAGGCAAGCGGTGCTGGAGCGCTTCAAGGGATGGTCAGCACCGACCCAGAGGATCGTGGAAGCGACCGAGCAAACTGCGATCACGCGCGCGGACATGTATGACCGGCCGCCCTCCAAGCAGTGGGGCGTGGAGCGCGTAACGCTGATCGGAGACGCGGCCCACGCGATGACCAATGCACTCGGCCAGGGCGCAAACCAGGCAATCGAGGACGCCGTGGTACTCGCTCGCTGCGTGGCCGACGGGGCCGACCCAGTCAAGGGCTTGCGGGACTACGAGGCGGAGCGGATTCCGCGCACGACGAAGTTCGCATCGATGTCGTGGTCGTTGGCGCGTGCCAGCCGCCTGCACAACCCGATGGCGTGCGCAATACGCAACGGAGGGCTCACGATGGGCTTCCGCCTGGGCTTCGCGCGGCAGCACCCAAAGGAAATGGACTACTCGTTTTGAACGATCGCGCGCTGATCGTCGGCGGCGGCATAGGCGGGCTCGCGACCGCCTATGGACTCATGCGCCAAGGCAAGGATGTCCTCGTCTTCGAGCAAGCCAGCGATGTGCGCAAGATCCAGCTCGGGGGTGGCTTTCACATCTGGACGAACGCCGCACGCGCGCTGCAGCAGCTTGGCCTCTACGACCGGGTGCAGGCGATCGGTGCGCCGCTGGATGCCACCGACTACCTGACGGCGAAGGGCAAGCCGCTGGCCAGTTGGCCCGTGGCCGAAATAGCGCGCGAAAACGGCGTGATCGACGTCGGCGTCAGCAGGCAGGACCTGCAGGCGCTGCTGGTCGAGGCGGTCGGCGTGGATCGCATCCGTCTGGGTGCCCGCTGCACGGGTTTCGAGCAGGACGGCGACGGCGTACGGCTCAGACTTTCCGACGGGGGCGAGGAGCGAGGATCGCTGCTGGTCGGTGCCGACGGCTTGCGCTCAACAGTCAGGGCGCAGATCCACGGCGAGCAGGAGCCGCACTACGTGGGCTACACGCAGTGGCAGAGCCTGATCCCCGACGAGAGCTATGTGTTGCCGCCACGCGCCGAGCGCGTGCTGTTCGGAGCGGGCTCGCGGGCGGTGCTGCATCACGTCGGCGGCGAGCGCCTATTCTGGGCGGCCGTTCTCTACGGCGAGCCGAACGGCCCCGAGGCACAGGCAGGCAAGGACGAATTGCTCGAGCGCTTCGCCGGCTGGCAGGAGCCGGTCACGACGGCGATCGCAGCGACACCGGAGGAGCAGATCGCACGTCTGCAGATCTACGACCGCAAGCCGATCACCGACTGGGGCGTTGATCGGGTGACGCTGCTCGGCGACGCGGCGCACCCGATGACCACGAACCTCAGCCAGGGCGCGTGTCAGACGCTCGAGGATGCGGCGGTGTTGACGCGTTGCCTGGGGGAGCACGAGGAGATCGAGCCGGCGCTGCGCTCTTACGAGCAGGCACGTATCAAGCGCACGAGCCCGGTGGTAAAACAGTCGGCGCTACTGGCACGCACGGGTGCTCTGAAGCGGCCGCTGGCGTGCGCGGCGCGCAACCGAATGACGGCGCTCACGCTCAGCGGGCCGGCGCTGAAAGCTCATCGGCGCTTCGTGGCGGCGGATCTGTGAGAACTACCATGAGAATCAGATGACTTCCACCTGCACGTTGAGGGTGATCTCGGGACCGGCCGCGGGAATCGAGGTCGAGGTCGAGCGCGAGTTGACCATCGGGCGAGAGCGGGCTGACCTCACGATTGCAGACGACGAAATGTCTCGGCCGCACGCCGCCGTGCGGCCGCTGCAGACGGGCGTAGTCGTCGAAGACCTCGGCTCGCTGAACGGCACATTCGTCAACGGCGATCGTATCGACCGCCCGGTGACACTCACCGCCGATACGACGGTCCGGGTCGGGCAGTCGGAGTTGAGCTTGCAGATTGCGATCGCCGTCGTAGCGCCCGAGCCTGAGGGGCAAAAAGACGATGCTGGCCTCACGCGCATGTCCGGAATGGCGCCGCCAGAGCCGATTGCGCAGCCCGAGGTGACACGCGTACGTCCTGTTGTGGGTGAGCAGGTGCAGGAGCCGATGCCGATTGCGCCACCTGAGGTGACGCGTGTGCGCCCCATCCTCTCCGAGGAGCAGGTGGCGCAGTCGGAGCCGATTGCGCAGCCTGAGGTGACGCGTGTGCGTCCTGTTGTGGGTGAGCAGGTGCGGGAGCCGGAGCCGATTGCGCGGCCTGAGGTAACGCGTGTGCGCCCCATTCTCTCCGAGGAGCAGGTGGCGCAGTCGGAGCCGATTGCCCAGCCGCAGGTGACGCGTGTGAGCTCAGCCATCCCCGAGGAGCAGGCCAAGCCTCAGGGCAACTTCAAACGCCTGCTCGAGCGCATTCTCGGCCGGGGGAGAGGGGATAAGTCCTCATGAGCGCGATCGACAGTCTTCTCGCCAACAACCAAGCCTTTGCGACCTCGCTGCCCGCCCGACATCTCGACGTTCGTCCCAGCTTGCAACTGGCGATCGTAACCTGCATGGACTCGCGCCTGAACGTCTTTGCAGCGCTTGGCCTACAGGACGGCCAGGCGCACATCGTGCGTAACGCCGGCGGGGTGATCACCGACGACGCGATCCGCTCGCTGTCGATATCCCAGCGGCGGCTCGGCACGCGCGAGGTGATGCTCATCCACCACACCCACTGCGGCATGCAGACCCTCACCGACGACGGGTTTCGCGCCGAGCTGCAGCAGGCCACAGGCGTGGCGCCGGCGTTTGCTATCGAGTCCTTCAGCGACCTCGACGCCGATGTGAGCCAATCCATCCTGAGGGTCCGCCGATCCCCGTTCCTGCTTCACCGCGACTCGGTACGCGGCTTCGTCTATGACGTCGACACCCGCGCGCTGCGCGAGATCCACGTCGAGGATGAAGGCTCACCCTGACGAGCAAGGGCTCACGTTGACGAGAAACGCCGAGCCTCGATAGAGTCCGGCCAATGCCGCCGCAGATACTCAAAAAGGAGACCCAATGACCGCTGAGCAGGCCGCAGTCGATGTTCCGGCCCACGTGGTCGAGTACCTCTCGGCCCAGAACACGCTCACCCTCGCCACCGCGTCTCCCACCGGGGTACCGCACGCCAGTACATTCCTGTACGTCAACGACGGCTCGACGCTGTACTTCTGGACCCGTCCGGGAACGATCACCGCAAGGCACCTGGACCAGAACCCAGTGGTCTCCTTCGCGATCGACGAGTATGCGCAAGACCTGCGCCAGACGCGGGGGGTACAGGGATCGGGAGAGTGCGCCGTCATTCTCAACGGGGAAACGATCGCGAAGGTCGCGGATCTGTTTGGCCTGAAGTTCCCCGAGCTCTCGCCCGGGGCGACAATGTCGATCTCGTTCTTTCGGATTGTCCCCACAGAACTGCAATTCATCGATAACACCGAGACTGGCGGCAAGACCGACGACGGCGCCTTCGGCGCGGACTTTCGCCGCGAACGTGCCTACAGCGTCTTCAGCGAGCTTCCCACCCAACGGATCGACAGCATCGCCAGCGAGCTGCAGACCGTCACGGTTGAGGAGGGCGAGGTCATCGTGCGCCAAGGCGGACCCGCGGACAAGTTCTTCATCATCGTCGCGGGCGCGGTCGACGTAGAGCAACAGGACGACACCGGCTCCAAGAAGGTGACAGCACTCGGCCGCGGACATTTCTTTGGCGAGGTGGCAATCATGCGTGGCACGCCACGAGCAGCGACCGTACGCGCCACCGAGCCGACGACCCTGATCGCGATGGACCGCGACATCTTCCGTGATCTCATCGCGCAGTCGCTTGGCATGACGGCCGACTTCGATCAGGTTGTCCGGGCGCGCCTGCGGGCGCTCGACGAGGACTCCTGATTGCCCGGCGGCACGACGGAGAGATCGATGTCCTCGCCCGGATTCGCTAGCGAGGATTTTCGCGGAGCGCTTGGTGCCTTCGCGACGGGGGTCACGATCGTGACCACTCGTGGCGAGGAGCATCCGTATGGGATGACCGCGAACGCGTTCTCCTCGGTCTCGCTGGACCCGCCGTTGGTGCTCGTGTGTGTGAAGTCCTTCTCGGAGGGTGGCGATCTGATCCGCGAGAATGGGGTATTCGCCGTAAATATCCTCGCCGCCGAGCAGGAGCCGCTGTCTCGTTACTTTGCCTCCAAGGACCGTCCGCGTGGCCGTGACGCGTTCAGCGACATCGCCCACCGTACCGCCGCCAGCGGATCGCCGGTGCTGGACGGGGCCGTCGGCTATCTGGACTGCACCCTGCACGCGAGCCATGAGGCGGGCGATCACGTGATCTTCATCGGCGAGGTGCTCGCGCTCGACTTCAGCCACGAGGTCGCGCCGCTGCTGTTTCACGGTGGCGGCTACCGGTTCTTCAAGGATGTCTGAGGCGAGCCCTCGGCGCAGCGTCGTGCTGCTGGCGACCGGTGCGCACCTGCCTGGCGAGCCGATCGACAACGACACGCTTGCACAGGTGGCGGGACCGCTCCCCGAGGATGTGCTCGAGGGCATTCAGGTCAAGACACGCCACTGGATCGCTGACCCGCACACAGGCGAACAATCTGAAACGAACTCGCAGATGGCCAGTAAGGCCGCCCAGCAGGCCCTCGAGCGTGCCGGCGTGCAGACAGAGGACATCGACCTGCTGGTGGTCTCCACAGCTAGCCCCGAGTATCACCTGCCGCCGAGCTCCACGCTCGTGCAGGAGCACCTCGGGCTTGGCAAGATCGCGGCGATCGACATCCGCTCGGGCTGTGCGGGGGCCGTAGAGGCACTCGACGTCGCACGGCTGTACCTGGAGCGTGGCGACTTTCACACAGCGCTGGTGATCGGCAGCGAGACGATCTCGCCACTGACGGTACCCGTCTTCCTCGGCAAGGACCCCGAGAAGGTACGCATGCGCGATCGGCTGGGGATCTACAACTTCGGCGACGGCGCAGGGGCGATGGTGCTGCGCGCCGAAGACGGGGAGAGCAAAGGGATCCTCGGCTCGGCGATCCGCAGCACCGGTCCGGACCGCAAGCCCGGGATGCAGGTGATTGGCGGCGCCACCCACGCCCCGATCGCTAAGCAGCTGGAAGCCAAGCGCCTGATCGAGCTGAAGGTGGACGTGGTGGAAAGCGGACGCCAGACCCCCTATGTCCTGACCGAAGGTTTGCGCGACACGCTGGAGCGCTGCGGCGTGGCCGCCGAGGCGATCGACATCTGCGTCATCCCGGAGGGCAACGCCGGCTACATGACCGACGAGCTGCGCGAGGCGGGCCTGCTGACACCAGAGTGGCTCACGCTGGAGAGCAAGATCTTCGAGAACCTGGCACTCGTCGGAGCCACAGGCTCCGCGGCCGTGCCCCTCGCCGTGGACTACGCCTGGACGACAGGCAAGGTCAAGCCCGGCGAGATGATGATGATCCTGGCGATCGAGACGAGCAAGTGGAAGTACGCGGGCATGGTGCTGCCGTGGACAGCCGCGGCGCGCCCGGCTTGAGCGCCATCCGCTCAGCAGTGTCGAGCTTCAGAGCAATCTGAGAGGCAATGCCTGTCTACGTCGATGACGCACGTATCCCACGCCATGGGCGGCGCTGGTCGCACATGGTCGCAAGCAGCGAGGAGGAGCTTCACAACGCCGCCCGGGCGATCGGCTATGAGCGTGCTCGCGCCCAAGAGCACGGCAGAACACTTCACTACGACCTCACCGATCAGGCTCGTCAGCTCGCCATCGAACTGCGAGTAGCATCGCCCATCTCCTGGCGTGAGCTCGTGCAGCGGCGAGCACGAGGCGAGTTTCCGCGCCCCAATCAGACCGATCGGCGCCGCTGAAGTCAAAATTGTGCGAGCGGTACGGGACTCTAACCGCTGTAGGGCCCAAGCACGATCGCGAAGTTGGTGCCGCCCAGCGAGGTGCTGTTGATCAGAACGGGGCCTACATCCGTATCGTGCTCCCACGCAGCGATCGCCAGCGCGACGCTCAGCGAGGCGCCCGCCCCCATCGGCTCGCCGAGCAAAAGCTTGGGGGAGTTCACCTTCACCTCGGTGCCCACGACACGCTCGATCGCTTTTGCCTCGGCCTCATCGGCCACGGCGAGACCGCAACGCGCCGACCACACCGCGGCGAGCTGCGTCGCGGAGACACTCGCGCGCTCGAGCGCCAGGCGCATCGCTCGCTCCAGGCCCTCGCCGTCGGGGTCCAGCCGGCCGATGCCACGAGCGTCGGAGGTGATGGCGAAGCCGAGCACCTCCGCGCGGATGCGAGCACCCCGGTGCAGGGCAGATCCCAGGCGCTCTACCAGTACGGCGACGCCGGCCTCCGAGAGTGCCATGCCGGTTCCCTCGCCGTTGCTCGAGGCGCCGGCCAGGACCCCGAGCTCGCGGTAGGCGGTAATCACAGTGTCGGTCAGCGAGTCCGCGCCGAGGCACAGGATCGCGTCCGCGTGGTCGGTCGTGGCCAGGTCACAGCCGTAGCACAGCGAGGCCGCGCCGGCGGCATGTCCGACGGTGACCGTCGAAGCCGATCCCTGCGTGCCGACCTTGATCGCCACCTGACCGCCGGCAGCGTTGTACACGGTATTGGGAAAGACCGCCGGATTGGCGCCGCCGGCACCTTCCTCGATCACGCCCACCGCGAAGTCCTCCATGCTTTCCATCGGCCCCACACCCGTGCCGAGAATGGCGCCCACACGGGTGCGGTTCTCGTCGCTCAGCTCGAGTGCCGCGTCGCTCAGCGCCTGACGCGAGGCGATGATCGAGAACAGCCCCAGGCGATCCACACGCTTACGCTCCTTGGGCGAGAGGAAGTCGCCCGCGGAGAAGTCCACGCGGCCGAGGCGCACATCGTTCTCTGCGCTCGTGCAGTCACGCCCGGCGCTGTAGGCCTCCCACAGCGACTGGATGTCGGTGCCGGCGGGGGTGAGGGCGCCCAGTCCAGTAATAACGACGCGATCCAGCCGCGGCGTTGGGGGACCGGACTCCCGCAAACCGGCGCGGGCGAAGACCACCGACGCGTTGGCGCCACCGAAGGCGAAGTTGTTCGACACCGCGATGTCGATCGTCATCTCGCGTGGGCCCTCAGAGATGTAGTCCAAATCACACTCGGGGTCCGCTTCGGTGTAGTTGGCGGTCGGGGGAGCGAGCTGCTGCTCGAGCGTCTTCACCGTGGCGACCGCCTCGATTGCTCCGGCGCCTCCCAGCAGATGCCCGATCATCGACTTGGTGGAGCTCACCGCCGCCGCTCGAGCCGCCGGCTCGCCGAGACCTACCTTCGTGGCGGCGGTCTCCGCCGGATCGTTCTTGGCCGTTCCAGTGCCGTGGCTATTGACGTAGTTCACTTCCTCGGGTGAGACGCCACCCTGAGTCAGGGCCCTCTGGATGGCGCGTGCGGCGCCGTGGCCTTCGGGATGTGGCGCGGTCGGGTGATAGCCGTCGGCTGAGAGCCCGTAACCGAGTATCTCGGCCAGTATCGGTGCGCCGTGCTCGCGTGCGAGATCCTCGCGCATCAGCACCAGCATGCCGCTTCCCTCTCCCAGCGAGAGTCCTTTGCGATCGCGCGAATACGGGGCTGCTGGCTCCGGCGAAAGCGACTCCAACGAGTTGAACCCGGCATACAGAATGTCCGAGAAGGCGTCCGCGCCGCCGGTCAGTACAGCATCAGCCTGCCCGCCCCGGATCAACTCGCTCGCGTATCCGATGGCGTTGGCGCTGGCGGCGCACGCGGTGTCTACCGAAAGCACCGGGCCGCGCAGGCCAAACGTGCCGCTGAGGGCCTCTGCCATCGCCTGCGGCGGGACCAGCAGCACCAGCCGCGGGTCGGGCTTCTCGCCGCGCTTGCGCCGAAGGTGCCACTCCTCCCCGGCGAGCAATCCGGCGTTGCACGTGCCGATTACCACACCCCAGCGCTCGGCGGGGATCGCCCCCACCTCGACGCCGCAGTTGGCCATCGCCTCCTCAGCGGCCTTGACCGTGAAATCGATCGCTCGATCGTGAAACCCGTCCGGGTTCAAATAACCGTGCTCGGGTTTCGCCGGGTTCTGGACCTCACCGCCCAAGGTGGTGCGGTAGCCGTCCATCGGCAGGTGCGTCACCTTACGGATCGCCACACGACCATGGCTAACACCGTCCCAGAACTCCTCTAGCGAGTTGCCCTGCGGGGTAATCGCCCCCATTCCGGTGACGACCACGCGACTTCGTTGCATGCTGTTGTCGGCCACGATAACTCCTCGGGTTTATACGGCGGACGGCTCACTGGTGACAGGGCTACGCCACATGCTCACGACATGAGCAAGCGCCGTACTCTCGGTATGCGAAAGCGACACGTCGAGCTGGCTGAGCCCGTGATTTTCAGCGAATGATGCAACGCTCCCCAACAAGCGTACACGCGGGCGGCCGCTGCGCTCATTTAGCACCTCGACCTCCGTGAAGCGCATGCGCTGGCTCACCCCAGTGCCAAACGCCTTGAGCACCGCCTCCTTGGCGGCGAAGCGCGCGGCGAGATGCTCGTAGCGGCGGCGCTTGCCCTGGCAGTATTCGAGCTCCGTGGTGGTGAACAGTCGCTCGTGACTGTTGGCATGCTCCTCCAACAGCCGTCGCAGGCGCTCCACATCCACCAAGTCCACGCCGACGCGCAGTCGTTGCTCAGACGGTGAGACCATCGGACTGGCAATCTATCCCATTCGCCGTCCATGACAAGTGGTTATGCTTGCGCTCGCGCCGACGTTTTGCGGAAGGTCAGGAGGATCGGGTTGGAAATCGGACCGATGACATCGATCGACGTGATCGCCTCGGCGTTGGGCGACGCGCAGCCCGACTTCGGGGAAATGAGCTCTCCCGATGGGGCGGTGACGCTACTCTTCTGCGACATCGAGGACGCGGCACAGATCACCAAGGAGCTGGGAGCCGAGCGCTCCTCGGAGCTGCTGCGCGATCACCGCACGATCGTCGAACGAGTCGTGGAGCATCACTCGGGTAAGGTGGCCAAGTCCCACGACGACGGCTTCATGGTCGCGTTCGACAGCGCCCACGCCGCGCTGCGTTGCGCGATCGACCTACAGAGCTCCCTTGCCGATCGCACCGTCCCGGGAGGCGATCGCCCGTTGCGCATACGCGTCGGGCTACACACGGGATTCGTGATCACCAACGACGAAGAGATCTACGGACGCAACGTCGTGCTCGCCGCCCGCATCGCCGGCTGTGCGCGAGGCGGCGAGATCATCGCCTCCTCTACGCTCAAGGAATACACCGAGACCGATCCAAGCTTCCACTTCCAGGAGCGTGGCGAGCATCGCTTCAAGGGGGTCCTCGGCGAACACACGGTGTTCGCCGTGGTTGCGTGAGGTATGGCCCAAAGCATCTACATCACCGCGATGGGCCCGCACAGCGGCAAGTCCGTCGTTGCCCTCGGCTTCACCGAGATGCTATCCGCGCGCTTGCAGCGCGTCGGTTTCTTCCGCCCGATCATCCGCGGGACAGCCGAACCGGACCCACAGATCGAACTGATGCGCAGTCGCTACCAGCTACAAACCGCCTACTCGCAGATGCACGGCCCGACCGCCGAGGAGGTGACGGCGTTGATCGCCCACGGCGCGCACGAGGAGATCGAGAAGCAGGTGCTCGCCGCCTACCGCGAGCTCGAGTCCCACTGCGACTTCGTCGTCTGCGAGGGCACCGACTTCGTTGGCTCCACACCCGCGCTTGACTTCGACCTGAACGCCAATCTCGCCAACCAGCTCGGCTGCCCAGTGCTGGTCGTGATCGACGGAACCGCCAGCGCCGATGTCGTCGAGGAGGTGCAACTCGCCCGCGAACTGCTGCAGCGCAAGGATTGTGTGCTCTTCGGAGTGATCGTCAACCGCGTCGCGGCGGATGCCGTGGAGGAAATCGAGGCCAGGCTCGCGCCCAACACCGGCCAGGAGTGGGTCTATGTGATGCCCGAGCACGCCGAGCTCGGCTACCCGAGCATCGGCGAGATCCAGACAGCGCTCGGTGCCCGCTCGGTGCTCGAGGTCGAGGGCATGCTCGACCGTGACGTACGCGAGGTCAGGGTCGCGGCCATGAGCGTCGAGCACTTCATCGACGATCTGGCGGACGGAACCTTGGTGGTCGTGCCGGCCGACCGCTCGGACATCGTCGTCGCGTGCCTGGCCTGCAGCCTCTCGCCATCCTTCCCGGCTCTCTCTGGGCTGCTGCTGACGGGCGGCTATGAGCTCTCTCCCAGTGTGCGCAGACTGCTCGAGAACTCGCCTTTCCCGGTGCTGGAGGTCGACGAGCGCACGCATGTCGCGGCGGCTGCCATCTCGACGGTCAGGCCCGTGCTGCGGGCCGAGAACGAGCGCAAGATCGCCACTGCCCTCGGTGTGTTCGAGCGCAGTGTGGACAAGCTCGAGCTGCAGATGCGCTTCATGGTGGAGCGACCGACGCGGATGACCCCGAGCATGTTCGAGTACGAGCTGATCGAGCGGGCGAAGGCGGCGCGGCGGCACATCGTGCTGCCCGAGGGCGAGGACGATCGTGTGCTGCGTGCCGCCGATATCCTGCTGCGCCGTCGCGTGGTCGCCTTGACGGTGCTCGGCGATCCCGATGCGGTGCGTGCACGCGCCGCCGCGCTCGGGCTGGACCTGGAGGACGCGCAGATCGTGGATCCCCTGAGCTCGCCTCTGCGTGAGCGCTACGGCGGTGTCTACCACGAGCTGCGCAAGCACAAGGGGCTGACCGAGGAGGGCGCTTACGACGCTCTCGGGGATCCCACCTACTTCGGCACGATGATGGTGCATCTGGGAGAGGTCGACGGCATGGTCTCCGGCGCGGCTCACACGACCGG
This sequence comes from Solirubrobacteraceae bacterium, assembly GCA_036561505.1. Classification (GTDB taxonomy): domain Bacteria; phylum Actinomycetota; class Thermoleophilia; order Solirubrobacterales; family Solirubrobacteraceae; genus Palsa-744. The sequence goes on from DATBPE010000060.1 coordinate 27,518, forward strand.
TGACACGATTCGCCCGGCGTTCGAGTTCATCAAGGCCCGTCCAGGCGTATCGGTCGTATCGAGCGTGTTCTTCATGTGCCTCTCAGATCGTGTGCTGGTCTACGGCGACTGTGCGGTCAATCCCAAGCCGGGCAGCGAGCAACTCGCGGACATCGCGATCAGCTCCGCCGACACGGCGGCCGCGTTCGGCGTCGATCCACGGATCGCGATGCTCTCCTACGCAACTGGGGACTCGGCCAAGGGCGAGCAGGTCGACGCGGTGCGCAACGCCACCGAGACGGTGCGGCGGTTGCGCGGCGACCTGAAGGTCGAGGGCCCGATCCAGTACGACGCGGCGGTCGACGCGAGCGTGGCCAAGCTGAAGATGCCAGACAGCGAGGTCGCGGGCAGCGCCACCGTCTTCATCTTCCCCGACCTCGACACCGGCAACGTCGCTTACAAGGCCGTTCAGCGCTCCTCTGGCGCGGTGGCCATCGGACCTGTCCTGCAGGGGCTGCGCAAGCCCGTAAACGATCTCAGCCGGGGCTGTGGCGTCACGGACATCGTCAACACCGTGGCGATCACCGCGATCCAGGCCCAAGCAACTGAGTGAGCGCCGGCGTGGCCCGGTGAAGCGCCGCCAAGAAGCACAGACCATGTGCGCAAGCGCACACACGCCGGGGAGCGCGCACAAAACAATG
>DATBPE010000061.1:0-53111 GCA_036561505.1 Solirubrobacteraceae bacterium
AGTCGGGTAGTACGATCGCCAGACGGTGGATGCCTGGACCTTCATTTGGCTGATGATCATCTTGAAGATCCCGATCCTCGCGCTCTTTTTGATCGTGCGCTGGGCTGTGCGCCAAACGCCTGAGCCAGCGCAGGGCGAGGACGGGGGGATCGGTCCGCGCTCGCGCCCACGCCATCCACGTCCGCGTCTTCCCCGTAATCCCAGACGTGGTCCGCACCGTCACGCAAGCGCACTGGCCTCGCCGCCGCGGGTACGCTCGGTCCTAGCTCGGGCACGGTCGGCGTCGCGCTGAGAGAAGCCGCTGAACAAACCAACATTTGGCGGTAGACCGCGCGGGTTGGGCTGTGCGAGAATCGGGCCATGAGCCAGCCGGCCATCTCCTCGGTGCTCTCCGACGGCACGATCTTGCGCCTGGTCGAGCAGGGACGCATACAGATCGATCCTTGGGATGAGAGTCTGGTGCAGCCGGCGAGCGTGGATCTCCGCCTGGGCCCGTCGTTTCGCGTGTTTCACAACCACAAGGTCACCGCGATCGATCTGCGCGATCCGCCGAGGGAACTGACCGAGCAGGTCACCCCACTGGAGGGGGAGCCTTTCGTCATCCACCCTGGCGAGTTCTGCCTCGGGCGTACGCTCGAGCACGTGGAGCTGCCCGACGACATCGTTGCCAGAATCGAGGGCAAGAGCTCGCTTGGTCGCCTTGGACTGATCGTGCACGCCACCGCCGGGTTCTGCGATCCCGGCTGGAAGGGAACCCTGACGCTCGAGCTCAACAATCTCACGCGCGTGCCGATCAAGCTCTACCCGGGCCTGCCGATCGCCCAGCTGTCGTTCATGACTCTCGACGCACCGGCACAGCGTCCCTATGGCCACCAGCATCTTGGCAGTCACTACCAGGGGCAGGTCGACGCAACAGAGAGCCGCTACGGGCAGCAAGCGCAGCCAGCGCCGAGCTGATCTTCGTGCGAGTCCCTTCAGGCACGGATGACCGGGCTCGGCGCACCGGTTAGTTACCGTCGGACCTTGACGCATAATGGGAGCGCATTCAAAACCAGAAGCGAGCGGGCTAGGAGAAAGCAGATGAGCACCGAGACTCAGGCCTCCCAGAGTGAGGCCGACGGCGAGGTCGCAGACGGCCAGACACTGACGGTCACCGACAACCGCACCGGCCGAACTTACGAGTTGCCTATCACTGACGGCACGGTGCGGGCGATGGACCTCAGACAGATAAAGACCGACGAGTCCGATTTCGGCGTGATGGCCTACGACCCGGCCTACACCAACACGGCTGCGTGCCGTAGCTCGATCACCTACATCGACGGCGACGCGGGCATCCTTCAGCACCGGGGCTACTCGATCGAGCAGCTCTGCGAGCACTCGAGCTACCTGGAGGTCTCCTATCTAGTGATCCACGGCGAGCTGCCCACTCAAAGCCAGCTGGACGAGTGGACCCACCAGATCACGATCCACACGTTCGTACACGAGAACGTCAAGGACTTCATGCAGGGCTTCCGCTACGACGCCAACCCGATGGGCATGCTCGTGGCCTCGGTGGGGGCGCTCTCGACCTTCTACCCCGACGCCAACCAGATCCACGACGAGGACGTCCGCGCGATCCAGATCATCCGTCTGCTGGCCAAGATGCCGACGCTGGCGGCGTTTGCCTTCCGTCACAACATGGGCCAGCCCTACGTCTATCCCGACAACGACCTCGCCTATGCGGGCAACTTCCTCGGGATGATGTACAAGATGACCGAGCTCAAGTACGAGCCCGATCCGCGCTTGGAGCGCGCCCTGGACGTGCTTTTCATCCTGCACGCCGATCACGAACAAAACGCCTCCACGAGCGCGGTGCGCTCGGTCGGCTCCACCCAAGTCGATCCCTACTCGGCCGTCGCCGCTGGGGTCGCGGCACTCTACGGCCCGCTGCATGGCGGCGCCAACGAGCAGGCGCTTCGCATGCTCGGCCGGATCGGGTCGGTCGAGAACATCCCGGGCTTCCTAGAGGGTGTAAAGGCCGGCAACGAGCGACTGATGGGTTTCGGCCACCGCGTCTACAAGAACTACGACCCGCGGGCGCGGATCATCCGTAAGTACCTCGACGACGTCTTCGAGGTGCGCGGCAAGAGCCCGCTACTGGACATCGCCACCGAGCTCGAGAAGCGGGCGCTGGACGACGAGTACTTCACTTCGCGCAAGCTGTATCCCAATGTCGACTTCTACTCGGGCCTGATCTATGAGGCGCTGGGTCTGCCGGTCGAGATGTTCCCGGTGATGTTCGCGATCGGGCGCACCAGCGGCTGGATCGCCCAGTGGCTGGAGATGGTCGAGGACCCCGAGCAGAAGATCGCCCGCCCGCGTCAGATCTACACCGGTGAGCGTGATCGCAGCTATCTGCCGGTGGAGCAGCGCGGCTAGTCGGTTTCCATTCGCGATCGGCTGAGGGCTGGCATCATCGCCTGATGACCAAGGGCTGGACGCTCACGTTGCGCAACGGGTCAAGCGTGCGGCACACGCACTTCCAGAGCCTCCAGGCGGCTAGCGACGCGCTGCGGGAGCGCCTGGACGAGCTCGCCCCCGAGGTCCGCCGCGAGACGATCGGCGTCTTCAAGCGTCAGTTCGAGCCGGTGCGCCAAGTCGTGGCGCGTGCGGAGATCTCAGGTCCCGGTGTCTTGCGCTCGGCGGTTCACGGCGGGATCGATCTGCGCGGCGACGGATCGATCGAGGCCTACACCGGTCGTCTGAGGCGCAAACTGGTGACACCACGCGAGGGCGAGAGCGTCTACGAGGCTCTGCGCCGTGTGCTCGAGCACGCGCACGGCGGCTGAACGGATTGGCCCAGCGTCGGTGCTCGGGTAGATGGTGCAGCTCTGACAGGGACTGGCTTCACAGGCCGAGACCAATGGGGAGGCGCTCGCGGGATCCAGTGCAGGCGCCGCGGTCGTAACTACAGAACGAGCGTGGCCCCGTGGCGGCGCAGCCACTGGCGATCCTCGCGCCAGCGCGGCCAGCGGCGCTCCACCAGCGCCCAGAAGCGCGGGGAGTGGTCGAGCACCTCCAGATGACAGACCTCGTGCCAGACGACGTAGTCGAGCACGTTTTCGGGTGCCAGCAGCAGACGCCAGTTGAAACTCATCCGCCCCGTTGGCGAGCACGACGCCCAGCGGGTCCGCTGCGCGCGGATCTCGAGCCCGCTGTAGGAGGTTCCCGCCAGCGCTGTTGCGCGGTCCAGACGCACCGCCACCTCCCGTCGAGCGGCGTTGCGGTAGAAGCGCTCGAGCGCCGCGCGAGGGTCCTGGGTTGGCACCAATATGCGCTGGCCTTCCCGGTGCGCGCGCTGGCGACCGATCTGTGGGACGAGTTCGAGTGAGGCACCTAGGTAGGGCACGGTGCCGGCACGTTGCGCCACTACCTCGAGGGTCTTGCGGGCGTCGGCCAGCCGCTGCTCGATCCACGGGCGCAACTCACTCACCGCCGCCGCGGCGGCCCGTTCTGAGGCGCGCGCCGGCAGCACCACCTCCACGCCGGTGTGCGCGTGCACGTTGACCCGCACCCGCTTGGCTCGCGCGGAGCGACGCACGGTGTAGGTGATCTCGTTCACATCACGCAGAGTACGCGCACCACCGGGTGCATAATCCCGCGAGCATGACTCGATCAAAGGTAAGGCTGCCGCGCGAGATACGCGACCCCTATGAGGTCTACCTCAACGGTGTGCCGCAGCGACTCGGTGTCGACTACACCGTCCAGGAGGGTTCGCTGATCTTCCCGGGTGAGCTGCGTAAGGACAAGATCAGCGGGTGGCGTTGGCTGCTGGGCGCCTGGGGGGTGGGCATCTACCGTCAGAACGACTCGGTGGACATTCGTTACGAGGCTCCAGACGGCTCGCCCAGGCTGGCGGAGGGGCTGGAGATAGAACCGGCGTAGGCCGCGTTCTCCCAGGGTCTGGCGAGCTTCAGAGCGCTGAGGATCGCGCGCGTGGCCGGGGAGCGGTTGAGCGTGTAGAAATGAATGCCCGGCGCCCCCGCCGCGAGCAGCTCGGCGCACTGCAGCGTCGCGTGGGCCACCCCGAAGTCGAGCACCGCCTCGGGATCGTCTTCGCGTGCCTGCAGCTCGGCGTGCAAACCGGCCGGGATCGAGGCACCACACATCTTGGCCATCCGCTCGACCTGGCCAACCTGGGTGATCGGCATGATGCCGGGGATGATCGGCACCTCGATCCCCGAGGCTCGCGCGCGGGCCAGGAAGTCGAAGTACAGCCGGTTCTCAAAGAACAGCTGGGTGATCAGAAAGTCAGCTCCCGCCGTCACCTTCTGAGCCAGGTACTCGAGGTCCGCCTCTGGACTGCGCGCATGGATGTGGGTCTCCGGGAAGCAGGCGGCACCGATCGCGAAGGGGTACTCGCCGCGAATCAGCCCCACCAGCTCGCATGAGTACTCGAGTCCTCCGTCGGTCTTGCTCCACAGCTCCTCTCCCGCTGGGGGGTCGCCACGCAGCGCAAGCACATTGTCGATCCCCGCTTGGCTCATCTCATCCAGGGTGGCGCGTAGCTCGGCGACCGTCGCACCCACACAGGTGAAGTGCGCCATCGCCTCCAAGTCGTACTCGTCCTTGATCCGCTTGACGATCTCGATCGTCTTGGTGCGCGTCGAGCCGCCGGCGCCGTAGGTCACCGAGACGAAGGCGGGCTCGAGCTCACGTAGCTCAGAGAGCGCGGCGTACAGGTTCTGCTCGCCCTGCTCGGTTTTGGGCGGGAAGAACTCGAAGGAGAACACCGGCTTGCCGGCGGCGAGGATCTCATCGATGCGCATGCCCTAGAAGCCTAACACGACCGTGTCAAGGTTTGTTGCCGTCGAGAACCCCGGCGGTCAATTTTCAAGCGACCAGCGCTCTGGCTCACCGGCGATCTTGAGCACGCCGGCGGTGGGACTCAGATGGGTCAGGTAGCAGAGCACCTTTGAAAGCAGCCAATGTGCGTTTAGTGGCGAAAGCGCGTCCCCATAGACATGGGGGACGATTTCAAACGCGGTCAACGGACCTTGGCGCAGGGCTTCAAGGACCTTCTCCAGACGTTCGTGGATGAGCGTGCGGTTTCCCTCGATGTGGGCGTGCACATCGGTGAATGTGCGCCCGTGCCCGGGCAGGCACAACCGTGCACCGAGACGCTGGGCCACCGTCAGCGAGTTCAGGAACTCACCAACCGGGTCGGGCGAGTAGCCGTAGTCGAAGTACAGCGAGATGCGCCCCAGCAGGTGGTCTCCGGAGATCAACAGCCGCCGCTCGGGCTGGAACAGGCAGACGTGCGAAGGGGCGTGCCCGGGCGTCTCGTAGGCGATCCAACCGCCCAGGTCGCTTCCCACCTGCACACCGTCCACCAGTTCGCGATCTGGCGCGATGATCGCCGCGATGCCGGGATTGTGGTTCTTGCGCTCGGCGGCGTAGCGGCGCAGTGCCTCCTCGGGAACCCCGCTTTGGCGGGCGATCTCCAAGCGCCGGGCCAGGGCTTGGTCGGGATCCTCGGCCATCCCCACCACGTGGGCGTAGTTCGGGTGCATCCAAAGCTCACATCCGGTCCGCTCCACGATCGTGGCGGCCTGCCCATAGTGATCTGAGTGAGCATGCGTGCAGACCACCAGGCGCACGTTCTCCAGACGCAGGTTGCACATCGAAAGCGCCCGCTCCAGGTGTGCCAGCGAGCCGGAGTCGTGCATGCCGGTGTCAAACAGCACGACACCGTCCCCCGCCGCGACCGCCCACGCGTTGCAGTGCGGCACCCCGGGCCATGGCAGCGGCAGGCGCAGGCGATAGACGCCTGGAAGTACGCGCTCCCCACGCCCCAACTCACGCCGGTGGTTGCTCTGCGCCACACCCGCACACTAACGCGAGCGTGCATACCCCGGCCCGTACACCGCTCGCTTCAGGAAGCGGTCACGGTGTGCGCGAGCACTTCCTCTCAAGACGCGCAAAGGCTTAGACTGAGTCTTCGGGGAGCTCGTCAGAAGGAGGAGACCGATGACCCAGCCGGCAGGCTCAAGCAGCGCCTCTAAGGTGCAGGAGGCCGCCGCCAACATCCATCAGCCAGTGCGCCAGCGCATCACGCGCTCGTCCGCTGGCGAAGCTGAGACGATCGCTCGCGCCTATTTCGAGGCGATCAATGCACGTGACCTGGATGCGGCGGTGAGGATGTGGGCGCCGGGCGGGCGCGAGCACGTGCGCGGTCAGGTGGACACGACGGCCCCGGAGGGCCTGCGCGCTTTCATCGGCGGACTGCACGGAGCCTTGCCCGACATGCACTTTGAGATCCTCTCGACCACCAGCGAGGGAGACCAATGCGGAGTGCAGTGGCGCCTGACCGGGACCTTCGCGGGCCCGGAGTCCTTCGGCGGGGTGGCGCCCACCGGCGATCGAGTCGAGCTCGAGGGACTCGATCTGCTGTGTGTTCGCGATGGATTGATTCAGTCCAATGACGCGTTCACCGACACCATGGGTTTCCCCCGCCAGATCGGGATGATGCCGCCGATCGGCTCCACCGCCGAGCAGCGGATGGTGGGAGCCTTCAACGTCAAGACGCGACTGAGCGGTTTTGCCGCTGGTGAAGCGGAGCTGGTCGCCGCGGGGGTGTGGGTCGTGCAGGGCCAGCCCGGCCGCTGCAACGTCTACCTGATCGAGGACGAAGGCGCCGTCACACTGTTCGACGCGGGCGCGCGGACGATGGCACGCGCGGTCGGCAGTGCGGCGGCCAAGCTGGGCGGACTGAAGCGGATCGTGCTGGGCCACGGCCACACCGATCATCGCGGTAGCGCGCCCGCGCTCGGGGTGCCCGTCTTCTGCCATCCGCAAGAGGTAGAGGATGCGCAAGGCAGCGGCGGTTTTCGCTACTGGCCAGCGGACCTGGCTGGACTGCCAACTCCCCAACGCCAGATCCATCGTGTTCTGCATCGCATGGCCTGGGACGGTGGCCCGGTGAAGATCGCCGGCACGGTCGAGGAGGGCGAGGAGATAGCGGGCTTTCAGGTAGTCCATCTCCCCGGCCACGCGCCTGGGTTGATCGCGCTGTGGCGTGAGTCCGATCGCCTGGCGCTCTGCACGGACGCCTTCTACACCTTGGATATGTGGGGCCGTGGCTGCCCGCCGCATCTGCCTGAGGCGATCTATAACTTCGATACCGAGCAGGCCCGGGCGAGCCTGCTCAAGCTCGCCGCATTGGAGCCGGCCGCGGCTTGGCCCGGCCACGCCAAGCCTCTCACCGGCGATGTTCGCGGCCAGCTGGAAAGCGGACTGCGTGCCTGACCGCGGGGCCTGAACCGCCCCCCGCGGGGCAGGGACAAACCATGGCAAAGCGCCGCCGCAGCGAGAAGCTCAGAGCGCCCAGCAGCGACTACACCGACCAGGACGGCAACGTGCTGTCTCTGCGTGGCTCGCTCACTGCCGCGACTCGAGTCCAGTACCAACAGGTGCTCGCGGGCACTGGGTCGCGGGCGTCCGCGACCCAGGAGGACACCTGGCAGCGGGCGGTCGAGTTCCTGTTCGAGCGCCTGGCCGTGCGCTGGGAGATCGCCGCGGTGCCAATCCAGCGTCAACGCGAACTGCTCGAGCGCTTCCGGGTAAGCAGCCCCTCCGAGCGCGCCTGGATCAGAGAGGTGCTGCGAGAGCATTGCGCCGAGCACTTCCCGGACATCCGCGCTCCATAGCCTCCAGATCGGGGCTCGCACCCGCACCGCCCAGAAGAGCCGCTATCGGTGCTTGCTGTCGTCGAGTAGCTCCAGGCGCGGACCGGTAGAGCCCGAGCGGGCCAGGAATCTCGCGCTCGCCCGATTGAGCACGAACTCGATCAGTTCGCCGCTCTCACAGGCAATCTCCAGACGGCGTCCGTTCTCGTGAATGGCGAGGATCGTGCCAGGCTCGGACTGACCGCCGAAGTGGGCGACGCGGACGGGCGCGCCGAGCCTGGGGGGCAGTCGCGATGGGGAAAGCATTCGGGAAATGTTAGGAGCCTGATGGCAAGTCGCTGAGGGATACGCGCCACGCCGCCTGGACCGATACCTTGGAAGTGATGCGTCGCACCAAGATCGTCGCCACCATCGGACCCGCTTCGCGCGATCCCGAGACCCTGCTGAGAATGATCAACGCGGGCATGGATGTCGCGCGCCTGAACTACTCGCATGGAACGCTTGCCGAGCACGCCGAGACAGTGGGACGAGTGCGTGACGCGGCGGGGCGAGCTGGACGACCCGTGGCGATCCTCCAGGATCTCCCGGGGCCGAAGTTGCGCATCGGTCCGCTGCGTGACGACATCGTCGAGCTGAAGGCCGGTGAGCGTGTGATCTTCAGCTGCGGTGCGGAGGAGGGCGAGGGCGATGCCGGCCACATGCACATCTCCTGGGCGGGGTTGGCGGACGCGCTGGAACCAAAGATGCCTTTCTATCTGGCCGACGGTTCGGTGCGCCTGCGGGTAGTCCAAGCGCGCCCTCAAACAAGCGAAGTCGAGGCGGAGGTGGAGGTCGGCGGCTCCGTCGCTTCGCGGCAGGGGTTGAACATCCCTGGACCAATTGACGCGCTGCCGTCGGTGCCCGCCGAGGATTTGGAGCTGCTGCGCCACGGCGAGTCGATCGGGGTAGACATGGTCGCCCTCTCGTTTGTGCGCAGCCCGAAGGACATCGAGTTGGTGCGGGAGCACACGCGCCTGCCACTGATCGCAAAGATGGAGAAGCCCCAGGCGGTGGAACATGCCGAGGAGATCATCAGGTCCGCGGATTGCGTGATGGTCGCGCGTGGAGACCTCGGCATCGAGCTGCCGATCGAGCGGGTGCCGATCGAGCAGAAGAACCTGCTCGAGCTCGCGGGGCGTCTCGCCCGTCCCTCGATCACCGCCACCCAAATGCTGGACTCGATGGTCACCTCCTCGCGGCCCACCCGCGCCGAGGTGGCCGATGTCGCCAATGCGATCCTCGACGGCACCGACGCGGTGATGCTCTCCCAGGAGACCGCGGTCGGAGCCCATCCGGTCGGAGCCGTGGAAATGATGGCGGCCGTGGCCGTTCAGGCAGAGACGATCGCTCCCTACGAGCGCTGGAACAGTTCGCGCGTACACCGCACCGAGTCAGATCCCGCCTACACGCTTGCGCACAGTCTGTGTGTGGCAGCACGCGAGCTGAATCTGCAGGCGCTGATCGTTCCGACTCTCTCGGGGCGCTCGGCCCGTCTGGTCTCCGCCCATCGCCCCAACGTGCCGATCTACGCGCTCTCGCCGGGCCGTGAGACGGTGCGTCGCTGCGGGCTGATGTGGGGCGTACGGGCGTCCTCGATTCGTCGTCACGAGACGACCGAGGAGCTGATCGCGGACTCCGCCCGGCGCGTTGTGGAGCTCGGATGGTGTGAGCCTGGGGCGCGTGTGGGAATCACCGCCGGGCTGCCCAGCGGTCGTCCGGGCACCACGAGCCTGGTTCAGATCCAGACGCTCTGAAGGCCCGCCAGGCTTCGAACGCGAGACCTGTTGCCTACGAGGCGCCCGCGTTGCCGTGAGCGTAGAAACGCGCCTCCTGGCGACCCAGCTCGGTCACCGGCTCCTCCCCATACATCCACTCGCGTGCGATTCGATGCCAGTTGGCCCGTGCGCGCAACTGCGCGAGAACGGCCAGAGTGAGTATCTCCGTACGACGGCCAAACAGGTGCTCGGGACGCATGTCCTGGTGGCGCATCTCACGGAAGTGACTGGAGCGTGGATCGGAGCTCTCGATCATGACCTGCGTTGCGATCTCGGGTGCCAGCTCAACCACTTCATCGGCGGTGGTGTACCACCAGATCGCGTCCTCGATGAAAGCCATCAGGTGGTCGGGGTCGACCCGCCCGGGATTGGGCAGAAATCCCGATCCCGCCAGCAGCGAGTGAAGCGCGGCGCTATCTGACTCCACCACGGCCCGCTGACAGGCGAGCTCGAGCTCGACAGCGTCCCTGTCCATGCGCTTGAACAGCCCGAAATCCAGGAAGGCGATGCGCCCGTCGTCCTGCAGCAGAAAATTCCCAGGATGCGGATCGCCGGAGAATTGGCGGTGGCGATACAGGCAGCCCAGGAAGAAGCGAAAGATGATCTCGCCGATGCGATCGCGCTCCTCCTGGGTGTGAGTCTTGAGCGCCTCGAAACCCGCTCCCCGTACAAACTCGGTCACGAGCACCCGCTCGCGCGACAGCGAGCTGATCACGTGCGGAACCACGATGAATGGGTGACCGTCGAAGATCCGTGCGAGCGAGCGCTGGTTTTGGGCCTCCAGCTCATAGTCGAGCTCCTCGCCGATGCGTTCCCGGATCTCTGTGGCGATCGCCTTGGCGTCCATGCCGGGAGTCATCCGCTTGAGCAGTCGCATGATCATGTCCAGGTTCTGCATGTCTGCTCTGACGGCAGCCGCGACGCCCGGGTACTGGACCTTGACCGCCACCTCGCGCCCGTCGTGAACCGCTCGATAGACCTGGCCGATCGAGGCCGCGGCGATCGGCTTCTCGTCAAATTCCTCAAACAGCTCGGCGATCGGTTCTTCCAAGTCGTCTTCGATGACGCGGCGCATCTGCTTGAAGGACACGGTCGGTGCGGCGTCGCGCAGCTTTCCGAGCTCCTGCTGAAACTCCTCTCGGTACTCCTCGGGCACAAGCCCCACGTCCAGGAAGGAGAGCACCTGACCGAGCTTCATGGCAGCCCCCTTCATGGTCCCCAGCGCCGCCACGATCTGCTTGGCGGTCTCCAACTGGCGCCGGGCGAGCGCCTGATCGGCGGCCTGATCGGTGCGTGCGACGTTGGCCGCGCGTGTGCCGAACTGCTTGACCGCCTGGGTGGCGGCCAATCGCCCAACCGTGGCGGTGCGTCGCACTCTGGAGGTTGGAATGTTCTCGCGCGTCAAAGCCCTGCAATGGTAGGGCCTAGCAGTATCCACCCCGGCATGAGGATCGGTGGGCGATCACTGAGAAGACCACGGGCTCGTTCTCTTTAGGCGGCCGCGTCGTCGACCCGGCGCCGACGCCGGGAGCGCCGGGCGAGCACGGTCCCCCAGTCGGCGTCCTCGATCCGTCCCGGAGCGCTGCCGGCCAGAAACTCGTGCAGAGCCACAGCCAGACCGTGCGGGTCTTCCAGATGTGGGAAGTGCGCCGCGCGCGCCAGCGTCTGAAAATGGCTATTGGGGATCGCCCGATGTGCATCCAGTCCGTGCTCGAGCGGAATCGTGTTGTCGCGCTCGCCCCACACAATCAGCGTCGGCATCGACTCGAGCAGATACAGCCGATCAGTCGCGCTGACCCGTTGCCCGTGCACGTCGATTACCGCCCGCAGTGTTTGCAGAAACGCCTCACGTGCCCCTGGCTGCTCGAGTGGGCGCAGTGCACGCACCAGCGCCTGCACATACACCCCCTGTGGGACTCCACGGCCACGTAGCCAGCTGCCCGTCTGCCACAGCGCGCCCAGCAGTCGTGGCTGAGCGACGCCCCCGAGCAGCGTCGACACACCCGGCAGCGCCGCGGTGCGCAGCATCGGACTGACCTTGTCGCCGAGCCCGCCGCTGGACACCAGCACCAGACGTTCGACCCGTTGCGGGAACTGGTAGAAGAACTGCATCGCCACGCCACCGCCGAGGGAGTGACCCACGATGCTCGCCCGGTCGATCCCGATGGCGGCCAGCAGATCGCGGATACTGGCGGCGTGGGCTCCCAGCGAATAGTCCCCCCGGGGCATCGCCGAGTCTCCGTGGCCGATCAGGTCGGGGGCCACCACCGTGTAGTGAGCGGCCAGCTCAAGTGCCACCGCTTCCCAGTGACGCGAGGAGTTGAGCATCCCGTGGATGAGGACCACAGCGGGTCCTTCACCGGCGATGCGATAGATGACGCGGTGGCCGTGGAGATCGATCTCCCACTCGTCAAACGGCGAGCGCCCACTCACCTCAGAGAGTGCTCCGGAGCCCGGCGGGAGCTCCTGGTGAGGATCGGATCTCGCGTGTCTCGACGTTAGTTTTCCACCTCGGCAAAGACCCTATCAAGCCACCGACGGCGCTCAGTCAGTTTCCGGGCTTGACCTGTGATCCGGGCACGATGTCATCTGAGCCGTCCGGCCAACGCACCCAGGCCTTCTTGCCCCCGTCGTAGTCATCGCCCAGCAAAATCAGCGTCGCGGGCTCGCCGAGCGCAACACACGGATCGGTTCCCTCGGGATCGAGACCTCGCCAGACGCGAACGAAAGCGTTCGATTCCCACTCCTGCCCAACGGAGGTGGGATCGGTGTGTCCTGGGTGAATGATCGTGGCGGAGGGCAACTCCATCAGCGTCCCCATGATCGAATCGCGCAGATCGGTGTAGGTGGTGTGCGCCGGGGCCCGCACTCCGCCGACGGAGCCCTTGAACAGCGTGTCCCCGGTGAACACCACCGCCTCGCCCCCAGGGAACCCACCGGGCCCCGCGCTAGATGACAGGCCCGCCGAGTCATCGGCTTGGGCCACCAGAAAGGAGAGCATGCCGGCGGTGTGCCCGGGCGTGTGCAGTGGACGAACCTCCAGCGCACCGAAGCGCAGCCTCTCACCGGCCTCCACCGTCGCGCTCGCCAGCCCACCTGCCAGCTCGAACTCGAGCGGGTGAATGAGAACCTCAAGGTCCCCCCAGTGCTCACGCAATGCGTCCACTTCACAGATGTGGTCGTGATGGTGGTGGGTGAGCAACACGTGTGTCGGTCGCAGCTCTAGGCGCTTGGCTGTGTCGATAAGCGGTTGCACCGGCCCACCGGCGTCCAGGAAGAACGCCGGTCCGCCCAATCCGTCGGCGACCAGATAGGTATTGGAGAGAAACTGGGGATGTAGTGAGCGCTCTACGATCATGGCGGCCATAGTTGCACGAACTGAAACCGAGGAGCATCGTTAGACGAACACCGACCCATCGATCGCGCCCTGTGAACAGGGTCGCGTGTGGTGCTGGCGCACCCCGATCCACCCGGCACCGAAGAAAACCGGGGATCGGGGTGTTAGGCACCTGTATGCGGATCACGCTTGCCACTCTGCTCTTGCTCCTCACAACGGCGACCACGGCGCAGGCGACCAGCACCATTGGTCAGCTGGCCACCTCCACGCACGCGGCGTGCAAAACCGGCCACCTCTATCTCCAGGCTCAAAGCGCCGCCGGTGAGCCCTCATACACCGTGCCCACATACGGCGCCCTCGTCACCTCTTGGTCGCAGACCCCGCTTGGCGGCGAAGGCTCCGAGCGGCTGGTGGTGGTCCGCCCCGCGACAACGGCCGGGCAATACACCGTTGTTGCCATGAGCCCAGAAGAGAACGTCACAGGAAGCGCCACACAGATCTTCCCGGTCCACATCGCCGTCCAGTCGGGAGACCTGCTCGGGCTGGATCCGGTGTCTGGCAGTTTCTCGTGTGAGTTTCCCGGGACGAACGCGGGGAGCATCGGCGACCTGGTGGACCTCACGACAGGCAATCCACAAGTCGGAGAAACACTCATGCCAGGGCTCTCGCGAACCGAAGAACCAGGCGAACGTCTGAACGTGACCGCCACGGTGGAACCCGACGCCGATCACGACGGATACGGAGATTCCACCGAAGACGCCTGCCCGACCGACCCTTCAACCCGTGCGGCATGCCCGATCCCTTTGATCATTGGCACCCCCGCGGTGGGACAGACTCTGCAGGGGACCCTCGGGGGCTTGCCCGAAAACCCCTCATACGCCTGGCTTCGATGCAGCGGCGCGGCAGCGAGCTGTTATGCGATCCCGGGCGAAACCGGGCTCATCTACCGGATCACCTCGATCGATATCGGACACACGCTGCGCTTGCGCCAGACGGCCAGTAACGAACAGGACACCCAGATCACAGAATCGGCCCCGACTGCTCCAGTCTCGTTCGCCACGACGGCCGCGGTAACCCCGCAGCTCTCCTCCTTTACACAGTCGGCCGCGCGCTGGCGCGAGGGTGTTGCCCTGGCCCATTACTCCCGCAAGACAAAGCCACCACCGATCGGCACCACGTTTCGCTTCGTGCTGAACCTCCCGTCCACGGTCACCATGGTGTTTTCCCAGAAGGCCAGCGGTCGCCTCCTCGGCGGTAAGTGTGTAGCCCCAACCAAACACAACGAGCACAAGCACACCTGCGCCAGGACCGTCAACGCCGGCGAACTGCGCCTGGCCGCCCACGTTGGTCACAGCACCGTCACCTTTCAGGGGCGACTCTCGTCTTCGCGCAAACTGTCCCCGGGTCGTTACACAGTGACTATCAGTGCCGGCTCCTCTGGGCGCAGCTCGGCCCCCAAATCGCTGAGCTTCACGATCCTCGCGCACTGAGCGCCGGGGCTCGTCTCACCGCGAGGGTGGCTGCGCACCCGGCGGCAGTCCAGGGCTTGAGGAATCCGAGCTCGAGCGAGCAGTCGACGATCGCGGCCATCGCCACATGACCTAGCGAGACGACCAGCGAGTGACCCACGCTCGCCCGAGTCCTGGCCTAAACTGCAACGCATGGCCCTGATCCACACCTGCTACCGCATTACCGACATCGACCGCTCGGTTGCCTTCTACGAAGCGTTGGGCTTCGAGGAGGTCGGTCGCATCCCGATCCGTGATGAGGCGGTCAACGTGTTCATGAACCAGCCCGGTGACGGGGACATGCCACGTCTGGAGCTCACCTACAACTTCGGCGTGGACTCCTACGAGCTCGGCACCGCCTACGGCCACATCGCGATCACCTCCGAGGACCTCGACGCGACGCTCGCGCGCCTGTCTGAGCAGGGCATCGAGCCTGAGAAGCCACCGTACTCGGTGCGAGAGGGCGGCTCGCGGCTCTGCTTTGTAAAAGACCCTGACGGATATCGAGTGGAGATACTCGAGCAGCCCAGCTTGTAGCCGGGCTCTACTGCCTCACGGCGCCCACCACAGAAACAGCCCGCCACTCTCCTGCCCAGATAGTTCGAGGTCGGTAATAGCTTCGCGCACGCCGGGATAGTCCGGGTGGCCGTAATCATGGAAGGCGACCACGGCCCCCGGCTCAAGCGCATCCCTCCATGCGCGAAAGGCCGCCGTTACAGCCTCGCGCTCGTGCGATGAGTCGATGAACAGCATCGGCACGCGTGGCTCGCCATTCCGCGGGCCGTGACTGTCCGGCTCAAGACGCAGATCGATCCGCGCACGAACGCTCGGGCCGGCGAGGTCGAGATAGGCGTCGCGCTCGTGCCGCGCGCAAGGGTCGTAGGTGACGACCTGGCGCGAGCGGTCATCGAGGGCGAGCGCGATAGCGCTCCAAGCTGTGCCCGTGCCAAGCTCGACGACTAACTTGCAGTCCCGGGCGAGGATAAGCAACTTGGCCAACTCGGCCGGACGAGCTGCCGAGGCCAGGCTGAAGCAGTCTCCAGTCCGATGCGCGTGACGGTACGCACGCCAAAAGAAACGGGCGACCGGCCTCGGGAGTACCCGCAGTGAAAACACAACCCGGACGTGCTGGCGTCCAGCCGTCACCGTGCCTCATCACGCTCGCGCCCCGCGCAAGGGCAAACGTAGATCCAACCACCGGAACACACGTACTCGAGTCTAATCACGCGTCCAAGGCAGCATTCGCCTGGCGAACACTCAAGTTTCGTTCGGAAACGAAGGGTCTTTGGCACTCCCAAGCGGTGTTTGCCGTGCAGGGTCGATCTTGATCGGCTTCACAGTCGCTCGCTATCATCCTCGGTAGACCAGCCGCAAGGACGTGCTCGGCATGATCGCCCAGCCGCGCCGCGACCGCTTATCAGCACAACTCACCCCCGCCACTAGCTATAGCGATGACGGATACCAGCAAGGTCGCCAAGAACCTCCAGCGATTCGCCCAAGCGGTGGCCGCACACGATCGTGAGAATCCGACGCACACCGCTCACGGCATCGGGCTGGCTCACTTCGACATGGAGCGCCTGGGACTGGAGGAGGGCGAGGAGATTCTTCCGGGCATCACGATCCACGCCGACAGCGGGGTGACCGGCAATTTCCGAGTGCTCTGCGATGGTCAGCACGACGAGGGCGAGACCGAGGTCGAGGAGGAGATCCTCCAGGCGGTTGGCAACCAGACTCTGCCCACCGGTGCGCCTGAGACTCCTCGTTTCCGGCCGTTCGGCGAGTAGGCTCGCCCCCCCCAACGCTTCTCGTTGAGCATTCTGACGTGGCCAACCCGGCTCTTCGCCTGCTCATAGAGAATTCGGAGCCCTCAGAATGCCGAACGAGAAGCGTTGGGGGGCTCGCCTAGACCGGTGCCGGGCCTGTCAGTGCCGGCACGCTGACTCCGATGCGGGCGGCGATCATCGCCGTCAGACGCTCGGTGATAGGACAGCGGATACCGTGACGCGCCGCGACACGCAGTACGGCGCCGGGGATAGCGTCGAGCTCGGGGGCACGGCCCGCTGCGATGTCACGCTGCATCGAGCTGCCGAGCGTGGCATGCGCGTCGGTGAGTTCCTTGACGGCAACAGCCGGATCGATCGGTGCTCCTTCGGCTCCCGCGACCGCACAGCCCTCCTCGATCACCGCAACCAGCGCGTCGTTGAGCTCTGGGGTATCGCGGATTTCCCCGAGTAGCTTCTCGAATGCGCTCGTGGTGCAGGCCAGCGCGTTCAGACGCACGAGCTTTCCCCACATAACCTGCGGCTCGGAGTCGAGCACTTGAGCCTGGATGCCGGCGTCGCTGAGCTTCTGCGCTAGTGCTCGTGCCGACATGGCGAGCGCCGGCTCGGAGCTCGCCATGTCGATGCGTAGAAACGGGCTCGTGTGAGTGACCACGCCCGGCTGTGGTCGGTCGGCCTCCACACGAATCGATCCGGCCAGGACAGTCCGACCGAAACGCTCGCGCAGCAGTTGCAGGTGGTCGAGCCCGTTGAGCAACGGCAACACCAGCTCCGGCGGTTGGCGGATCCGCTCTAGGGCCTGTGACAGGGTGGTCGCCTTAGTAGCCACCACCAGGGTCTGCACCGGCTCGGTCAGCTCGGTAAGCGCCCGCGGGTGGGCAGTGAACTCCCCCAGACGCACCGAGCTCACGCGCAGACCGTGCTTGCAGATCAAATCGGCGGTCGACTCGCGCGCCACAACGATCACCTTCTCGCCCGCCCGATCGAGCGCTCCGGCGAGAAGGCCACCGACGCCTCCGACGCCCAAAACGGCGAGCGTCATCCTGTGCTCCCCACCAATACGCCGGGATTCATGATCCCCGCGGGATCCACAGCGAGCTTCGCGCCTCTAAGCGCCGCCGCGAACAGCTCAGGGCGCTGACGCTCGTACCAGTGCTGGTGGTCGCGTCCGACCGAATGGTGATGGGTGATAGTGCCGCCCTCCCTAATAATCGCCTCGGAGACCGCACGCTTGATTGCCCACCACTGCTCGACCTCCTCACCTCGCCGAGCCGGTGCGATCACCGTGAAGTAAGGCGCGGGCCCATCGGGATAGACGTGGGTGAAGCGGCAGCTGACCTGCCCGATGCCGCGAGCGGAGGGCTCGGCCACAGACTCGAGCGCCTCACGTGCGGCGGCCGTGACGCGCTCGTGAAAAACCGGGAAGCGATCCCATGTGATCGCCGTCTCAAACGTCTCACTCAACACGCCCATCGCGACCAGCAGATCGCGCAGATAAGGGGCTCGCAGGAACGCTTCGCGCCACGTCCCAACAGCGTCGTTGGAATCTGGCCGATTGCTGTCGGTCCGTCTTGCGACTCGCCCCGAGAACTCTTCACAAACTTCCAGCGCGCGGGCCATCGCGCTCTGCACTGGATGGTCGGCCGACTCGAAGCCGAGAACCAAGAGCGCAGAAGAGCCGTCCCCGGCCATCGTCAGGCGCGCCTCTGAGGAGTCGATCAACCGGCAGGCCGCGGGGTGCAGGTCGGCCTGGCTGATCGCCCGTACGCATTCGCAGCCGTCGGAGAAGCGCTCAAAGTGCACTCCGGCCGAGGCCCGGTGAGTCGGACGGGGCCTGACTCGCACCCACGCCTGTGTGATTACACCGAGTGTCCCCTCCGAGCCGGCGAGCATCCGATCGGGGCTGGGTCCAGCGCCAGATCCCGGCAGCCGCCGTGACTCCCAAGCACCAGCGGGAGTGATCGCTCGCATCGATTGCACGAGATCCTCGATGTGAGTCCAGAGCGTGGCGAAGTGACCGCCCGCCCGCGTGGCGATCCAGCCGCCGAGCGTGGAGAACTCAAACGACTGGGGATAGTGACGCAGCGTCAGCCCGTGCTCAGCAAGTTGGCGCTCGAGTGCCGGGCCGCAGGTGCCGGCCTGGATCAGAGCACAGCGCGAGGTGTCGTCGACCTCCAGCACACCCTCCAGCGAACGCAGGTCGACACTGATGGCGCCCTCAAATGAAGGGTCGACCTGCGGGCGCACACCTCCCACGACGCTCGTGCCGCCCCCGTAGGGGATCGCTGCGACACGCCGCGCCGAGCACCACTCGAGCACCCGCTCGAGCTCGCTCTCGTCCCGCGGTCTGGCGACGAAGTCAGGCGGATGATCGAAGCGGCCACGAAACGCGCGAACGACATCGCAGTAGGACTTCCCCCAGGCGTGGGAAGCGCGAGAATGAGTGTCGGTCAGGCTCAGCGAGTCGAGCGCCGGGCCGGCGCTCACCCGCGGCGGGGGGAGCTTGACCTGCTCGATCGCAACGGGACTCTCGAGCTCCACCTCGCCGAAGCCGAGGTGTTGGGCGATCGCTTGTGCCTGGGCCACAAGCTCCTGCGCGGTGGGCTGCTGATCCTCATAGCCCCATCCCCAATGCTTCTCTCGTCGTGTATTCACCGTCGCGAGTCTAGGCCCACTAGCCTTCTGAGTGCGTGAGCACGGCACCACAACCCATCGAGCAGCAGCCGGAGATCCTCGCCCGTGGTCCGTGGGCGCTGGAGCAAGTCACCGCGCACTGGCACAAGGAGCATTTCGACCCTTCCATTGCCCACACCGAAGCCGCCGATCGCGCGATCGCCGCGCTGCGCGATCGCGGGTCCCCCAGCCACGATGGCCTAGCGGCCCGCTTGGTCGACTTCGCCGAGGACTCGCACGGGATTCAGATCGAGCTGCAGCCGCTGCGCTGGGCATTGCGCCTGGTGAGCGGGGATGCGTCCGGGAGCGTCGCCGCGCTGTGTGTAACCCGCGCGGCCGATGGCCGCTGGCTGGCGGGCAGACGGGCTCCCTGGCTGTCCTCGTGGGCGGGTCGCTGGGCACTTGGGGCCGGGGGCGCTGTGGACCTAGGTGAGAATCCAGCTCAAACGCTGGTGCGGGAGCTCCATGAGGAGTGGTCTGTTACACCCGAGCGCGTTCGCGGTGAGGCGCTTGTGCGCCTGCCCCACAGCCTGGTGATGTTCGTCGGGCAGGCATGGCTCCCCGACAGCGCCGAGGTGATACCCGATCACGAGCACGACGCGTTCGCTTGGTGGCCGGCGGAGATCGACGACTGGCCCGCGGAGGCCGAGGCTCCGCTGCGTCTGATGGCGCGCTGGCTATCGCAGTGAACTACCCACACACCCCTGAGCGACTCCTGAACGAGAACACGCTCGGTAGGCAGACCTACAGCCGCTCACCAACCGCCTTCAGGGGACTGAAGTGGGTGTCGTTCACACATTCCTGTGTCTATCTGGCACTGCTGGTGTGCGCGTTTGCCCTCGGCAACCCGGAGCCAGCGACCTTCGTACTCGGCCTGACTCACGGACTGCTCTGGATCGCCATGTCACTCGCGTGCATCGTGGCGGCGCGTCTGCGTATCGTTTCGCTGCGCTTGGCGGTCGCCGTGGCTGTGCTGGGCGGGATCGGACCTTTTTTCGGTAGCTACCAGTTCGTGCGCGAGCAGCGCTACCGGCGCGGCGGATGATCGCCCCCGCTCCCTGAGACCTGAGAGAAAGGTGTGAACTTCCCCTCTGGCGACGAATTCCCGAACGGGTCGCGATAGAGTGAAACCTCGATGGCGAGCAGCCCCACCACCCCCGTCCTGATGCCACAGATGGGCGAGTCGGTAACCGAAGGGACGATCCTCGAATGGCACAAGCAGGAGGGCGATCCCGTAAACGCGGACGAGGTCTTGGTGGAGATCTCAACCGACAAGGTCGACGCAGAGGTTGCCGCTCCGGCAAGCGGCACGCTGATCAAGATCCACGCCGCCGCCGGCGAGACGGTTGAGGTCGGGGCGCTGCTGGCAGAAATCGACCTGAGCGGCGCCGTGGTCGGCAATCAAAACGGCTCCGCGGCCGCCAGCCCCAACGGAGCGCGCTCGTCCCCTGAGGAGAGCGCGGACACGCCGAAGCAGGCAGGCAGCGAGATCGTTGACGTGGTGACCCCCGCCGCGGGCGAGTCAGTTACCGAGGGAACAATCCTCGCATGGCACGTCGCTGTCGGCGAGAGCATCAAGGCGGGCGATACGATCGTTGAGATCTCCACCGACAAGGTGGATGTCGAGCTTCCGGCTCCCGCCAGTGGAACCCTCAGGGAGATCCTTGCACCGGAGGGAGAGACCGTTACCGTCGGACAGGTGATCGGCCGGCTAGAGGCCGGGACGGCTAATGACGGGGCCGAGGGCTCATCTACGGGACCGTCACAAGCACGAACGCTCCCAGATGCCGATGCGCCAGCAAGTACCGAGGGCTTGCGAGTCTCTCCGGTGGCAGCGCGAGTAGCGTCGGTGGAGGGCGTGGACCTGAGTGGGGTGGCTGGCAGCGGCCCAGCGGGACGGATCACGAAGGCCGACGTGCTCGACGCCGCGGGTGCCAACGGGGCCGGCAAGACGAAGTCCACAGCGCCGCCCGGCGCCCAACTGATGAAGGGCGGGGCGGCGGCATTGGCGCGCTACATGGAGGAGTCACGTTCGATTCCTACCGCCACGAGCTTTCGAACGCTCACCGTCACGATGCTCGAGGGCCGCCGTAAGGAGCTCAAGGGCGCCGGTCAGAAGGTCTCCTTCACTCACCTGATCGCCTACTCGATCGCGCGTGCGGCGCAAGAGATGGCCGTCATGACCGACCACTTCGCGCAAATCGACTCTAAGCCCCACCGCGTGCAGGACGGTCAGGTAAATCTGGGCCTGGCTGTCGACGTCGAAAAGAAGGATGGATCACGCACATTGATGGTGCCGGTCATCCGCGACGCCGCGAGCATGTCCTTCGAGCGCTTCCTCGCCGCCTACGACGCACTCGTGGAGAAGGCGCGCACGAACACGCTCACCGCGGATGACCTGGTGGGCGCCAACATCACGCTCACCAACCCCGGTGGGATCGGCACAGTGGCCTCGGTTCCACGCTTGATGAGCGGCCAGGGAACGATTGTGGCGACCGGCTCGATCGCCTACCCGGTGGGCATGGGCAACATCGGCGCGATGATCGGCGCAGAGAAGGTCATGACGATGACCTCCACCTATGACCATCGCGTCATCCAGGGAGCCGAGTCGGGTCGCTTCCTAGCGCTGATCGAGAGTTATCTGCAGGGAGAGCACGATTTCTACGGGGAGATATTCGCCTCCCTCGGTGTTGAGCTGGGCCCGGCTCCGAGCTTGCCGGCTCCGGCTGCGGCTGCCGCGGCGGCACGCCAGACGCCGTCTGGGGCCGAGAGCCCGAGCGAGGAGCTGCTGCAGGCGGTGCAGGCCGCGACGGCTCTGCTGAAGGCGTTTCGCACCCACGGTCACCTGGCCGCCCGGCTTGACCCGCTGGGCTCAGAGCCCGAGGGCGATCCCGCTCTCGACCCCGAGCCACTTGGACTGTCGCCCGAGATCATGGCTCAGATTCCGGCCAAGATCCTGCGCATGTACGTGCCGGGGGCCACGCTCGCCGACGCCCTTCCTCACCTGCGCGAGACCTACTGCGGCACGATCGCCTATGAGATCGAGCACATCGCCTCACACCGTCAGCGCGTGTGGCTGCGCGAGCACATCGAGGCCGGCGCCTTCCGCCAGCCGCTGGGCACCGAAGAGCAGAAACGCCTGCTCAAGCGCCTGATCGAGGTCGATGCGCTGGAGCGCTTCATGCACAAGGCCTATTTGGGCCAGCATCAATTCTCGATCGAGGGCCTGGACATGACAGTGCCGATGCTCGACGAGCTGATCGGGCTCTCGGCGATCCACGGCGGCAAAGAGGTCGTGATCGGGATGGCCCATCGTGGACGTCTGAATGTGCTCGCCCACAACCTCGGGCGCACCTACGACACGATCTTCGGGGAGTTCGAGGGCGCCTCGACGCTCGAGGCGGTCACCACCATCCCTCAGGGCGGGACCGGCGACGTCAAGTACCACCACGGCAAGCAGGGCTCCTACCAGCTGCCGACCGGGGAGACGATCCTGGTCAACCTCGAGTCAAACCCCAGCCACCTGGAGTACGTCTCGGCCGTCGTGGAGGGTGCCACCAGGGCCGCCCAGACCGCGCGCCAGGGCCCTCATGCACATCACGACACCGATGCGGCGGTGCCGATCGTGATCCACGGCGACGCAGCCTTCCCCGGGCAGGGGGTTGTTGCCGAGACACTGAACCTGCAGGCGCTTGACGGCTACAAGGTTGGCGGCACGGTGCACATCATCACCAACAACCAGGTGGGCTTCACCACCGACCCCGACGACGCCCGCTCCACTCGCTGGGCCTCGGATCTGGCAAAGGGCTTCGACGTCCCGATCATCCATGTCAACGCCGACGACGTGTCCGCCTGTATGAGCGCGGTGCGCTTGGCGTTCGCCTTCCGCAAGGAGTTTGGCCACGACGTGTTGATCGACCTGATCGGCTACCGGCGCTTCGGACACAACGAGTCCGATGAGCCGGCCTACACCCAGCCGGAGATGTACGCGAAGATCAAGAGCCACAAGCGCGTAGCGGAGCTGTGGGCCGAGCGCCTGATCAGCGAGTCGGTGGTGAGCCAGGAGGAAGTCGACCAGCTCGCCCAAGAGGTGTGGGACAACCTAACGATCCTGCATCAGCGTTTGAAGGCGAAGATCGCAAAGGCCGCCGAACACGACACGGTCGACCACGGCACCGGCGAGTATCAGCTCGACCGCTCCCCGAGCCCAGACGTGAGCACCGCCGTACCCGCCGAGCGTCTGCGCGCATTGGGTGAGGAGCTGCTGCGTGCACCAGACGGCTTCACGGTGCACCCGAAGCTCGTCAAACAGCTCGAGCGCCGGCGAGCTGCGCTCGAGCAGGGCGCCGAGCCCGGGGTCGATTGGGCGCACGCGGAGGCACTCGCATTCGCTTCGCTTTTGACCGAGGGGACGCCCATCCGTCTGACTGGCCAGGACACCGAGCGCGGTACCTTCAGCCAGCGTCACATGGTTCTGCACGACGCCAAGACCGGCCAGACGATCTGCCCGATCCAGAGCCTGCCGGACGCGCTGGCGCCATTTGAGCTGCACAACAGCCCGCTGTCGGAGCTCGCCTGCTTGGGCTTCGAGTATGGCTACAGCCAGGAGGCGCCCGAGACGCTGGTGCTGTGGGAGGCGCAGTTCGGGGACTTCGTGAACTCCGCGCAGGTGATTGTGGACCAGTTCATCGTGTCGGGACTTGCCAAGTGGGGCCAGACATCACGCCTGACGCTGCTGTTGCCACACGGCTATGAGGGCTCCGGGCCGGAGCACTCCTCCGCACGTCTGGAGCGTTTCCTGACACTCGCGGCCGAGGGCAACATCCGCGTGGCCAATCTGACGACCCCCGCCCAGTATTTCCATCTGCTGCGCCGCCAGGCCAGGATCGCCAAGCAACGTCCGCTGGTGGTGATGACCCCCAAGTCGCTGCTGCGCCTGCCCCAGGCGGCAAGCAGCGTCGCCGACATGGCCGAGGACACCCGCTTTCAGCCGGTGCTCGCGGAGGCCGGCGTGCACGACGAGCAGGTCACGCGTCTGGTGCTGTGTACCGGCAAGATCTACTACGACCTGGTTGGCCATCCCGAACGCCAGGCGCACCCAGGCCTGGCGGTGGCTCGCGTGGAGTTGCTCTACCCGTTCCCGGAAGGGCAGATATTGGAGCTGATGGGCCGCTACCCGAAGCTGCAGGAGGTACTGTGGGTGCAGGAGGAGCCGCGTAACATGGGCGCCCGAGCGCACATGTTCCCCCGCCTCATGCAGATCATGCCCGACCGCATGCACTTCGGCTACATCGGACGACCCGAGCGTGCCAGCCCCGGCGAGGGTTATCCCGCCGCCCACATCGACGAACAGAACCGCATCGTCACAACAGCCATCGATCTCGGGACACCGATTTCCCAATATCCACGTAAGACACCAGGAGAGCGTTGATGTTCTGGCTACTCAAACGCCTGCGGCGGATCATCCAGCAGCGCAAACGCAAGCGGCGCGCGCGCTGACACGAAGCGAAGTCGTGGATCTGCGCCGGCCAGCCGTGGCTCGGATCCTCGAGCGCGTGCGCGATACCCCCGAGGGTTTCGTGCGCACATACGGCGACTGCTCGCCGGGCGCTCCCCGTCTAACCGGAGCTGTGCTCGCCTCTTGTGAGGAGGAGAACCTGCCGTGGCATCGGATCGTGCGAGCCGACGGCTCACTTGCCAAGGGCGAGCGTCAGCGCGCACTGCTCGAGGCCGAGGGGACGCCCTTCCGTGGCGATCGCGTCGATCTACGGATCGCGCGGCTGGCCGACATCTGAGTCGCGCCCGCCGAGTGCTCGCCAGTGCCTACCTCGACGGCGTGCTCAGGCCTGTGATGCCGCCGATGACGCGGGCGGCGATGCGATCTCCGATTCGTGTGATCGCGACCAGTGGTGCGGCTAGGAACCTCAGCAGCAGCGAACGAGGCCGGCTGCGTTTTGCGATCAGCGTTCTCGTGATTCCCTGAGCCAAAGCTGGCAGGGCGGGCAGCGGTCGAAAGAACAGTGTGATCTCGCGCACCAGACCCTGGTCGTTCAGCCGCAGCAGTTGCACCTCCTCGAACTCCACGCCCCCGACCTCGCCGGAGATCAGCAGCACTCTGCAATCGTCGGCGCCGGTGATTTCCTGCGTTACCCGGAAGTCGGAGATCACCTGGAAGACGCCTTCATACAACGGGCGCAGTTGCTCGCGCCCGACAAAGCGAAAGCTGGATGTGATTGGGGAGCGCAGCGTGGCGTCGGGAGCGAACGTATCCATCAGCGCGTCTAGATCGCGACGCTCGAGGGCCTCGCGCATGGCCGATCCAGTTTGGGTGCTCTCGGGCTCTGACATCGCGACCTCCTAGGTGAACTGTCCTCTATATAGCTTATTCTAATATATCAGCATGACTTATCGCCAATCCGCCAAGCTGGCCATCGGTCGGAGCCCTGAAGCCAGCGAGCCGCTCCCGGCCGCCGCATACGTAGTGCTCGGCATGCTCGGAGTGGGCGCGAGCAGCGGCTATGAGATAAAGCGCGCTGTCGATCTCTCGGCGCGCTTCTTCTGGACGATCTCGCCGGCTCAGATATACCCTGGCCTCAAGCGCTTGGAGCAGGCCGGCCTGATCGAGAGCCGCTCTGACCCACGTGGTGGCAGAGCTAGACAGACGCACACGCTGACCGCGCGCGCAACCGGAGCCCTGCGTGAGTGGCTGACCCGCCGCGAGCCGACACCGTTCGAGGTTCGCGATCTCGCCACGCTGAAGCTGTTCTTCGCCGACGCCCTGGAGGAGCGCCAAGCGCTGGTGCTTGTCGAGGATCTACGCCGACGCAGCGAAGAGCGTCTGCAGATCCTGCACTCGCAGAGCATGCCGCTCGCGCAGGAGGCCGAGAGATCCGGGCTTCTCTACCCGATGCTTACCCTGCGACTCGGCATCGCCATCCACGAGGCGATGGTCGATGTGTGCCGCGCCTTCGAGGCACAGCGAGGCGCGCCCGGACGCCAGGCCGCACACGACTCATCGCAGCGGGCTTGATAGCGTCGCGCCGATGAAGATCGGCAACCTGCACGAGTGCCACGCCGGCGAGCTCGCCATCGGCCACATCAAGGGGATGTGGCGGGACCTCGGCCGTGAGGTCGGCACACGGACCGTGGGGATGCGCCGCATCGAGGTGGCAGACGGGTATTTCTCCACACCCGCACACGAGCACGGCGGCGACGAGGAGATCTTCTTCGTGCTCGGCGGCGAGGGGCTGCTGTGGCAGGACGGCGCCACATACGCCGTCGCCACGGGCGACGTCATCGTGCACCGCCCCAAACGCGGCGCCCACACGCTTCGCGCCGGCACCGGAGGTCTAGACGTGCTCGTCTACGCCCAGCGCGGCGACCCATCGCTGACTGCGCTGCCACGAGCCGGGATCGCCTGGTCCTTCCCGCGCTGGGTAGAGCTCAGCGACGGCGACTCGCCGTTCGCGCGCGAGGCCGCTGCCGGTCCCCCCGAGTGCACACCGACCACGAGCGAGCGACCCCGCAACGTGGTGGCATTGAGCGATGTCCCTGCGATCTTCGATGGTCGTGCTCGCCGCGCAGGTCAAGCCGCTGGAGCAGTGGCTACAGGAT
Organism: Solirubrobacteraceae bacterium; assembly: GCA_036561505.1. Lineage (GTDB taxonomy): Bacteria > Actinomycetota > Thermoleophilia > Solirubrobacterales > Solirubrobacteraceae > Palsa-744. The sequence goes on from DATBPE010000061.1 coordinate 26,395, forward strand.
TGAACCACGTGGTCCTGGCCGCGGAAGGGCAGGGTGCGCCGGCCCATTGCCACTCACTCGAGGAGGAGATCTTCGTCGTGCTGGATGGGGACGGCACACTCGAGCTCTGGGGCCGCGGGGCCGAGACACACGAGGAGCATGCGCTGCGCGCCGGGGACGTGATCTCCCGGCCCGCCGGAACCGGCGTCGCGCACGCGCTGCGCGCCGGCAAGCAGGGACTCACATATCTCGCCTACGGCACGCGGGAGCCCGGCGACATGTGCTTCTACCCGCAGTCGGGACGGGTGTCGCTGCGCGGACTGGGGATCGCCCTACGCTCGCCCCAGATCGACTACCTGCCGGACCTCTGAGCGCGCGCCGCTAGCGCCCGCGCCACACGGCCTCGCGCTTCTCCTTGAACGCGCTCGCGCCCTCTTTGGCGTCCTCAGAGGCGAATACCGGGCCCGAGATCGCACGCTGGCGCTCCCACATCTCCTCGGCGGACCAGTCGAACTGTTCTTGGAGAATCTGCTTGGAAGCAATCAGCGCAAGCGGGCCGTTCTTGGCGATTCGCTGGGCAAGTTCAAGGGCACCATGGACGGCCTCGCCGGGCTCTGCGAGCTGGTTGACCACGCCAAACTCGTGAAAGCGCTCCGCCGGGAGCGTGTCTCCGCTCAGCGCCAACTCCATGACCACGTGATAGGGCATCCGCCTCGGCAGACGCAGCAGCGCGCCTCCGGCGGCGACCAATGAGCGCTTTGCCTCGGGGATGCCGATCTTGGCGCCCTTGGCCGCGACGATGAGATCGCATGCAAGCGCGATCTCCATTCCGCCGGCGACAGCGAAGCCCTCGATCGCGGCGATCAGCGGCTTGCGCGCCGAGCGCTGGGCTATGCCAGCGAAACCACGGTCACCGAACCACGGCGACTCTCCCTTTACGAACGCGCCCAGGTCCATGCCAGCGCAGAAGAACCCACCGGCGCCCGTGAGGATCCCGACCGACAGTCGCTCGTCGCCGTCGAGCTCATCCAGTGCGTGCGCCACACCCTCCGCCACGGCCGCGTTGACAGCGTTGCGCACCTCGGGGCGGTTGAGGGTTATCACGAGCACGCTCTCGCGGCGCTCGCACAACACCGCCTGCGTTGCGGTCTCGGTCTCGGTCATGCCTGCAGCCTACCTGCCCACGACTTGGATCGCCGCAAGGAACACCACGACGCCTACCAAGTCGGTCGAGGACGATGATCAGGCTGCGAACAGCCTCAGCTCCGGCTCCCTTTCCCCTCTGAGCACCGCAAGGTCGACCTCTACCCAGTCGATTCCCCTGGACTCAGCGAGTACCCGCGCCTGTGGCTTTATGACCTGCGCGGCGAGCACTCCCCGACACGATCCGAGCGCCGGATCGACGCGAATGCGCTCCAGGTAGCGCGTCAGCTGCTCGACCGCGTCGATCGTCCCTACGCGCTTGATCTCAACCGCGATCCACTCGTCCTCGCAGTCGCGGCACATCAGATCGACCGGTCCGATGTCGGTAGGCCACTCTCGGCGCACCAGTCGAAACCCCTCGCCGCACCAATGTGGCGCGTCGGCCAGAAGCTCCTGCAGATGAGACTCCACACCATCCTTCTCAAGCGCCGCCGCCTCCCCCATGTCGTGGGTTACGTCAGAGAGCACCTCGACAATCCTGATATCCAAGCGATCCTCACTGGATCCTGCATGCTTGCGCACAACGATCGAATCGTCTGACTCCTCGATCACCGTTGGCGGGACCATCCAGTTCAGCGGCTTTACATTGGACCCCCCTCCTTCCGACCACACCATGAACGTCCCATCCTCCTTAATCATCAGAAGCCGGGTGCCCTCAGGCAGGTATGTCGAGAGACGACCGGAATACCGGATCTCACAGCGAGCAACGATCAAACGCACGGCGGCAACCTAGCCACCAGACCGGACAGCAGCAAGGTCGGTTGTCGTGGCCGAACACGGTGCGCAGCCCTTTGACAGTGGCGCCTGGCGGCGGGCCCGTGCTGCTTGTGGTTGTCATTCTTCGGCTTGTGGCTGAATCGCTCCGATGCTGATGTCGCTACCCAGATAGAAGAGTCGGCCGCGACCACGCGCTGCGAGTATTGCTCCCTTGGGCGGCTGCCCGTGTTTGACCGGCAGCACCGATACGTGCCGGAAAGCTGTTCCCAACACTGGATAGCCGTCGATGTGCCCGTATACGTTCACTGGGCAAACGTTTTCGATGCACGGGAGGAGGATTGGCGCCTGCGCCCGGCCGTTTAGTAGCTTTTCGAGGTAGGGCTGTACCTGCTTCGGTGTGAGCGTGCTGCGAGCGCACACCGGGGCGCCACATTTGGAGGCCGCTACCCGTCGCAAGCCGGATGGAAGCACAAGACGTGGGAGGGCCGCTTCGGCCCGATGGTATGCGGCGAGCTCCTCGCCAGCGAGATGTTTTTGCAATGCCGAAGTCGTCGCCATGCCTCCGACGAGGAGCAGAAGTGCACAGAGCGCCGCGAGGAAACCGGGGCGCAGCCGCGGCGTGGATCCGTTATGCCCAGGAAGGCGCCTGTCGACCCACCGGGCGCTGGCTTCCATCATCCGTCGGCTTCGCCAAGGAGCGCCAGCGGCCGCCGCTTTGCGGCTGCGACGCATCCGGCCCACGAAGGCGATGAGCGCGACTATGGCCCCCAGTAGAGTCGTCGCGCGCGCGAGGTCATAGTGTCTTTCTACTCCAGCGCAACCTGGAGCTTTCAATGGCACGTGCCCCGGCAAGTGCAGCCGTGGTTCGAACTCATTGAGGAGGACGCAGAACGTGTGCGCGGGTTGAGCGCCCCGCCACTCGATGGCACCGGCGACGGCGACTACGCTGGCCAGTGCAAGAACAGGCAGCGTCCATCCCGCGCGAACGGGTTTAGGCTCTGTGATCCCGGATGACATCACGTCCGATATCGGACGATGCGGCGATCACCTCGACCCAACTGCCCGTGGCGACTGGACGAACCTCATGATGTTTCCAGCTTGTCCTCAGGCAGGCCACAGCAGCAGCGCCGATGCCAGTCACACCCCACACCGTCTCGCCAGGCGAGCGATATGCGCAGATCGTCCTCAGCCGCGGCAGTTAGGTGAGCGGTCTCCCAACAGAGTCTGATTCGATCGAGGTATCTCTGGTGACAGGGGCGGTGGAGCTACATGCTGATCTTTTGGGGCTTAAATCCGCCGGTATCGGCGTGCACCATCACCGAACCGTCTGGCTTGATCATGATCAGCCTCAAGGCCTCCGGAAGCAGAGCCTCCAGACGACCGGTGTAGCGAACCTCGCAGCGGGCAACGATCAAGCGCACGGGCGAAAAAGCTAACGAGCAGACCGGACCTCAAATGCAGAGAACAGTTGCCAGTGGTCGGTCAAGCGCTCACAGCCGGAGATAGATCGTCACAGGCCATTTCGCGACGGCCTCAGCAATCGACTACACCTCGTGCTCTTCTCCCACAGACGGGAGCCCAGGCATCTCACCGGGAGGCTGCGGTGCTACGGGGATGTCCGCGTCATGGTCGGCCTCGCTGCTGAGCGCCTCCCGGAACTCGCGCATTCCCTTGCCCACCGCACGGGCCAGCTCAGGTAGGCGCTTAGGGCCGAGCACGATTAGCGCAACCGCCGCCAGGAACACCAGATGAACGGGACTCTCGATTCCCATGCCACCCTCGTCAGATCTCAAAGAGCTTGTCGATCTGTCAAAGGCTAGCGCGCTGGAGGCCCTCGGCCGGAGAGCCGTCGACGCGGATATTCTTTGCGCCGAGACCGTGAAAGCACAGCTTCCCGCTCAACCGGGCCGTCCTTATCCGCCGCCGGCCGCCTCTGAGCCGTTCTGGCCCGCGCAGGCCACGGTCTTGGCCGCCATCGCCCTTCAGCTACTGCTTCCAGCACGCCTTACGATCGGTCCCTCTTGGCTGATCCCCGCTCTCGAGGGTGCGCTGTTGATCGGGATGTTCTTCGCCTCTCCCCGCCAGCTCGAGCACGAGCATCCGCGCCGGCGGCGTGTGGCCATCGGACTTACCGCGTTCGTCTCGGCGGCCAACATCTACTCGCTCGCGGCACTCACCCACTACCTGCTGCGCCACACCAGCCCAAACGCACACCAGTTGATCATCTCAGGCGTGCTGATCTGGCTCACGAACTTCTTGATCTTCGCTCTCTGGTACTGGGAGATGGATCGCGGTGGACCTGGCAGGCGCGCCGCCGGACACGACGGGCCGCCGGATTTCCTGTTTCCGCAGATGTCAGACGACCGCATCGAGCCGCTCGAGTGGCGGCCGATGTTCATCGACTATCTGTATGTGTCGCTCACCAACAACACCGCGTTTTCGCCAACGGACACGATGCCGCTCACCGCCATGGCCAAGGCGATCATGGGCATACAGGCGATCGTCTCGCTGCTGACGATCGGTCTGATCTTCTCGCGCGCGGTCAACATCCTGTAGGACGCAGTTAGGCGGCGGGCAGAACCCGCGGCACCAGCGAGCGGGTTCGCTCTAGCAATTCGCTGACCTCAGGGTCGTCCTCGAGTTCAAGTGAGCGCTCACAGGCCGCTATGCAATCGCTGAGCAGCTCGCCACGGGCAAGCGCGTGGGCGTAGCGCGACCATGCCTGGGCAGACTCTGGATCCAGATGAGTGGCCAGCTCGCAGGCCGATATCTCCCCACCGAGATCGCCGCACAGCTGTCGTGCCAGGGCGAGATCCAACAGACCCTCGAGCGACGGGCCGATACGCGCGGCGCGCTCCAACGCATCCAGGGCACCGTGATTGTCCATGAGCGCCAGCCGTAGACGCCCTAGACGCTCCCAGGCTCCCACGTCCGTCGGCCCTCGCTCGGCAGCTCGCTCCGCCGCCTCCTCGGCGAGGTCGATTGCGCCCATGTCCTCGTAGATGCGTGCCGCGAACCGATGCGCCGCTGGGCGCCGGTTGTCGGTCCGTGCCCAATCGCGCACGGAGCGGGCGGCGGCCTCCAGGTTGCCGGTCTGCCAGAACGCCAGCGTCAACAGCCTCAACACCTGCAGATTCTTGGGCTCTGCGTCACGCGCGTAGATCAACCGCTGAGCCGCCAACGCGTACTGCCCATCGGCCATCGCCCGCTGCGCGGCGAGCATGAAACGCTCGACTCGCTCGTCGGCTGGATCGGGCTTTGAGAAGTCGACGAAGCGCATGCTGCCGGCGGGCACGGTGCGAACGCCCTGCTGGAAGCTCACTCGCGCCCACTGCTGCATCTGATCCCCCTCACCTGTGAAGTAGATACCCGTGACCGTTCCCACCCCCCACTCTGGATAAGTCAGACAGCGCGCATAGCGATGCACGACGGAGTGGTCGGGCACCCTGCTGCCAAATGGGTCGTTCTTGGCGCGGTCCTGAGCCTGTGCGCGAGCGCGCTGCTCGGCTTCATACGCACGCCTGCCCGCTTCCTCACGCGCCTGGCGTGCGGCCTGCGCGCTGGCCCGCACCGCGTTGCGGGAGACCTTGCCTCCACGTGATCCCTCGGCTAGGCGCTCGAGCTGATCGGCCGCCTCGTTGATCGCCTTCAGATGACGCTCATGCTCGAATTGCCTGCCCTGCGGCGCTACGTCAGGGTGCCAGCGCTTGGCCATCTTGCGGCGCGCCAACTGCACGTCGCGCTTGTCAAACGGGGGATCGAGCTCCAGCAGGAGCAGATGCTGCTCTATGTCCAGAACGCTCGTCGGCATCGCCTCAGTCACGTTAGCGCCCGCTGCCCCCGCCAGCGGTCGTGCGCAGCCAGCGAGGAGCTATCCCTCTATCCTCTCTGAGCCAATGTCCTCTCAGTACATCTTTACGATGCACCGTCTTTCCAAGCTGCATCCGCCGGAAAAGACCGTGCTCAGCGACCTGACGCTGGCCTTCTTTCCTGGCGCCAAGATCGGTGTCCTCGGCTACAACGGATCCGGCAAGTCCACCCTCCTGCGAATCATGGCCGGGGAGGATCAGGAGTACCGCGGTGAGGCCGCGCTCGCGCCGGGGGCCACGGTCGGCATGCTTGCCCAGGAGCCGCATCTGGACGAGTCCAAGGACGTCAAGGGCAACGTCGAGGACGGCGTCGCCGAGACCAAGGCGCTGCTCGACCGCTTCAACGAGCTGGCTGCCAACTACTCGGAGGACACTGCCGAGGAGTTTGGGAACATCCAGGCCAAGATCGATGCGGTCGACGCCTGGAGCTTGGACACGCAGCTGGAGTATGCGATGGACGCGTTGCGGCTGCCGCCGCCGGATGCCGACGTCAGTCTGCTTTCTGGCGGCGAGCGTCGCCGTGTGGCCCTCTGCCGGCTGCTTTTGCGCGCGCCGGACCTGCTGCTGCTCGACGAGCCCACCAACCATCTCGACGCCGAGTCTGTCGACTGGCTCGAGCGCCATCTCGCCGAATACAAAGGGGCCGTTGTCGCCGTCACTCACGACCGCTATTTCCTTGACAATGTCGCCGGCTGGATCCTCGAGCTCGACCGCGGCAAGGGCATCCCCTACCAGGGCAACTACTCCAGCTGGCTGGAGCAGAAGCAGACGCGCCTGGCCCAGGAAGAGCGCTCGGAGAAGGGACGCCAGCGCACAATCGCGGCGGAGCTCGAATGGGTGCGCACCAACCCCAAGGGCCGGCGCACGAAGTCAAAGGCCCGCCTCGCCCGCTACGAGGAGCTGATCTCCGAAGAGCGCAACGTCAAGCTCGACGAGGTTCAGATCCACATCCCCCCGGGCCCACGTCTGGGCGAACAGGTGATCACGGCCACAGGCTTGCGCAAGGGCTTCGGCGAGCGCCTTCTGATCGAGGATCTCTCATTCGACCTCCCCCGCGCCGGGATCGTGGGCGTGATCGGCGCCAACGGCGCCGGCAAGACAACCCTGTTTCGCATGATCACCGGCGAGGAGTCCCCAGACGATGGGTCACTCGTTCTGGGCGACACGGTCCAGCTCGCTTACGTCGACCAGTCACGCGACGCGCTGGACCCCGCGAAGACCGTCTGGGAGGAGATCTCCGAAGGCCTCGACCAACTCAAGGTCGGCGAGCGCGAGGTCAATTCGCGTCAGTACACCGCCGGCTTTAATTTCAAGGGCACCGACCAGCAGGCGCGCATCGGCAAGCTCTCTGGCGGCGAGCGCAACCGCGTGCATCTGGCCAAGTTGCTGCGCAGCGGCGGCAACCTGCTGCTGCTGGACGAGCCCACCAACGATCTCGACGTCGACACCCTTCGTGCGCTCGAGGACGCGCTGCTGGCGTTCCCGGGCTGTGCGGTGATCATTTCCCACGATCGCTGGTTCTTGGATCGCATCTGCACGCACGTGCTGGCCTTCGAGGGCGACTCCCAGGTTGTCTGGTTCGAGGGCAACTTCGAGGCCTATGAGACCCACCGTCGCGAGCGTCTCGGCGCCGCCGCGGACCGACCCCATCGGATCACCTACAAGCGTCTGGTGCGCTCCTAGGACCATCGCTGGACGAAAGTCCTAGGGCAGTTAGCGAGCCTCAAGCGCCGCGCGGCGAGGACCGATGAGATCCTTGAGGGGGATTTGATTTTCAACTGGCCCGTAGGTGGCTAGGTCAGCCTGCTCAGTGATCACACTCGTGCCTGCACCCAACGCCGTTGCGCGTCCCTCACGGTCTCTCTGGCGTGTCCTACTGCCACTCGCGCTTGGCTTGACGCTGGCTACCCAGAGCGTGTGTGTCGCCAACACGAGCCACGCCGGTTGGCCACGAATCACCGGTGTGCTGCTGATGAACAAGCGTGACCAGAGCCGTCCGCTTGACGCGCGCCCGGGACACAACCCCTTCGATGGCACCGATTCCAACTACTCCTGCAATGGGGAACAGAAGAGCGCCGGCTGCTTTCCCGCCTCCTGGTGGCACTGCCGCTCCGGGCAGACCGGGGTGCTTAGCGATCCACGTCTGATACCGAGCGCCGCCGACACCCACTCCCTCCGGCGCAGCGCGTGCGGCAAGGCCCATCTGGTTGTCCTCGTCGGCCCCGAACCGGCCCACAACGAGCTGCTCGGGGGCCACGGCAACAACACGATCCACGCCGGACCGGATGGCGATGTGATTTGGGGAGATTTCAAGCCCAGCGGTGATCCCAGCACTCAGGTGGACTATCTATATGGTGGACCGGGCAACGACATCATCTATGCCGCCCACGGCACCAACCACATCTGGACTGGTGGTGGGGCCGACATCGTTCATGCCCATTTCGGCCATGGTGAAATCCACTGTCAGTCGGGCGCGGTGCATCTCTACATCTCGCATCTGAGCCGGCCCCGCTACAAACTCTTCGGCTGCCGGTGGATCACCTACGACTGATCCGCCGCGGGTAGCGCTCAGTCCAGTCCACTACCGTCGCGCTGGCGCTCGCGCAGCAGCAGTCCGCGTAGCTGGGATGTGTTCTCGGCGACTGCGTCGGCGTGATCGAGCTCCTCAGATGTATAGGGCCCGCTGGTCACAGCCAGACAGCGCAGACCGTCCGCTCGTGCGCATGCGATGTCCCTCGGCGTGTCGCCGATCACGACCGTGCGCTCGCGCGGATAGGGCTTCTCCTGCGTGCCGGCTCGCCGCCGAGCGATCTCCGGCAGATCCGTGCGGTCCTCGGAGTCCGATCCAAAGCCGCCCTGGCCACTTTCGAAGTACTCGCCCAGTCCCGCCCGCCGAAGCTTGGAGCGAGCGATCGGTTCGATGTTGCCGGTCACGAGCGACAGTCGCATCTCGGTGTCCTGCGCCAGCTCGGCCACGAGCTCGTCCATTCCCGGCACGACGCGATCGGAGAGATCCTCCGGAGCGCAGAGAGCGTACTCGCGCACCAAGGTCTCTTCCAGCCGTCCCAGCCCATTGTCGATCACCCTGGCCGAGCGCCCGCAGAGCAACAGCACATCGCGTGCGATCTCCAGATCGGTTCGCCCCGCCAACGCGACTGTGGGCAGACTCTCGCGAGAGCCTTCTGGATCCCCTACTCGATAGACCTCGTGCAGCGCGCGGCGCAATGCCAGCGCGTGCTCAGAGGCGGCTCCACGCAGCAGCGTTCCATCGATATCGAACAAGATCAGCACGCCTGAAGTATCCTCGCCCGCTGCCATGGACAGTACCTTCGATCGCGACACCGCAATCCGCCGTCTGAGGGATGACCGCTTCGCCGCCGAGATAGCCGAGGGCTGGCAGGCAGGCCGGGGACCTCATGGTGGCTACATCGCCGCGATTCTCCTGCGCGCCCTGACTGAGACGGTCGCCGAGGAGCTCAGAGCTCCGCGGTCGCTTACCGTCCACTACGCCAGCTCGCCCGTGCCGGGTGCGGTGGAGATCCACACGACCGTCGAGCGCCAAGGACGGTCGCTGAGCACGCTCTCGGCGACCATGGAGCAGGACGGCCGGCTGGTGGCGCTTGCCCTGAGCGCGTTCTCGGTGCCGTGGACGGCGCCCGAGGTGAACGATCTGCCGATGCCGGATGTGGCACAAGCTGACCCACAGCGGTCTTCCTCGCCAGGGCTGTTCGAGGGAGCCCCGCCGTTCACGCGTCAGCTGGTGTTGCAACCGCGCATGGGAGCCGTGCCTTTCAAGGCGACGAGGAAGCTGATGGAAGTCGGGGGTTGGACGGGCCTGGTCGATCCACGACCACTGGACACCCTCTCCCTGGCCCTGTTCAGCGACGCCTGGTTTCCGCCATCGTTCATCGCGCTGAGTGAGCCGGCCAAGGCTCCCACGATCGACCTCACGGTCCACTTCCGTGAGCCTTCCCGAATCTCCCATGATCCCGAGGAGCTGTGCCTGGCGGTGTTCCGCACGCGCCTTCTGCGAGAGGGTTTCTTCGAGGAGGACGGCGTCATCTGGGCAAACGATGGAACCGTGCTTGCTCAGTCACGCCAGATGGGCATTGTGCTGCCCATCTGATCGGCTTGGAGCCGAGCTGGTCTTGACTTTTGAACAAATGTCAAGGAAGGTGGGGGCATGGTCGACACACCTCAATCCGCACTGGCCGCCCGGCGTACGTACCCGCGGGCCTTGATCGTTTTGGCGGCCGTCTGGCTTGCGCTTTGGCTGCTGGCGAGCTCCCCGGCGAATGCCAAGACCAAGAAGCACTCCTCGCGCGAAAAGAACGTGGACGCGACCTTCAGCCTGGAACTCGGCCCGCCGGAGACGACGCTGCCGGCGACCCAGACGATCACCCTGCTGGTGCCCAAGGGCATCCGCGACGCCGGCGCAAAGCTTCCTTTCTGTAATCCCGCGAGCCTTGAAAGCAGGGGCGAACAGGCCTGCCCGAAGGGATCTCAGATCGGCAGCGGAACCTCGACCGGTTACACGCTCGGTGTCGTGGAGCCACTCAAACTGCTCCTCTACAACGGCCCCGGCGGGACCCTGCTGACCTATGTGGTCGGCCTCGATCCGGTATCGATTCAAACGGTCGTCTCGGGCTCAGTCTCAAAGCCCGGCGGCTCCTACGGCCAGCAGTTCAGCTTCACGATCCCCCATGGCCTGCTCGAACCGCTGCCCGAAGATCAGGCCTGGCTCTTGACGCTGCACGCTCACGTGCTCGGCAAGTCTGGCTGGCTGCGCAGCACCTCCTGCCCCCCGCACGGATGGTCATTTCAAGCACGATTCGGCTACACCAACGGCCAAACGATCACGATCGGTGCAAGCGCGGAATGCCAGTGAACGGACGTCATGCTCAGAGCGCATGACAGTCAGGGAAACGATGCGCTAGGGTGCCGCCGATGGCCGACTACACCCTAAAGCGCATCGATGACATGCAGGCCGCCTACGGCGGTGCTCTGAAGAAGGCTCGTGCCGAGCTGGGCGTCAGCTCCTTCGGTATGCAGATCGTTGATCTACCACCCAACTTCTCCGACTACCCCGAGCACGATCACGCCGAGGAGTCCCAGGAGGAGGTGTTCGCGGTTCTGCGCGGCTCCGGGCACATCGACGTCGACGGCGAGCACGTGGACATCGGTCCTGACACAGTTGTGCGCGTGGGTGCGGCCGCTCGGCGCAAGATCTACTCCGGTCCGGAGGGTCTGCGCCTCGTCGCGCTCGGCGGCACGCCCGGCGCCCCGTATGAGATCAAGTCGTTCAGCGAACTGACCAACGACTGAGGGTCCTCTCGCGCACCGCGAGCTAGCAGTTGGCCAGTCCAGCGGCGGCGGCCTCGGCAATCTCCCGCGGCGCGGGAGTGCAGCCATGCAGTAGATAGCGAACGATCGCGCCGTCGCACACACTGATGATCGCCGCCGCCCGAACATGCGGATCGTTCTCGCCAGCCTGGGCCAACGTCTGGGCCAGCGCGGCGCTGAACTCCAGCTGATTGGCGCTCAAGACCTGGCGCAACTGGTCGTCGCGATGGGCGATCGCCACGGCTTCCAACCATGCCCGGACGATCGCGGCGTTCTCCTGTAGCTCGGTCACGAAGAGCTCCATACCCACTCGCAGGCGCTCGCTGGGCTCGAGCTCGGTGTCAGCGGCAGCGCTGATCAGTGGCGCCAGCCAGCTGCGCCAGTTCGCTGATATCGCTGCTAGCAGCAGAGCTCGTGTGGAGCCGTAGTGATAGCCGATCGAGCGCAGGTTGGCATGGGCCTCAGCGGCGATGTCGCGGGCGGTTGTGGCCTCGAACCCCTTGCGGCGAAGACAGGTGATCGTGGCGGCGAGCAGACGCTCCTTGACGGGCGCACCCCGCTCGGTATACATTTGTTTACATGCTCGCTTTCGACCGCCAGGGAGAGGGTGCCCCGCTGCTGCTGTTGCATGGCACGAACAGCTCTCGAGAGGTGTGGGATCCGATTATCACTCAGCTGAGCGCCCACTGCGAGGTGATCAGGGTCGACTTGCCGGCCCACGGCCTCTCGCCGCCAACATCGTTCACCCCGCCCGCCTTCGCTCTGGACCTCAGCGAGTTCTTGGCGGAGCTGGGACTGCACAGACCGGCGGTCCTCGGCCACTCAGTCGGGGGCTGGACAGCGCTCGAGCTGGCCAAGCTCGGACAGGTCAGCTCCGTGCTCGCGCTGGCGCCGGCCGGGCTGTGGCGCCGCCGCTCGCCGCTATTGACCGACATCGGGTTGAGCGCGAGCTGGCGGCTTGGTCGGCTGCTCGGCCCGAGCATCGTGGAGAAATCTCTCGCACGCCCGCTGGGACGCCGCGCTGGACTGGGATGGATATCCGCCCAGGCGCAGGAGCTGCCGCGACAGCTTGCTCTCCAAAGTGCTCGCGCGGCGATCGCCTCGAAGCACTTCCCGGAGCACTTTCGCCAAACGCGCAAGCTGCGTTTCACCGACGGACACCTGATACCCGCCACGGTTGCGATCAGGGTGATCTGGGGCGAGCGTGACCACGTCGCCCCGGCCAACCGCTCGCGCTCGATGAGCGAACTACCTGGCCACGCCCGTTCAGAGACCTGGCCAGAATGTGGTCACATGATCATGTGGGACCAGATGGCGCAAACGATCCAAGCGGCTCTCGAGACCGTCCACGTGCAGTCCTCGCCACCGCTGGCTCTACCTGACTAGCGAGGTATCGCTGTTCATGCTCAAGGCCGCGGCCCCGACCAGTTTCACGGCCGCGTCGACGTCACTGAGCTGAACCAGTTCAACGGGCGAGTGCATATAGCGCAGGGGAATCGACACCAGCGCCGTCGGTACGCCCCCGCGACTCAGATGCACCGCGTCGGCGTCTGTGCCCGTGTTGCGCCCGAGCGCCTCGACCGTGCAGGCGATCCCTTCGCGCTCGGCCGTGTCATAGAGCAGCTCGAAGAGTCTTGGATGCAGTGGACCGCCGCGGCTCAGCACCGGACCGGACCCGAGCTCGTGCTTGCCGGTCTGCTTGACCTCGATCCCGGGCGCGTCGGTGGCATGAGTCACGTCGATAACGATCGCCGCGTCGGGCTCGAGAGCGAAGGCGCTCGTGCGCGATCCACCGAAGGTCGTCTCCTCCTGAGCGGCGGCCACCGCGACTAGCTCCCACTCTCCACCGCCGGCCTGTGCAACCAGCCGCGCGGCCTCGAGGGCAACATAGGAACCCAGCCGATTGTCGAGCGCCCGCGAGACGAGCCTGCCGTTTGGCAGCTCCAGGGGATCGGCTGCGATCACCGCCACATCCCCGACCCGCACCAGCTCGCGCGCATGCTCACCGTCGCGTGCTCCGATGTCGATGTGCAGATCGCGTATCTCAGGCACCTTCTTGCGCTCCTCATCGCGCAGCAAGTGGATCGGCTTGCGTCCAACCACACCGGGTAGCTCACCCGCGCGAGTGCTCAACAACACCCGCTGGGAGACCAGCACCTGCGCGTCCCAGCCTCCGATCGGCCCAAACCACAGGAAGCCCTCGTCGTCGATGTGCGTGACGATCAACCCGATCTCATCGATATGCCCCATCACCACCAGCCGACGCGAGCCGCGCCCGGTAAGCAGCGCGGTCGGAGTTCCAACCACATCGGTGCTGACGCTGGCAAAGGCTGCCGCCGCCTCGCGCCATACGGCGGCCGGGCGAGTCTCGTATCCGGACGGGCCATGAGCGCGCAGCAGATCGCCCAACAGTTCCGGCATCAGGTTCTGATCGCTCACGATCCAAGCAGCCCGCGTAGGACGTACTGGAGGATCCCCCCGTGACGGAAGTACTCCGCCTCGCGGGGCGTGTCGATGCGCACGCGCGCGTGGAAGCTCACCGTCTCGCCGTCGTCGCGTCGCGCGCGCACCTGCACCTCGCGGCGCGAGCCGCCTGCTTCCGCGGCCTCGGCGGCCGTCGTGACGCCCTCGATCGAGAAGACCTCCTCGCCGCTCAGTCCTAGTGACTGAACGCTCTCACCGTCAGGGAACTGCAACGGAAGCACGCCCATGCCGACCAGGTTGGAGCGGTGGATGCGCTCGAAGCTCTGCGCGATCACCGCGCGCACACCCAGCAGCTTCGTGCCCTTCGCCGCCCAGTCGCGCGAAGAGCCCGACCCGTACTCCTCCCCGGCGAGCACGACCAGCTCGATGCCCTCCTCGGCGTAGCGCATCGCAGCGTCGTAGATCGACATCTGTCCGCCGTCGGGAAGGTGACGGGTCACGCCACCCTCCGGAAGAGGATCCCGCCCACCCCCGAGCTGGTTGCGCAGGCGGATGTTGGCGAACGTGCCGCGCATCATCACTTCGTGGTTGCCGCGGCGCGAGCCGTAGGAGTTGAAGTCCTTCGGCGCCACGCCCAACGCTTGCAGGTACTCGCCCGCGGGGCTGTCGCGCTTGATCGAGCCCGCCGGGGAGATGTGGTCGGTGGTGACGCTGTCGCCCAGCAGCGCGAGCACGCGTGCGTCGCTCACGTCGGTTAGCGGCGGCGGGGCGGCGGGCATGTCCTTGAAGTACGGCGGCAGGCGCACGTAAGTCGAGTCCTCCTCCCAGGCGAAGCGCTCGCCGGTCGGGACCTGCAAGCTGTTCCAGCGCTCGTCGCCCGCGAACACCTCGCCGTAGCTCTTACGGAACATGTCCGCGCGCACCGCTTCGCCGATCGTCTGCGCGATCTCCTGCTCGGACGGCCAAATATCCTTCAGGTACACGTCCCTGCCCTGTTCGTCCTGGCCGAGCGGCTCACCGACGATGTCGGCGTCCATCGTGCCGGTGAGCGCGTAGGCGACGCACAGCGGCGGCGAGGCCAGGTAGTTCATCTTCACGTCCTGGTTGATGCGGCCCTCAAAGTTGCGGTTGCCCGACAGCACGGAGACGACCGCTAGGTCGGCCTCGTTGACCGCCTCTGAGATCTCCGGCGAGAGCGGCCCAGAGTTGCCGATGCAGGTTGTGCAGCCGTAACCCACGAGGTTGAAGCCGAGCTGCTCCAGCGGCTCGGTCAGACCCGCGCGATCGAGATATTCGGTGACCACCTTCGACCCGGGGGCAAGCGAGGTCTTCACCCATGGCTTGCTCTTCAACCCCCTTGCCAACGCGTTGCGCGCGAGGATGCCGGCCCCGATCATCACGGACGGGTTCGAGGTGTTCGTGCAGCTGGTGATCGCGGCGATCACCACGTGCCCGTGGTCGAGCTCAAATGTCTCGCCGTTGGCCGTCACGGTCGTTGCGGTCCCGTTGTGGGGCAGCGCCGTGGCCGCGCCGCCCTCGGGCAGGTGCGACTGGGAGACCCCGGTGAGCGGTGCGTGCCCGGGTGCCCCGTTGGCCGGCGGGTCCGAGGCCGGATAGGACTCGGCGAGCGCCTCGTCCTGGGCGTCGGCCTGGTCACCGTCGCTTGGCACGTAGTCGCGCAGCGCCCGCCTGAAGGAGCCCTGAGCCTCGCTCAGTGCGACACGATCCTGCGGGCGCTTGGGCCCAGCCAGGCTCGGTTCCACGGCGCCTAGGTCGAGCTCGATCTCCTCGGAGTAGGTCGGCTGCTCGGAATGCTCGTCGTGCCAAAGGCCCTGCTCCTTGGCATACGCCTCCACCAGTGCGATCTGCTCCGGGGAGCGTCCCGACAGCTGTAGATACTTCAGCGTCTCCGCGTCGATCGGGAAGATCGCGCAGGTGGAGCCGAACTCCGGTGACATGTTGCCGATTGTCGCCCTGTCGGCGATCGGCAGACCCGCCAGCCCGGCGCCGTAGAACTCCACGAACATGCCCACCACGCCATGCCCGCGCAGCATCTGCGTGACGGTCAGTACGAGGTCGGTCGCTGTCGTGCCCTCCGGCAGCTCGCCGTGCAGCCTGAAGCCGAGCACCTGCGGAATCAGCATCGACATCGGCTGGCCGAGCATCGCCGCCTCCGCCTCGATTCCCCCCACACCCCAGCCGAGCACACCGAGGCCGTTGATCATCGTCGTGTGCGAGTCGGTGCCGACGAGCGTGTCCGGATAGGCCTGGCCGGTCTTCTCGTTTGGAAAGACGACGCGTGCGAGGTACTCGAGATTGACCTGGTGAACGATCCCCGTGTCCGGAGGCACCACCGCGAAGTCGTCGAACGCGCCCTGTCCCCAGCGCAGGAACGCGTAGCGCTCCTGGTTACGCTCGAACTCGCGCTCGGCGTTTACGCGGAAGGCGTCGCGCGTGCCAAACGCGTCGACCTGCACGGAGTGGTCGATTACCAGCTCCGCGGGCACAAGCGGGTTGATCTGCGCGGCGTCGCCGCCCATCTGTGCGATCGCGTCGCGCATCGCCGCGAGGTCGACCACGGCTGGCACGCCGGTGAAGTCCTGCATCAGCACTCGCGCGGGCGTGAACGCGATCTCCTTGCTCGGCTGCGCCTTTGCGTCCCAGCGGGCGAGCGCCTCGATGTCCGCCGGGTCGACCGATCCGTTGCCCTCGGTGCGCAGCAGATTCTCGAGCAGCACCTTCAGCGAGAACGGCAGTCGCGCGACGTCGTAGTGCTGCTGCAGAGCGTCGAGGCGGAAGATCTCGTGGCCTTGCCCGGCGAGCGCCAGCGTGTCCTTCGCGCCAAAGCTGTTCTGCGACATTGGGGGCGCCTCCTGGCCGTCTTTGGTGTCTAGGGGATCACTCTGCAGTTTCGCAGAGCAAGCCGCCGAGCACCGACAGGCCATTGGGGCGCGGCCAAGAATCAACGCTCGCCCGGCCCCGATCGGTGTAGGCGGGCCAGTCCACTCGACGGTGTCACTCAGTGCTATTTGCAGCGCTCTGCCAACAGATCAGCCGCGTGCCGATAGCCGAAAACTCCTCCAGATCGTCGAGTGCAAACCACTACGGGGGTAAAATCGATTCGATGCACGGACGTGTCGCCTGGGTTCGGGTCCTAACGGTGACGCTCGTCGTGCTCTGCCTCGACCAGCTGACCAAGAGCGTCGTCAACAGCTCGATCCTGCAGGGCCACCGTCTGCGGTTCGTGCCCGGGATCACTCTTGTAAACGTGCACAACCACAACTATGTCGACGGCGTCGGTTTCGTCGGCGAGGAGCTCAGACTGATCCTGACCATCGCCGCCGTTCTGGCGTTGGTGGTGTCTTTCAGCCTGCTCTTCTACTCCTCGCGCCATCCCAAGCGCCAAGCTGTCGGGCGCCGCTTCGCTCATAGTGTGATCTGGCTGCCGATCGGCCTCTTGCTCGGCGGGGCAATAGGCAATCTGATCAATCGTGTGAGCCAGGGCTCGGTCACCGATTTCATCAACCTGAAGGGCAGCGGCCTGGCTTTCAATCTCGCCGATCTAGCCCTGATCACGGGGTCGATACTGATGCTGTGGCTGATCAGCGCGCGGAGTCCCGGACAGGCGTCGGTGAACTCGGGGCTCAGCCCCTGAGGGGCCGCACGCGGCTAGGCGGCGCGAGTGACGCGTCCCTTACCCTCGCGCTTTGAGCGCAGAAGCGCCTCGTCGCACGCCGCCAACAGCTCATCGGTGCTCATCGGTGCCCGCCACTGCGCCACGCCGATCGACGCCCCCACCCCCAGGGCGCTGCCGAACGAGCGCAACTTCGAAAGCGACTCCAGAGCACGCTGCGCGGCCGCCGCGGCGTTCTGCAGATCGGTGTTGGGCAGGATCACCGCGAACTCGTCTCCGCCGTAGCGGGCGACTCGATCAAACGCGCGGAACTCCCCCTGCAGAGCCTGGGCGACTTCGCGCAGAACCGCGTCACCCGCCTGGTGACCGTGGTCGTCGTTGACTGACTTGAAGTTGTCCAGATCGATCAGCAGACACGCAAGCGGGCTGTCGGTGCGGTAGGCGCGCCCGATCTCCTCGTGTATGCGCTGGCGCATGGCGCGGCGATTCATGCAGCCGGCGACCGGATCGGTACCGGCCTCGGCGCGGGCTCGCAGCAGAGCGAGTGCGGTGGCGGCCTGATCCACAAGCGTCTCGGCCAGCTCGACTGAGGATTGCTCGAAGGCATGCCCGGAGCGGCGAACCGTCACGACAACCGCTTGGGTCTCACCGCCGAGGGTCAGCGGCACCAACAGCGCGCAGCTGATCGGCTCACGCCCTCGTGCGCCGTCCACATCCGCCAGCCGCGGGACACTGGCCCTCAGCTCGCGCTGGTTTGAGGCCTGGAAGCTGCGGCCGGTACTGGCCACCCAGCTGACTCCCGGAGCGCGCTCGTCGCGCGGAGCCAGATAGCTGAGTCGGCCTTCACCGTCGAACATGTAGACGACGACAAGCTCACCCTCCGCACCCGATCCCGACAGGTGATGGACATGGATCTCCTCGGCCTGAAGCAGTGCAAGCAGCTCGCCCGCGAGCGATCGGAACACCGCCTCGGGATCTGTGGCCTCCTCGGCCAGGAGCGCCAGTCGTCTGATGCTGTGCAACGTGCGACGACCGACGGTCGCTTGCTCTGAGGTATCCGTACCCATGAGGAAAGCCCTCTCCGCAATGTAAGGGGTGTGAAGCTCGCCGGGTCGCACGTAACCGGCTGGCCTCCAAAACCACTAACAGTGTAGACCCAAGCGATCGAGCCGGATGCACGGCCCGACCGTCTCGATGAAGCGGCGCCGTTGTCTAGCGAAATCGCAGCTCGGTGTGGATCTTCGAGTGAGCGCCTGTCTTCGGGATGAAGCTGACCAGCAGCCGGACCTTCAGCTTGCCCTTTTTACCCAGGGCCACAAGCCCTTTCTTTGAGAGGGTCATCTTCAGGGTCGCGTGGCCGGCCTTGGCGAGTCTCTTGCTTGCTCTGGTGAGATCGCCTCCGCCGGCGCTGATCCGCCCGCCGGCAGGAACCGCGACCCTCAGCGTGACGGTGTTCGCCCTCACCGTCTTTGTGATGATCCGCGGCGGGCAGCCCTGTACGGAGATCTTGGTGTTTTGTTTGATTGTCTTTGAGTTTTGCGAGACGATCGTGGTTGGCATGATCAGCTTCTTCGAGCAGAGTTCACCGGTCGCTCCCAGCGCCGAGTAACGTCCGGAGGGCAAGGTCAATTCAAACGAGTTGATTGGCACATCCGGGACCGAGCTGAACGCGCTCGAGGTGATGGCGCTCTTGATGTTGGTCCTGCCGTCGAGGATCACCGTCACGCCGTCGCCGGTGAGGATCATCTCCAAATCCGGAAAGGCGACTCCGCCGTGACTGACCAGATAGGCCGGCCCGGTCAGCTTGCCCGCCAGGACCGGTGTGCTGACCCTTGCTTTACCCACCTTCGAGGCCGCCGGACAACTCGCTGGGTTCGCTTCGAAGGTGGCCGCGACACATGCCTTCTGCAGCGTCGTCAGTCGCGCCGGTAGCAGCTTTGGCAGTTCGGCGTGGACTTCGCGGATGTTCGCTTCGCCGGGGCTCTGAGTCAGTTTGACGGTCAGGGTGACACCCTTCATGCGGGATCTCTGGGCGGTCGTCGACACTGTGAACTTCGGCTTGAAGGGCAGCGATCCACAGCCGGTGACCTGGAAGGGACTCGAGAGGGTCTGTATGGCGCCCATCGTCGAGGTGAGCGTCGTATCGGTCGACAGCGCCCCGCAGTTGGTCGGGTTGAACAGGAACTTTGCGCGATCGACGGTGACGCTGAGTTGGCGCAGACGCAACGGCACGCCCTGAAAGACGCTCGGCAGAACGCTTGAGACGATCAGTCGAGCCGTGTGCGGGTCAACGTTGATTTGGGCGCGGGTGACAAGCGTGCCCAGCGCGAACGGTCCGGCATTGGCCGCCACCGGTATCGACAGACCGTAGGGGGCACCTTCATATGGGCCCGTCAGATAGACCGGTCCCGAGAACGGATAGGGATCGCCGGAACCGGCGGTCACGTTGGCCGTGCCGATGCGACTCGCTTCCGAGCAACTCCCAAGCTTGGCCTGCGGTTCGCCGCAGAGCGTCACCGCCGGAACTGGCCCAACCAGACCGGCAGGCAGCACGGTGGAAACCCGCGATGGGTACTGCTGCCCCTCGGCACGGGAGAGGTTCAGCGTGAAGGACGTGTGGGCGGCAGCACTCGAGCTCGAACTCTGAGTGTTCTGGGAGAGCGAGAACGGTGCGCTTGAGGAACAGAGACTGCCCGTGCCCACACTGAACGGCGAGCCGAGCGCAACGCTCGCCGGACCTCCACCGATGAACGAGGCCGTGTAAGGGGTGAG
Source organism: Solirubrobacteraceae bacterium (assembly GCA_036561505.1). Taxonomy (GTDB): domain Bacteria; phylum Actinomycetota; class Thermoleophilia; order Solirubrobacterales; family Solirubrobacteraceae; genus Palsa-744. The sequence goes on from DATBPE010000061.1 coordinate 46,336, forward strand.
GCTCGAAAGCGGCTGTGGGACGCACACCAGCGGGTTTGCAAGCGGCGCGTGTTCGCCGCCGTTGAAATGAAGGACGAAGTGATCAAACGGCAGGGGCGGCGCGTTTTCGAACGTGGTCGTCAGCTGGCCGGTCTGTGGATTTGGCGTCACCGTTCCCTGCAGGCGCACCCCGACTCCGTACTGCTTAGATTCCGCTGCCACATAGACCGCGTACGGTGGCCCTGTGATCGGGGTGCCAGACGGAGCGGCCAGGTAGATGCTTCCCTGTAGCGCTTTCGCGGGCAGCATCGAAGTGTCTATTTCCACTGTTCCGATTTCTGAGGCCTTCGGGCATTCGACGGTTTGGTTGGTTCCGATTTTGATCTGCTGGGAAGTGCAGGCCTGCACGCTGTGGGCGGCCGAGGGGTTCATCGTCAGTCCTTCGGGCAGCGTAACGCTCGCGTTTTGAACGTCTGAGCTGTTCAGCTGCGCGGCGCTTTCACTTTGTGGCACATGCAGGTCGGTGGTGATCCCGTCGGGCTTATCGGGCCCTTCTTCTGATTTGCCTGGGCTCAACGATAGGTCGGGTGCAAACGGAACTTTGTCGCAGCCACCGACACTGATCGCCTTAGGCGGATAGCCCGAGAGGGTTGGGTAGGCGAGGAATTCCCCGGGGCTGGTGTAGGAGTCGACATGTAGGTAGGAGGTCTGTGTATTGCACACGCTCGGCAAGGTTATGAAAGTGCCGCTTCCTGCCGTACCGGTGAACTTCAGCCGGGTCTTTACGATTTCGATTTCCTTCGGGACTTCCTTGATAGTGAAGTACTCGTGGTAATCACCTGTCGTCACGCCGCTATCTTCACTCGTTTCAGCTTCGTGATACCAGCTGAGACCGCCAACGATCACGATCTTGGTCTTGACGGGCCCTAGTTCGACATCGAGCCCGAACTCGGCCGGAACTCCTTCGGGAGGCACCAGGTCGTACATTGGCACTGAGACGTGTTCTATGCCCACGCCCGCCACGACGCCGTCGATTTCATCTTCGCCGACCTTTGACGTTGCAGGACAGGCGACAACAGACTGTTTGAACTGTTCCTGCGTGCACTGCCCGCCCTTTTCCGCGCAGGTTCCGGGTCCTGAGCCCGAGCAGGTGGCCTGGGGATTTACGCTCAGACCCGGCGGGATATCGACCCTCACGTCCTTGACGTTCCCGATCGGCTTCTTGTTTCCGAGCAGACCAGATGGTTCTGTGTTTACTTCAAAACCCGTTAGCCCAATCGGCGGGTGTCCGGCAGCCTGGGTGTAGAACTGGGATTCGGGCGCGGTATAGGAACATTCTGCCACTGGCGGCGCGTCGCTGTTACACGTACCAGCTTCGAATTTGGCCACCCCAAAGTCCGCGGCCGACGCCGAGCTGACAGCGGTCGCGAGCGTTACGAGCAGAGCAGTGAGCCCCCATGCAAAAACCGGCTTCATCCCAACCTCCAATGATGACCCCGACCCTGGAGTCGATTTTGCGAAACTAGAGCTTCGTTACCCCGATTCGTCCGGTTATACGCACATACTCAGAACCGATGGCCTGGACGGCTGCGTGCGAGAACCCAATGCACCGCGTAAACCCCACGCGCTGTCACGGTCGCCGGCCCCCAGTCATGGGTGACTCAGCCGGCGGTGCTGACTTGCCGGCACCCGGTAGGCGCTTAACGCTTGAACTTCACGTTCGCGGACGCCTTCGAGGTGGCGCCCTTCTCCTTGGGCACGAAGCCGACGCGCACCTTTATTTTCAGCTTGCCTTTGCGGTGAAGGGCGGTGAGCCCCTTCTTGGATAGCTTCACCTTCAAGGTCACTGTGGTGGCCTTGCTGACCTTCCTGGTGAGGCGCTTGAACTTCCCGCCAGCGATACTCACGCGGCCCGCCGCCGGCGTCTTGACCTTGAGCGTCAAGGTATCGCCTTTGACCTTGTGAGATGTGATGATCACTCCACATTCGGTTACTGAGATCTTCGTCGCTTGGGTGATCTTGGCGGCGTTCTGGCCGGTAATCACCGTCGGCACGATCAGCTTGTTGGTGCAGAGGTCGCCAGTACCCGCGAGCGCCGAGTAGCGCCCGGTCGGCAGTGTCAGTTCAAAGGCGTTGATCGGGACATCCGGGATCGCGCTGAACGTGCTCGATGTGATTGGGCCTTTGATGTCTGTTTTGCCATCCAGGATCACGGTCACTCCATCACCGGAGAGGATCAGCTCGAGATCCGGGAAAGCGACCCCGCCATGACTCACCAGGTAGGCCGGGCCTGTCAGCTTCCCGGGCAGCACGGGGGTCGAGACGGTGGCGACACCTACCTTGGAAGCGGCCGGACAGCCGGCGGAGTTGACGTCAAACGTCTTATCCGGGCAGGCTTTCTGCAGTGTGGAGAGTCGTGCCACCAGGAGCTTTGGCAGTTCGACGTGGACTTCGTGGATGTTCGCCTGGCCGGCGCCCGAGGTCAACTTTACTTTCAGGCTCGCGCCGTTCAGAAGAGACGTCTTGGCGCTCGTCGAAACGGTGAACTTCGGCTTGAATGGCAGCGAGCTGCAATTACCGACCTGGAAGGGGCTCGAAGCGCCGTCCAGCGCACCGGCGGTGGAGGTCAGCGTCGTTTCGGTTTTTAGCGCACCGCAGTTGGTTGGATTGAACATGAACTTTTCACGTTCCACGGCAAGGCTGACGCTCTTCAGGCGTACCGGGACGCCTCCCACCACCGCGGGCAGCGAGCCAGGCGATCCGAAGGCGGGCGTGCCGACGATGATGCGCGCCGTGTTCGGGTCAACGCTGATTTGGGCACGCACCACAACGGTACCCAGATTGAAAGGACCGGCAACGGCCGGGACGGCGATCGAAAGTCCGTATGGGGCACCGTCGTAGGGGCCCGTCAGATACACCGGACCCGACAGCGCAAACGGTTCGCCGCCCGATCCGGCGGCGACGGACGCGGTGCCGATCTTGCTCGCCACCGAACACGTACCGGCGTTTGCCTGCGCTTCTGCGCAGAGAGTGACAGCTGGAATGTCACCGAGCAGACCGGGGGGCAGGGTGGCTTGTACGCGGCCCAGGTACTGCTGTCCGTCGGCACGGGTGAGGTTGAGGGTGAACGAGCTGTAGGCGCCGGCGGTCGAGTTCGCGCTGTGCGTGCTCTGTCCCAGGCTGAACGGCAGCGGGTTCGGGCAGATCCCACCCTGGCCGTCGAAGTCGACCGAGAAGGAGTTGGCCTGAGCCGCCGTTGGCGGCTGGCCGCTATAGGGGGTCAGGGACGCCAGTGGTTCGGTGCCACCGCAGCTGAGCGGGTTCGCGAGCGGCGTCCTTGCCGTCTGCTTGAAGTGAAGGATCACATCTTCGAAGGGCACCTCGGGGTTGTTCGCGAACGTCGCGGTCAGCCTGCCCGTTTGGCTGTTCGCTCTGATCTGGCCTTCCAGGCGCAACCCAACCCCATACAGGCTGGATTCGCCAGCCAGGAAGACCCGGAACTCCTTGCCCGATTCCGGTTGTGTGCCTTCGGGTGTCGCCAGGTAGACGGTTCCTTTCAGGGAGCCGTTGGGGATACCGGGTGCGTTGACCGAGGCTTCGCCGAGTTCAGAGCCGGCGGGACATTCGATCGGTTCGTTGGTGGCGATCTTTATCTGCTGGTTGGTGCATGCAACGAGGCCATTTGCCGCGGACGGGTCGATGGTCATACCTTCAGGCAGCGTCACCTGGGCGCTCTGCAGGTCCGGTGAGCTGGTCTTGCTCGGTTCGTCGATGAACTGCGGCAGGTGCAGGTCCACCCCCGCCCCGTCGGGCAGATCCGACTGCGTCGTTTGAGGCGTCAGCGAGAGCCCCGGCGAGAAGGGCAACGACTGGCAGCCGGTGGCCGTGATCGGCGTGCCGTTTTCCAGTCGCGTTTCGCTCTTGTAGAGCTGAAATTGCCCCGGGTGTTCGTGAGAGTCGACGTGCAGGTATGTGATCGATGGGCTCGCGCACGCCTGTGCGGAACTCGGCATCGTCAGGAAGGCGTTGTTGGGGGAGAGCAGTTCGTGTTCGTGCGGCACACCCCAGAAGATCAGCCTGGACTCCACGATTTCCGGTTCGGTGGGTATTTCTTTGATCTCGAAGTACTCGTGGTAATCGCCGGTCGGCACTGCAGTGCTTTCGCCGGTTTCCGGTTCCTGGTGCCAGCTGATGGCGCCTTCCAGGTAGATCACGCTTCGGAGTTTGTGTCCCGTCGCGCCTTCGGCCAGTTCTAGCGTTGCGCTGGTGACCTCGACGCCGAACCGGGCGGGCTCGCCGGGCTTGCGTTCAATATTGAAGACGGGAAAATGTTCGGTCACGGTCGTCTTCAAACCCAGTGTCAGTTCGGCGGTTCCAACCGCTTCGTCTTCTCCCACTTGAGCGGTTTTGGGACACTGGAATTTCTCGACGAGCGCTTCAGAGCACTCTTCCACAGCTTCGGGATTGACAGCCAATCCTGGGGGAAGGTCGACGCGCACGTCCTTGACGTGATCTATCGGCTCCTTCGCCCCGAGGACTTCTTTGTAGCCAAATGCGAAATCGGTGATCCCGAAGTTCGGATGCCCCGCTGCCTGGGTATAAAATTCCGCTGCGGGAGCTTTGCCTTCGATGCTGCACGCGGACTCCTTGCAGGTTCCGGCTTCCCACTTCGATACCCCGAATTCTTCGGCGGCCTGAGCCATCGACACGAGAGCCGTGCCGGCGATCGCGCAAGCCAGCACGCACACCAGCAACAGTCGCCTGTAAAAGTTCATCTCGACCTCCTGAGAGCCGCGACCCCCCCGGTCGCGAGGTCGAATTCGATAAGTGGGCTATTTAGATCTCTACCCGCCCTCACGCGGTTCTACTCTCCGGGAGTAGATTGCTCACCGCGTACAGGGCGCCGCGCGAAGGCTCGGGGTGTGGGAGGCTTTAGCCGTGAGCACTCTGCCAGCAGGCCCCTCTGAGGCCCCTGCGATACAGACGATCAAGTGGCTGATACGCCCGATCGCCTTCATGGAGTCCTGCCGGCGACGCTTCGGCGACGCGTTCAGTGTGCGCTTCTTGGGGTTCGAGCGGCCGATGGTGATGCTCTCGGACCCCGCGAGCATCCGCGCCCTCTATAGCTCCCAAGAGCATGGCCTGCCGCCGGGGCGGACGATCGCGCTGCTCCCGGTGCTCGGTCCCAGCTCGGTGCTGCTGCTTGAGGGTCGTGAGCATCTGGAGCGGCGCAAGCTGATGCTGCCGCCCTTCCACGGTGAGCGAATGCGCTCCTACGAGGAGATCGTTCGCCAGGTCAGCGAAGCGGAGATCGCGAGCTGGCCCGAGGATCAACAATTTGCGATCCACCCGCGGATGCAGGCGATCACGCTCGAGGTGATACTGCGCGCCATCTTCGGCATCAGCGACTCGCCACGCAGCCAGCATTTGCGCGAGCGACTTCCGCTGCTGCTCGGTGAATCCTCATCCTTTGGACTTCAGTTCCGTGTTTTGCTCGCCAGTCGTATGGGGCGTGGGGACCCGCTGGCGCGGTTGCAGACGGTCCTTGGCGAAATCGACGATCTGCTGCTTGCCGAGATCGCCGAGCGCCGCGCTGATCCTGCCTCCCAGGGGCGCTCTGACATTCTCTCGCTGCTGCTCAGCGCACATCTGGAGGATGGCAGCACGATGAGCGATCGTGATCTGCGTGATCAACTGATCACGCTTCTGCTCGCCGGTCACGAGACCACCGCGACCGCCCTGGCCTGGAGCTTTGATCTGCTCCTTCGTCACCCTTCTGTGCTCGCGCGCCTGACCCGAGAGGTGGACGAAGGCGAGGACGCTTATCTGCGCGCGGTGGTGTGCGAGACGCTGCGCTTGCGCCCGGTGGTGCCGCTGGCCGGAAGACGTCTGCAATCCGATCTGAACGTCGGCTCGCTGAGTCTCCCCGCCGGAACCGACGTCACACCGGCCATATGGCTCACTCACACCAGGCCGGACCTCTACCCCGAGCCGTATGCGTTTTCACCCGAGCGCTTTCTCGATGCGCCCGCCGGAGGACCAGGTTGGATCCCGTTCGGTGGCGGCGTGCGCCGCTGCCTGGGAGCCACATTCGCCGAATTCGAGATGCGGATAGCGCTACAGACGATCCTACGCACCCGCACGTTGTACCCAACCACCTCACGGGCCGAGCGGGTGGTTCGCCGCAACGTCACCTTCTCTCCGCGGCACGGCACGGTGCTGCGCGCCAGACCACGGGCGCCCCGCCCCTCTCGAGCGCCGGCGCTCCAGCCCGCCTTGACGCCGAGCGTCTAGCGGTCCTATCTACTCGGGATCGCTCTCGGAGCCCTGATCGACGGGGGCCGGTAGCGGGGCTTGGGGCAACGCATCCGCCGAGGCGGCAGCGGCGCGGTTCTCCTCCCTGACCGCGATCCAGATCTCCTCGCGGTAAATGGAGATCCCCTGGGGTGCGGCGATCCCGAGGCGAACCGTTTGGCCTTTGATTTCGATTACGGTGACCAGGACTTCGTCGCCGATAACGACGCGCTCTCCGGGCCGACGCGCGAGTATCAGCATCGCGACCGATTATGAACCGATTGGGAAAAGATCGGAACGCCCCAGCCCGATCGGGAACCGCGGATGCTGCTAAGCGGCGTCGACGGTCTGGGAATTCTCCGCCGGTGGCTGTGGCGGCAGCACGAATAGAGGGGCCCGCAGCGAGGCCTCCGGCGCGGTGTTTATCACCTGGTATCCACGTCCATCGGCGATCACCAGCGGCGCGCGCAGGTTGGCGGTGATGTCCAGGGGATCTGGGGTGG
>DATBPE010000062.1:0-3465 GCA_036561505.1 Solirubrobacteraceae bacterium
ATGCGCGTGATACGGGGGATAGAGCTCGACCCGGTAGGCGGCCTGCTCCGCTCCCATGCAGGCGGCCACGGCCCGAACCGGATGGGTGCGCATAACGGCCAGCAACGCGTTGACCGTCCCGAGCAGGGCGTTTACGGGCCGTCCCTCCCCATCGACGATCGATTTGGGCAGCGCGAAGTAGGAGCGATACAGGAGCCAGGGGACATCGGCGATCAGGAGCGGCGCCATCCGCGCAGGGTATGCGTCTGGCGCCTGAGGGGTATCGCCGACGGGCCCAGGCTCACCCGCTCGCGCGTTCAGCGCTCGAGCATCCAGCAGTTGTCGGTCCAGAGGAAGCGGCTCTGCGCACCGAGCAGCGCGACCGGGAGTTCGATCGAGGCGAGGTTGCCTTGCACTGTCACCTTCGCCGAGGGGATCGCGTGGGCATCGCGGCGTAGCCTGCCGGCAGCGCCCGGCTGGTGTAGGAGCTTGGCCAGCCGCGCGTCCCACCGCTGCCTGCAGGTGCGGTGGTGGCTTTCCCTCTGCAGCGGGGCGTTCAGGATCGCGCAGGCGCCCGCACCGTCCCCTGTCAGCTCGGCGGAGACGAACTTTGTCGCGGAGCTGCGGACCCAGTCGATCTGTTCGTATGTGCCCGTCGAAGCGACGGCAGTCGCGGGTGTGAGCGCGCAGGCACAAAGCACGGCGAGAAGGAAACGCGGGGTCATGGTGTGGTTCTCGGCGTGAGCAGGGCGCCGCCGCAACCATCCCGTGCGCCCCGGACGGATGTACCCAGCCTCGGTAACGCTCTATTCGGCGCTCGTACCGCCCTGGGCGACACCCACCGGTTCTGCCGGTGGGCTTGGGCTGGTCTGAGGAGACGTCGGCGCGGAGGAGCTCAAATCGGGCTCCGGTGTCAGCCCGTGGGGCGTGCGCACACTGAAGTAGGCCCAGGAGTCATACAGCCCCAGCCGGGCTGCCAGTTCGCCGCCGGTCGTTAGCGTCCGCCCGGCCGACCCCAGCACGTAGGCGGAGAGGATGCGGGGGGAGTAGCCGCGCCTGAGCACCTCTATGCCCCTGAAGCTCCCGCGTAGCAGACCGGCCAATCGCGCCGACGCGGAGGCGAAGCTCATGCTCACGCTCCAGTGGTGCTGCGGTCCACCATCGAACGGGTCGGACACTCCGCGCAACCACGGCTCGGCCGAGCCGCCGAAGGCGTCCTGCACGTTTTCGGTCTTTCCCCCCGAGCTCGCGAAGAAGAACGTGATCGCCGGGCGTCCTTTGTAGGTGACTACCGTTCCGGCGGTAGCGGCGGCCGCGGAGTTGGTGGCGGGTGTTTCGCCGGCGACCCCGCGATACATCTGCGAGCGGGTGTCGGTGTATACATCGAACAGTCCGCGTGGGCCCGCCTGTGCGGTGATCGCGTAGGTGCGGCTTGCGACCGCCTGTGCGTCGAGCGCCGCCGCCGGCCAGCTCGCCGGCATCTCCGCCGCGATCGTGCCCCGGACGTAGTCCTCGAGGCTCAGTGTGTTGATCACGTCGAGTCCTCCTCCCGAGCGCGTGAAGCCAAGCGCTCCCCGGTAGGAGCCGTTTACCACACCGTTTTCGGCGGTTGCGCGCAGCTGCAGTGAGCCCGACCCAGTGACACTCAGGCTCGGCGCGCTGATCGCCACACCGGGGCCGCGCAGCGTGACGCCGTGGCCAGTGAGCGTAACGGTGTAGACAGCCGCCTGATTGAGCGGGTGTCCGGCGGCGAGGCTCGCACCCGAGAAGGAGGCCCGCGTGCGTCCGGCGCTGAGCAGCACCCGCACCTGGGTGCCGGGCGTTTGCTGACCCAGGGAAGTGCCGGTGTAGTAGTGGGCGAGTATCGAGCGGTAGCTCCAGCCGTGCTGGGCGAACCCAAGCGCCCCCTCCTGGCTCATGCCCACACCGTGACCGTCCCCGGCCCCGGTTATCTGGAGCACCGAGGAGCCCGCGGCGGGTGCCCGTGGCGCGCAGGCCAGCGCCAGGGAGGCAAGCGCCGCCAGACCAAAGGCCAGACGCCTGGGCCGCCGGGTGAGATGGTGGTAGGTTGAGCTCATGATGGCTTTCGCTGCAAAGGGCCACACCAAGCGCCCGCGCGTGGCGTGCGCAGTCGGCGATCGGGGTGCTCGCACGGTCTGGGATTCGGACGGATGCGGGCTGTCCATGAGCGCATCCACCACGATCTGGCCGTAAACGTGGGTGGTGTGGCCGAGGTGACCGAGCCTGTGAATCAGCCGGTCCCGGCCAGCGCCGGCGGCCCGGAAACCCATCCTAAGAATGTCCCTGCGCCTGCCACCAGGAGCGTTGGAGGTGCTCTGAGATGAGCGATCAGGCGCGAGAGCGGGCAGTGCTCGAGCAGGTGCCGAATCGCCTTTACATCGGCGGGGAGTGGCGTGAGGCCACGGGCTCGGGCACGCTCTCAGTCGAGGATCCCGCTACCGGCGAGACGCTGCTGGAGGTAGCCGACGGACAAGCGCAGGACGCCATGGCGGCCCTTGGTGCGGCCTCGGAGAAACAGGCTGAGTGGGCTGCGTGGGCCCCGCGCGAGCGCGGTGAGATCCTGCGCCGTGCCTACGAGGCGATCGTCGAGCAGACCGACGAGCTCGCGCTATTGATGACGCTCGAGATGGGAAAGGCGCTGGCGGAGTCAAAGGCCGAGATCGCCTACGCCGCCGAGTTCTTCCGCTGGTTCTCCGAGGAGGCCGTGCGCATACACGGCCGCTACATGGTCAACACCACCGGCAAAGGTCGCATCATCACGATGCGCCAGCCCGTCGGCCCCTGCGTGTTCGTGACGCCCTGGAACTTCCCCACCGCGATGGGAACCCGCAAGATCGCACCGGCGATCGCCGCCGGCTGCACAATGGTGGTCAAGCCCGCCCAGCAGACACCCCTGTCGATGCTCGCGCTGGCGAAGATCCTCGAGCAGGCGGGCCTACCCGGCGGCGTACTGAACGTGATCACCGCCAGGCACTCAGGCGCCGTGATCGCGCCGCTGCTTGAGGATCCACGCACACGCAAGCTTTCCTTCACCGGCTCCACCGAGGTCGGGCGCAAGCTGATCGAACAGTCCGCCCAGCAGATCCTGCGCGTATCGATGGAGCTCGGCGGCAACGCACCCTTCCTGGTATTCCAGGACGCCGACCTCGAGAAGGCCGTAGAGGGCGCGCTGCTGGCGAAGATGCGAAACGTCGGGGAGGCGTGCACCGCGGCCAACCGCTTCCACGTGCACGAGTCGCTGGCCGAGGAGTTCGCTGAGCGAATGGCACAGCGAATGGGAGCCTTGAAGGTTGGCCGCGGCACAGAGCCCGATGTGGACGTCGGCCCGCTGATCGACCAGGACCAGCGCGGCAAGGTCAGCGAACTGGTCGCTGACGCAGTGGACCGCGGTGCCCGGATGCTCGTCGGTGGCTCGAACCTCGGCGGGCCCGGCTACTTCTACGAGCCGACCGTCCTGGCAGGCGT
>DATBPE010000063.1:0-7612 GCA_036561505.1 Solirubrobacteraceae bacterium
GCGTGCACCCCTGACCAACGCTTCGCTGCGCCCTCGCGGAACGCCAACGCATGGCCCAGGGCCACCGTGATTCGCTAGATCTTCGATGTACAACCCTTTCATTTGCTTCTCCATGCCGGTTGATCCCGGCGCTTTCAGCGAGCCATCCCAAGCGCTCCATACAGTCACACACACCCAAAGAGCTTTCTACGAGCGAGTCTCCCCCCAAAAAGCGTTCGTGCCACGCCAACCGGCGAAACCAGCACACAACGCCCGTGTCAAGCCACACAACCACACTCAGGGACAGCCGCGCACCAACAAAGCCCAAGCACAAATCATAAAACTCTTACGGCGTCTAGGGACCTGTTTTCATAATGGGTGTTGGTCGCTTGGCCTACACCGCACACCAGGCCAACGCGATAGCGCGGCCAACGGAACGCCGACCGGCAACTCACTGCCTGTGCGCCGGTAGAAAACCCGGCCAGGCGACCCGCCGTACACGTTGATGAGACAGCCCCCCATGCTCCGGGCGTCGCAGGTAATTTCGAAGCGACCTCACCGCTGGGTTCAACGCATTCAACGAGTCAACCGAACCACTGAGCGAAAGACTCGTTACTGGCACGAGGGAGTTACAGGAAAGAGTGCAGCCGGAGCGCTTGCGGCAGGAGGTCTCGATTCTCCTCCTCCCAGTAGGAGGTCTCCGGATCCCATTTCCAAGCGCCGTTCTCGAGCGCCTCGATTCGCCAGGCAACCATCTGACCAAGCGATGGCGACGCGAGTTCAGCTCGATCCTCGACTGCTGCAGCCCACATGACAGCCCACAAGGGGGTTGGCTCGCCCTCGGCGACCGAGCAATCGATCACTACCGGATGTCCTCCATCACCACCTATAGGCAGCCACACTGGAGGCCACAGAAAGTCCGGATCATCAAGCGGCGGATTATCCGGTTCGGCAGCTTTCATTGCGACATCCCGAGACATCATGTATTGCTCAATAGCCACATCAAGCGGCAGAAATGGCTTGAACGGTCCTAGCGCGCTTTCTCGCGAGTCCCGTGACTCGCCGTCGTGCCATTCCCACCATACCCGCGCCTCGGTGGGAAGAGTTAGCCCAATTGATGCTGCCTTCGTGTCCATCTCCTCCTTCGTCAAGCCAGGATTCAGCCATTCATCGACGGGTACTCCCTGCGCTCGAAGCAGTTCCTCGTAAACGTCCAGCATGCTCGGATCGAGCAACGTCACATCAGCGTCCATGTCGGCCACGATAGATCCTCTGTTCTTGTTCTTCTAGTTCTTCGCCTTCTGTACTTTCCGGGCCTCCGGGTGGCCCGTTGCACAGTTTAGTGACGGTGGGAACGTCTGGATTTGGTTTCGATGGGACCTCCGCCCACCGCTTCCCAGCAATCAACTCCTCCTCCTGGCCTCGGCATCTAACCGAGCCAGGCTCCCACCCCAACAAGAGGGGGGCCACTATTCCACCAGCCATCAGTGAGGAGTATTCAGACGGCGCCTACAATCGGTGCCTTAAGACATCCGCCTAGCCTGGGACGCCGCGGCTGCGCGGGACCGAAGGAGCAGTAACAGAGTCGGTCCGCGCGGCGGACTGTCCCCGTATTAGGGCATGACCTCATCGGCTCGTTGCTTTGCCGGCGATATGTCTGGTTGCGCTGACGGTTTGAGGCTCGTTTCACGCCCATCGAGAAGCTGCTGCATTGCCAGCCCACCGTAGACGTAGATAGCATCACCAGGTATAGCGCGGAGCGCAAGTCCAGCTACACCTAGTCCGGCTACCACACCGATGGCCTGCTTGACACTGAGTGGACCTCTCAGTCTATGCGATCTCGGTTGTGTCGGCTGCGGCGGAAGTGGGCGGTTCCGTATTACACAGAGCGCCTGAAGCCCGTCACTGGGAACATCCATTTGGAGCGCACTCGACACGCTCCAGCGCGGAATCAGGTTTGTAAGCCCCAGCGCACTGATTGCGGCGATTGCGATGAGAGCGCCCCGCAAGCCTCCGGTCACGGCATAGCCTACGAATCCCGCTAGAAGTGCCAGTAGCACATTCATTCCAGGGCCCGCGAGGATGCCGACGAGAATCTGCTCTCTGGACATTCCACGCTTGGATGATCTGCAAGTGCCTCCCGTGCCAACCGCGGAGACGAACAAGCACAGCCGACCGAATTTGAGCTTGATTGCGCAATCGGGACGGCCGACATAAACCTCGACAGGCCCATCGGAGAACAAGAGCGCCGCTACAGCGTGGCCAAGCTCATGCAAGAGCGTGACAAGCGGCGCGCCGAAAAAGGCAGAGAGAACCAAGAGATCGGGCTCGGGCATCCCAAAATCTCTCGACCAATCTCAATTAATGCTTGAGCTCAGCGACAACGCGACAAGCCTGTTGGCTACGCTGCGTATGGTCGATGGATTGGTGCGATGGCGGGCTGACGATCGGGGCCACCACATCCTCTGTGCGTTCTAAGCGCGCGCGCTCGCCTGAGGGTCGAGCCGCGACATCGTCACGGACGCGTCCAGCTCCGAGGAAGCACCGCCCATGTACAAGCCCTTGACGGGAGGGACATCTGAGTAGAAGCGGCCATGGCCGATCTTCACGTGCGTCTCGCCCGCAAGGCGACGATTGGTGGGATCGGCGCTAACCCACACCGGCTCGCCGTACCCGTCGGTGCCGGGAAGTAGCGCCTCGAGCCACGCGTGTGTGTCTACCTCGACGGAGTCCGTGCCCTCGTCCTCTGGCGCCGACCACAGGTAACCGGAGACATAGCGTGCTGCGATGCCGCGTCGGCGCAGCAGCACGAGCGAGAGGTGCACGAAGTCCTGGCAGACGCCGGCGCTCATTTCGAGCAGGTCCTCGACTGTCGAGCCAACATATGTCGCCCCGGGTCGGTATTCGAAGCGATTGGGGACCATCTCGCACAGGTGTTCGAGCGTCTCCAGGGGGCTGTCCGCCTCCAGCTCTTCGTGCATGATCTGCAGGCCACGGATCTCCGGCTGGTCCTGCCAGGGCAGCGCGAACTCGCCGGCCGCGTCGATGTAGGAGGCGCTGCGCAGGCTCTCCCAAGAGCCCTCCGGCGGGTCGGGGGGCGCCGAGGTGACGACGCGGGCGCGGACGTCGATCGTGAGGTGCTCGTGGCTGGTGGGGATGCCGAACTCGAGCACCTCGGTGCCGAAGTAGTCGAGGTGGCGACTGACGCGAGCCTCGGGCTCGATGCGTGTATGGAACTCGTCGCAGCGCTGTGTGGAGGTCGTTGCGGGGCGCACCCTAAGCGCGTTGAGGTTGTCTGTCACGGGCGTGTCGTAGCGGTACTCGGTCAGGAAGCGGATCGCGAAGTGCACTGCTCGCTCACCTCCTCAGTCCGGCGGCGGCGGCGCCCGCGAAGTAGCGCTCGGCTACGTCTTGGTCGATCCGTGCCAGCTCCTGCTGTGTGTCTTCGCATATCCCTGTCAACTCGGCTCCGTCCGGCAGCGCCCTGCGTTGGAAGTCTAGGTCTGCGGCCAGCCGGCTTACGCGCAGCACCGGCTTTGAGTTGCGCGGCCCCGCGTCAGCTGCGGTGAAGACCTCGTGCAGAGAGTCCACGCATGCAGCCACGCTGTCGGGGTACCCGCGCTCGAACAGCAAAAAACGCGCCACCGGATGCGCGTTCGGCGGCGAGGTGACCGCACGCAGGTACGCGTGAAAGCCGCCGACCGCCTGCAGCAGGATCAGCGCGTGCCCGTCAGCGGAGGCGGAGTCGCCTGAGGGCAGCGCGATGCGCAGCATCCGCAGCACCATGTCTGAGACCTCGATCAGCCCACCCGCGTCGAGGAAGCACTTGGCCTCGTCGCGCAGCATCGATCGGTTGGATACGCCCCAGATCAGCGCGGTGCGCTCCTTCACGTACTGCGAGGCGAGATACGGGCCCGCGGGCGCCGCCCAGCCGGGCTGCCCGCCGCCGCGCAGACCCAGCGCGGTCGTGTTGATCGCCTCCCACATCTCCGCGCTGATCACGTCGCGCACTGTGCGTGCCCCCTCGCGCGCCCGCTCGATGCTCGCGAGCATCGACCCTGGGCGCTCAGCGTCCAGTGTCAGTTGGCCGAGCGCCGGGCTGCTGCGTTCGCTTTCGTCCACGTCGCCGAACATCGCCAGTAGCCCGCCCGAGCCGAAGCTCACACCAGGCTTGGTGTCGGAGGTTCCCTGCAGCTCGGCCTGGAACACCGCCTCCACTGCGCGTGCGGTGAACTCGGCGCGCGCGAGGTTGCGGCCGAGCCAGTACAGCTCGTGCGCGATTCGCGCGAGCATCAGGTGGTGGCCTGCGGGCGCTGCTCTTGCTGTTGCTGGTGGTGTTCCTGTTGTTGCTGTTGTTGTTGGCCTGTCCACGCGCCGTAGCGTAGGTCCGGCAGCGCCGGTGGCTGGGTATCCGCGATCGGGGGGCCTGCGCGGTCGGCGTCGTCGCCGTCCTCGAGCACCCACGTGTCCTTGGAGCCACCGCCACGCGAGGAGTTCACTATCAGCGAGCCCTCCTCGAGCGCAACCCGTGTCAACCCACCCGGCACGATGTCGATCCGCTCGCCGAACACCGCGAACGGGCGCAGGTCCACGTGACGGGGCTGCAGAACACCATTCATGCCCACGGTTGGAACCGTCGAGAGCCGCACTACGTCCTGGGCGATCCAACGTTCGGGGTGCGCTGTGATCGTCTCGCGCATCCGTTCGATTTCCGCCTCGTCGGCGTGCGGTCCGATCATCACCCCCCTGCCACCCGACTCGCCCGTCGGCTTGACCACCAGCTGATCCAGACGCTCCAGCACGTGCTCGAGCTGTTCGGGCTCGGACAGGAGGTAGGTTTTTACGTTCTCGAGGATCGGCTCCTCACCGAGGTAGAAGCGGATCATGTCCGGCACGAAGCAGTAGATCGCCTTGTCGTCCGCGACGCCGGTGCCGAACGCGTTGGCGATCGCCACGCTGCCCGCGCGGTAGGCGCGAACCAGTCCGGGTACACCCAACAGCGAGTCTGGGCGGAACTCCAGCGGGTCGACGAAGTCGTCATCTAGGCGCCGGTAGACCGCGTGTGCGCGCTCGAGGCCTCGGGTGGTGCGCATGTACAGAACGTCATCGCGCACCACCAAATCGGACGCCTCGACCAGCTCCACCCCCATCTGGCGCGCCAGAAACGCGTGCTCGAAGTACGCCGGGTTGGCAGGTCCGGGCGTCCACACCACCACCGTCGCCTCGCTCTCCGCCGAGGGCGCAACCGAGCGCAGCGCGCGCAGCAACAGCTGCGGGTAGTGATCGACCGGACGTACCCGGTAGGAGGCAAACAGCTCGGGCACCAGACGCGCCATCGCCGCGCGGTTCTCCAGCACGTAGGAGATACCCGAGGGGATGCGCACGTTGTCCTCGATCACCTTCCAGGTGCCGTCGCTGTGGCGCACCAGGTCGCAGCCAGCCACGTGCGTGTACACGCCGCCGGGTGGGCGGATGCCATGCACGGCGCGCGCGAAGTGCGAGCAGGAAGACACCAGTCGCCACGGCACGAGGCCCTCGCGCACGATCTCGCGCGCGTGGTAGACGTCATCCACGAAGTGGTTCAGCGCACGGATCCGCTGCGCCAGGCCGCGCTTTATGTCGCGCCATTCCTGACCGCTGAGGACCCGCGGCACGAGATCCAGCGGAAACGGTCGTTCGTGAGAGGAACCTCCGACGCTGCTCGTCTCGAACGTGATCCCCTGTTGCATGAAGATCGCGTCGCGCCGGCGGCCCGCCTCGATCATCCCCTCTGGCCCCAACAGCTGCAGCTGCTGCACGAGCGCCCTGGCGGCGGGCTTGGGGGTGCCGTCTATTTCAAACAGCTCGTCCAGAAAGGGTGCTCTGGGTCTGTAGTCCCCCAGCGTGGGCACGGTGGTCTCTAGGCTCACCAAGGGATCCTCCCGCTCGAGTCCTCCGTCCGCCTTCGACCAGTGGAGCAAATTCTCGGGCCGATTGCTGCTCGTTTGTCCGAAAGCGCCACCTGCCGTGGTTGAGCCGTTTGGGCTCTTTGACCGTTTAGGCCCAATGGATCTTGTGTCAGGCCGCCCAGGTATCAGTGGGCGACTATCTGATCACCACGTGTACAGCGACGCGTGAGTTTGAGCTGCTACACAAGACACGCCCAGGCGGTAAAGGCATAACGTGCCGCGCCGTAGCGAAAGCATCTGTTGCCGACGCTCGCGGGCCTCGGCAACACTTCACAAGGATGGTGTCTTCGTCCTTCAGGACAGAGAGTTATGCGGCCGCTGTCGCGTTTCTGACCTGCGCGTAGGTCGCGCCCTCGAAGCCGAGCAGGGTTTCCACGATCTTCATGTCAAAGAACGGAAGGACCTGGGTCATGATCGCTCCCCCGATGCCGGTGGCGCGATCGATCCAGAAGTAGCTGTTGAAGATGCCGGCCCAGTCGCCGGTGCCCTTGGCGCGCCCTCCGGGGATGTCGACTTCGAGCAGATGAAATCCCAACCCCCATCCCTGCGGTAGCGGCAGCATTGGGATGTCGTTGCTGATCATCGGGTCGGCCGACTTGATCAAGCTCGGCAGCGGTATGCCCTCGATGTGGTTGCTGAACGCCAACTCGACCGTCTCGGCTTTCAGGACTCGCTCGGACTCCAGTTCGCCGTCACACAGCATCGCGCGGATGAATCGACCGTAGTCCCCGACCGTGCCGTAGGAGCCGTGTCCGGCGGCGGCCCACTCGGGTTCGCCCGGCAAGTCGAGATCCAGCGGAGCGAGCCCGCCCTCGGGGGTGCGGGCCTTGAGCGCCATCAATCGTTCTCTCTGCTCGGCTGTGGGCGAGAACGTGGTGTCGCTCATCTCCAGTGGCCCAAACAGGTGCTCAGTGAGATAGACGTCGAGTGTTTGCCCACTCACCGCCTCGACTACCAGGCCGAGCCAATCGGTGCTGACGCCGTACTCCCAGAGCGTGCCCGGGTCACGCGCGAGTGGGCCCATCATGCTCGCCTTCAGACCTGTCAACGGGCTCGCGAGGCCCGTCAGCTCGGCATAGCGGTTCAGGTTTTCGTTGGTGAAGAAGTAGCCGCAGCCCGAGGTGTGCGTCATGAGCTGGCGAACCGTCGCCTTGGACGCGGGTTCGCGCAGGCGCGGAATATCCCCGTCGAAACCGTCGAGGACTTGAAGTTCTCCGAACTCCGGCAGGATTGACTCGACGGTCGCGTCGAGCTCTAGCAGTCCCTGCTCGACCAGTTGCAGGGCGCCGACGGTCGCTGGCGCCTTGGTCATGGACGCGTTGCGGAACATCGTGTCGGTGTCTGCCTCTCCGGCCACGCCGTTGTATAGGACGCCGTCCCGGTCGACCACGATCGCCGACACCCCGGCGAAGACCTCGCGCTCGACCGCGGCGGCTAGCAGCTGATCGATACCCTCGCCCTCAAATCCCATGCTCCACCCTCCCGTTCAGAAGTACCTGCAACGGACCGTAGCACCACAACGCTCGGGAGGATCATGGTGAGAGATCAACCTGGACGCGAATACCACACACCGCCGATCCAGCGTGAAGGTCATGTGATGAGGGCTAATGAAATTCATCGTGGCGAAATGTGGTTTTCGCCGTCCACGGTGTGCCCCTCTTGGGCGATGTGGGCGTGAGTATCCA
>DATBPE010000064.1:0-11777 GCA_036561505.1 Solirubrobacteraceae bacterium
GGGAGGTTGCTGACTCGGCGCACGAGCCGTTCATCAAGGCCGCTGGAGGAGCGTGCGTGCAGTTGAAACTGCATGTTGCCGACCAGCTCGCTGGTCAACTGGCGGACCGATCCGTTGAGGCTGGTGTCAGCGACCTGCGAGGCGAACAGCAGAGCGACCCCGATTGCTATCCCGAGCACCGCGAAGCATTCCTGCACCAGCACGATCCGTGCTTTCAGACGCACCACATACAGATGGGCTAGGTTCGCAATCCCCATCGCCGCTCAGAAGGCTGATGCGGCGCAGGAGAGATCGGGCGCGTAACGCACGAGACTTCCGTCGCGCAACACGTGAACCTGATCGGCGACGGCCGCGGCCTGGGGGTCGTGTGTGACCAGCAGCACCGCCGTATTCTGCTCGTGCGCGGTACGGGCCAGAAGATCGAGAACCTCGCGCCCACGTTGGCTGTCCAGGTTGCCCGTCGGCTCGTCCGCGAGCAGCAGCTTTGGCTTGGTCGACAATGCCCGGGCGATCATCACTCGTTGGCGCTCGCCCATCGAGAGCTGGTCCGGGCGATGCTTCAAACGCGCTCCGAGCCCGAGCCGTTCCAGCAGCGGCTTGACGATCCGATCCGCTTCACGTGTCCCGACTGTCAGCCAGAGCTTCAAGGCAGCGTTCTGGGAGACGTTCGCGCCGGGCAGCAAATCGAAAGTTTGATCCACGAAACCGAGGTCGTGCAGACGGTAGTTGGCAGCCTCTGTGTCGGAGAACTCGCAGACGTCCTTGCCGTCAAACAGGACGCGGCCGCTGTCTGGGGCCAGCAGCGCGGCGATCAACATCAGCAGCGTTGTCTTGCCCGACCCGCTCGGCCCAAACAGGGCGACCAGCTCGCCTCGGGCGACGGTCATCGATACACCATCGAGCGCGCGCAGGGGCTCGCCGTCACCGACGGGGAAACGCTTCACCAGCTCGTGTAGCTCGAGCACCGCGAACCTCAGCCTCGGGGATCCAGTCTGCGCGCGGGCTTGCGGTGGCTGGTGAAGTCGATCAGTCTCGCCGGTGACGGTGGCGCGTCTTCGGGCACCAGCAGCTCCCCGGCCGCGAGCGTCGCGATCCGGTCGGCGGTCCTGGTCGCGTTCCCGTCGGAGACCCCCATCAACACGCCCACACCGTCCTCGCGTGCGAACGCGCCCAGCAACCCCACGATCTCCTCCGTCTCCCCCAGTCCCAGCGTCGCGGTCAGGTCATCGACGAGCAACAGCTTTGGAGAGCGTGCCACCCCGATCGCCACGGCGGCCAACGCACGCTCCCAGTCAGCCAGGCTTCCCCAGTGCTGCTGGGCACACTGGGAAACCCCAACCCGATCGAGTGTCCTGTGCGCCCGCGCATAGGCCTGCGCCCTCCCCACCGTGGCGAACATCGGCAGCGCCACCAGCGTCACGAGCGGTAGATCAAGCTCAGGTGGCTGAGTGCCGACAAATCCGATCTCGCCGCTCAAAAGCCCCCACCGGCGCGCGTCCGAGAGCGTCCACACATCCTGCCCATCGAAGAGCACCCGTCCGGCATCGGGACGCTCCAAAGCGCCCGCCACGCGAAGCAGCGTGCTCTTTCCGCCGGCGCGCTGAGCCAGTACGGCCACGACTTCCCCTGCCCCGAGCTCCAAGGACACCTCCGCCAGCACTCGGACCTCGAGGCGACGTCCGCGCGCAAACCCCTTGCAGACACCGACCAAAGACAAGATCGGCACAGCCGTCATGAGTCAGTGAGCAGGGTGAGGGGACCGTAATCTTGTGGGACCTCGCCGTAGTCTCGCTCGCGCATCAACTCTGTGCGCACATCCTGCAGCCATTTGATCCTCCCCTCCCACCAGGCGATGTCCCCAGCCTCGATGATCACCGACATCCGCCGCTGCCATCCCTGAGGTGCCCTCTGTTCACGATCGCGTCGTGTGCGCCGATTTAGCTCCGCCAGCTTGGCGGTGCAGGCCAGCTCGGCCTCCCGGATAACCTCGATCAGCCGCGGCAGATCGTGCGGGCCGCACAGTGCGATCTTCGCGTGTAGCTCCTCGCGCACAGGCGGCATCGGCGTCGATGCCGCCAGCCACCGCCTGAAGTGCTCGATGCCATCTGGGGTCGCCTCGTACTTACCCTCGGCCAGGCAGACGTAGCCGTTCTGCTGCAGGCGACGCAGAGCGCGCTGTATCGTCGGTTCGGCGAAGTTGGTCGACGCCAGGCGCTGATTGAGACGCTGCGCGACGTGGTAGCCACCGCCGGGATGCTCGATCACGAGGCCCAAAACCACCTCTGATGCTGACATCTGGGATCCGGGAGTAGGTCGTGCCACCTATCGGAACCGTACCGAAGTTATCCCAACCGCGGGAGAACCCGAGAAGAGCTTGCCCCTCAGCCCTGCTCAGAGCAACGCGCCGTTGGCGTTGGCCGGATTATTCGCTCGCTAGACTTCCTCGGCCACACCCCACGTGCGGCCAGCAACGTTCCCGCTCTGTCGCTGATGCCCGCACTCAATGTCAACCGAGAAGATTCGTTTCAGAATTCGGTCCCTGCTGTCAGCCGATCAGCTCGAGCAGAATCTCGCGCAGGTGGTCGAAGAAGACTCCGAAGTGCCCGCAGTTCTCGAGCACGCGAACTGTCGCGTGCGGGACACGGCCAGCCAGCGCGCGGCCATGCGCCAGCGGGGTCGCGAGGTCGTTGTCGCCGCACCAGAAGCTAAGCGGCAGACTCGCCGGGATGCTCTCCAGCGGGATCTCCCACGGGCGGTTCAGCAAGGAGGCGTCGTAGGCGAGTCCGTGCACGCCGCGCCTGCTGCCCTCCAGGGTGGTACCGACGATGAAACGTGCCGCGTCGGGGCGCTCGAGGACGTGCTGGTCGGCCGGGCCGAGCTGCCGCGCCAGCGCCTGGACGGCGCGGTCCGGGTCACGAACCATCCCGAACACGAGCAGGCGGTGCAGCATCACCGACGCCCACATCGCCCGCTGCAAGACGTAACGCGCCGGGGCTGGGAGCGCGCTGTGCAGGGGTCCGGCGTAGTCATCGGGCGTGATGCCAGCCATGATCGTCGCGCGCTCGATGCGTTGCGGGAACTCGGCGCAGCACGCCAGGACATAGGCGCACCCCGAGGACGCGCCGAGCACACGGAAGCGATCGAGCTCGAGCGCGTCAGCGAGCAGGCCGATATCGTGCGTGACGTCGCGGATAGTGCGGCCCGGCTGGAAATCCGACAAGCCGAAGCCCGGACGTTCCGGCACGATCACGCGCAGGCCGAGTTCCTCGGCCAACGTGGCGGCGTGCTCAGGAAACAGCCGAGAGCCAGGGATGCTGTGGCAGAAGATGACAGGCTCGCCGCCAGGATCCCCGATCGTGGCGAAGCTGAGCAGCCGTCCATCGGGCAGACCCATGACATGGGACGTCGACTGCCCCTCCGGCAAGCGCCGCCCCGGACGGCCCGCTGGGACCTTCATCTTTGTGAGCTGCACATGGTGGTAGACGAAGCTCCGCCCAGCTCGAAGAACACAACCAAAATCTCTCTCCCGCTCTCGCTCAACTTCTCTCAGCTACAGGCGTCCCCGACAGCATATGCGACGCAAATTAGAAACACTCCCCAAAACCGTCTCGTCCGACCCACCCTGATCTTTTGGGCATAGCTATTCTTGATACATCGCTCACAAGGGAAGTGTAACGCGGTAAACGGTGGTGGACTACACTTCTCTTGGGAGACGATAGACGCTGCCTTACATAGCGCGCGAAAAAGCTCGTTAGGATTCCCTGCGGGGCCGCGCAGACCGCGTGGCGACGAATTGGAGAGCAAAGGCGATATCGTTTTCCCTGCAAAACAGCAGAACAAGATTGCATCAAGAAGTCCACTCGGGGGACTGGTGTAGTGGTAACACGGTGGTCTCCAAAACCGCAACTCGAGGTTCGATTCCTCGGTCCCCCGCTTCGTAGCAGAGCCGACACACCAGCATTTTCAAAGCGGTCTCGCGCCGAGTCGGTTAGTCGGGCATCGCCTGTGTCCGAGCAGCCTTGGCTGTGGTTGGACGAACCGCTAGATGCTCGCGTCCAGCCGGGTGGCAAGGCGCTCACAGCCACGGCGCTCACGTAGAGCCGGGCGGGTGAGCGGGTCTAGCTGCGCGGGCGCCGTCGGCGCCGGAGAAGTTCTGGGGTCCGAAAACGAGCCCCAGGGCCGGAGACTTCGGTGACTTCTGTGCGGCCGTGCTGAGCGCGCCAGCATTGCCTTTGACCACGGCAGTGGGCAATCCGCTGGAGGGTGCGGTGAAGCGCCAGCAGGTGCGTCGGTGAGAGCTCGGCAGCGATGTTCTGAATCTCATACGGATCGGTGCGCAAGTCGTAGTACTCGTGTTCCCCATCGGCGTACTCCACATACAGGCTGTTCGCGGTTCTGATCGCCTCGTAGCTCGGGGGGTTACCCGAGCCCGCGGTCGGTAGGTCCGGGTCGTTTGGCGCGAAATCCGGGCCGCGGTGCTCGACCAGGATCTCCCGTGGCCAGGGCTTTTCTGGGCCGCCGTGCAGCAGGCTCATCAGGCTGTGACCGTCGGTGGCCCTCGGGGCGCGCGCGCCGGCGAGTTGATCGAAGGTGGGACATAGATCGATGTTCTCGGTCATGGCGCTCACGGTACGCCCGTGTGGGACATGCGGCCCCAGGACGATCAAGGGGACACGGATATCGCTGTCGAATGCCGTCAGCTTTCCCGCCTGCAGGCGATGTTCGCCCATGTGCAAGCCGTTGTCTGAGCTGAAGACGATGTAGGTGTTGCGCGCCAGGCCCCTGGCCGTCAATTCGCGCTCGATCGCACCGATCATCTCATCCACTGCCTGGACGGACTGGGCGCGACGCCTGAACTGCGAGTTGATCTTTTCGATCTGCGGTTCGGTGAGAGGTTCGTAGTGGCTGAGCCACGCCGGAGCGTCGATGTTGGCGGCGTCGAACGCGGGCGTGCGGGGCGCCTTGAGAGTTGTGAAGTCGCTCTTGTCGCGGGGAGCGGGAACGAACGGTGCGTGCGGTGCGAACGTCGCGATCTCGAGCATGAAGGGGACGTGACGATTCGCTGAGCTGGAGATGAAGCGCAGGCTCTTATGTGCCAGGACATCGGTGAGATATTCCCCGGGCGCATACCCGTATCGCTTTAGGCGTCCGTCTTGGTTGAGCGTGTAGCCGTACTCGGGGTATCCATTGCCAGCGACGTCCCATTCGCTCCATCCCGGGGGCACGTACGAGGTGTTCTTGCCTTCTTCGACGTCGTCGGGTTGATAGCCGTTGAGGTACTTGCCCATCAGCGCCGTTCGGTATCCCTCGTGCTGCAGCGTCGTTGCGAAGGTGTTCAGCTCCTCCCCGCGGTTGTGAAAGAGGATGAAGCCGCCGTTGGGGGGGTTGTTGGAGTACACGCGCGTGTTGTGCGGATAGCGCCCTGTCAGAATCGAGGCGCGCGAGGGGCAGCACAGGGAGTCGGTGACGTAGTAGTTGGAGAACGTCATGCCGTTGTGGCGCATCGCGATCACGTGTGGCATGTAGCGCACGAGATTCCATGCGAGATCGTCGGTCAGCACAAAGACGATGTTTGGACGGTTCGGCTTTGCCCCCGCCCCCACCGCGGTTTCGGTGGCGGCTGTGGAGCTCGGACCGGCCCCTATCACCCGTGCGGTGTGCGAGGGCGCATTTGAGCCTCCGCATCCAGCCAGCACCGGTTGCGAGCAGCAGAGCGCTAGCGCGATAGCTGTGGCGCCCCGCCTGCCGGGCCGATAAACCCGCGCGGTGAAGCCGCGCGTTTGCCGAATCGAATCGTGAGTCTTCAAGAGCGGCAGGCTAGAGCGTGGATTTGCCGGACGCGCCGATCGCCCGCCGCGGGAGCTGGGGCCGGCAGGTGTATTGGCACGCTGGTCGGGTCTGAGGGGCAGCGATGACGGTGACCTCGAGCGTTCGATCGGCTAACAGAATTCAGCGCGCCAAGCTCACCGTGAGACGAGCACTGAGCTCCCGTGGATCGCCCGCACCCCTCCAGCGCGACGCCAAAACTATCAAGCGTTTGGGATGCGCACGTCGAGCATCGCGCTCGATCTGCGCAGCGAGGAGCGATAACGCTCAGGAGGAGACCGTCTGTGAGCTTGCCAGCAGCTGACCGGAGGCGCCCAGTGCCTGCACTCGCAGATACAGATGCGAGCCGGCGGTGAGGATCTCGGTCTCAAAGCCCTGGCGTTGGGTGGTCGAAACTACCTTTAGGGCCGACGGGTCGCTGGCGGCCAAGAGCCTCCAGGCGCTGACATCGGCCGCCCCGTTCCAGCTGCAGTAGGCGACCACGGTGTCCTGCTTGCCGGGCGCTGCCACCAATGTCGGAGTGTTCGTAGGCTGCCCGTTCCACGCCACGCGGTAGGCGCGATAGCTGTTGACCGGTGGTGGCAGATGCATATCGAAGGTCAACTGCCCTGTGCTGGAGAACTCCGATACGTAGCCGGCCTGACCCCAGCCGACGAAGCGCTCTTCGTCTGAGAGCAGCTGAACGTTGCCCTGGCTGGGCGAGAGCAAACGGGTTCCAGGATGTTCGTAGCTGCCGATCAGCTCAGCGGTCTTGTGCTGCAGGTCGAGGGCCATGTGAATGGCGCGTGATGAGGATCCCTCCGGTGGACTGTCCTCGTTGTCAAACAGGCTGATCGTGCCGTCCGGCAGCAGTTCGGCGTCGTGCTGCCAGGCAAAGCGCGCGGTTGGGGTCATCGTGAAGGTGCTGCGCTTGCCACCCAGGCGCCACAACACATAACCGTTGTGAGCGTCGATCAGATAGACGGCCCATGTGTTGCGCCCTCCGATCAAGAGGTCACCGTTGTTCTGCTGCTGGATCGAGTTGATGTGAAAGAAGTCGTAGACGTGGTCGGGGATGTGAGGAACACGGGCATAGGACTCATTCAGCGCCACGTGGCCGAGCGCGTGCCACTCAAACATCACCAGCCCCGTGCGGATGTCGATCTCCTGCAGGACACTGTCATCGACGATCCCGTGCGAGGACCCACCGACCGAAGTGAGGTTGCGGTAAACGGGCTCATAGGCGGTGATGATGGCGGTCCCCTGCGGAGTGATCTGGAATTCATGCAGGTCCGCATACAGGCCGTTGCCGGCGCGGACGGTCGCGATCCGCTGGTAGGCGGTGTTCTCGACGACGTCTTCGCCCTGCCCGTGTCCGCCGATGATTTCCCCCTGCCACCAGGTGAGTACCGCCTGACCGAGATACTGCTGCTCGCGCAGGTCCATCGCCTCGGTCCCGCTGCGCACCGGCTTGAACCACACCAGAGCACCGGACGGTTCGATGATCATCGGCCCTGCCTGCACCCCGCCAGAGTCAGGCGAAATGAGGATGTCCCCGAGCGACGGGGTCGAGGCCGGGGTGCCGACGATCACCTGCGGTGGGCGCAGGTCGTGGCGTGTGTGAAAACTCTGCGTGGGTACCGGCGGATTTTGGGTCTGTCCGGATGATTCTTTTGGCAGCGTGTAAATGTCGGCGATGGTGAAGCTCGTCCCCACAGCGACGGTTTTGTGAGCGGCGCTGAGCACGGCGTGGACGGTGACCCGCTCGCCGGCTTGGAAGCCTCGCGCGGGAATGAAGCTCGCCCCATCACCGGTGGAGTAAGCCTGGAGCTTGCCCGAGTGGATGCCGCTGCGTGAGCCGTCAACGACGATGTCACGCAACTCTGACGCCGCGACACCCAGGAAGCTGATCTGGGTCTGCGCGGAGGCGTCGGGCGTGCCGGCCAGCGGACTGATGAGCACTTCGGGGGTGCTGGTGGCCCCCTTTGCCGAGGCGAGTAGGCCGCCACCAGCCAGCCCGAACGTGATAGTCAGGATCGAAGCGATGACTGGCTTGTAGTGGTGTGGCGAAAGAATGTTCAGAACCGCCGCCGGCCGCTGTTGGCCTGGCTCTCTGCGTCTAAAGCTAGCGCCCTGTCCTGTTCGACGAGGCGGCGGCGCACCCTGCCACCCAGTAGCGTCTGTACAGAGACAGCCGCGGGCAACCGACCAGGAGGAGCACGATGGATTTTCAGCCCAGTGAGCGTTGCTTGGAGTTCACCGAGCGCCTGAGTGCGTTCATGCAGGAGCAGGTCTACCCGGCCGAAGAGACTTACGAGCTCCAGCTAGCAGAGTCCGGTGATCCTCACCATCAGCCTCGCGTAATGGAGGAGCTGAAGGTTCGTGCGCGAGAAGAGGGCCTGTGGAACATGTTCCTGCCAGATCCAGAGCACGGCGCGGGCCTGTCCAACAGCGACTACGCGCCGCTGGCTGAGATCCTCGGCCGCAGCCACATAGCCTCCGAGGCCTGCAACTGCTCAGCGCCCGACACGGGCAACATGGAGGTGCTCACCCAGTTCGCGACCGACGAGCAAAAGGAACGCTGGCTGAGGCCGCTACTGGACGGTGAGATCCGCTCGGCCTTCGCGATGACCGAGCCCGACGTCGCAAGCTCGGACGCCACGAACATCGCGCTGCGGATCGAGCGCTACGGGGATCAGTACGTACTCAACGGGCGGAAGTGGTGGACATCGGGTGCCTACCACCCGCATTGCCGGATCCTGATCGTGATGGGCAAGACTGAGCCCGACGGGTGGGAGGGATCTCGTCATAAGCAGCAGAGCATGATCTTGGTGCCGATCGACACGCCCGGCGTGCACATCCTCAGAAACCTGCCGGTGTTCGGCTATCAGGACCACGAGGGCCACGCCGAAATCCTCTTCCAGGACGTGCGCGTACCGGCCTCCAACCTGATCGCCGGGGAGGGCGACGGCTTCATGATCGCCCAGGCCCGCCTCGGTCCGGGGCGTATCCACCACTGCATGCGCTGCATCGGAGCCGCCGAGCGCGCCCTGGAGTCGATGTGCAAGCGGGCGGTGGCCCGCGTCACGTTCGGCCAGCCCGTGGCGACGCGCTCCAATATCCAGGACTGGATCGCCGAGTCGCGAATCGAGATCGAGATGGCGCGGCTGTTGACCCTGAAGGCCGCCTGGCTGATGGACACGGTCGGCAATCGCCACGCCCGCACCGAGATATCAGCGATCAAGGTCGCGGCGCCGAGCATCGCGCTGAAGGTGATCGACCGCGCGATCCAGGTCCACGGCGGCGGCGGCGTATCAAACGACTTCACCCTCGCCTGGGCCTACGCTCACCTGCGCACCCTGCGCCTAGCCGACGGTCCCGACGAGGTACACAAGCAATCGATCGCCAGGCGCGAGCTCGCCCCCTATATGTCCGAACAGGAGGGTTAGCGGACCGAAAGTGCAGCCGCTGACCAAGTAGGCTCAGACCGTGACCAAACGGCGGCTCATCGCAACGGCAGCGGCGGCGATTGTCCTGCTGCTCGCCGTGCTTGTGGGCATCAACGCGCTCGTGGTCGGAGCGGAAACCAAGCCGGCGCGGGCCAATATCGGCTTCATCGTGCGCCTACCTCACGGTGATGACCTGCAGGCGCGCGAAGACGGACCGCGTAGCGCACCGGTGATCGTGCTGCTGCACGGCTTCACCGCCTCGATGCAGTGGTGGGACGCAATCACACCGGCGCTGGCTGCGCACCACCGTGTGATCCGCCTAGACCTGCTCGGTCACGGCGGTTCGGCCAAGCCGAGCAGCGGTTACTCGATGGAACATCAAGCCCAGCTGGTCCAGGAAGCCCTGACCAAACTCGATGTGCACAGGGCGCTCATCGTTGGGCACTCGATGGGCGGGCATGTGGCTACCGCGCTGGCAACTCGCGATCGCTCGCTCGCCGCCGGGATCGTGCTGATCGACTCCCCGCCGGCCGCTCACTCCGGTGAGCTGCCGTTCATCGCCCGCCTCGGTTTCCTGCCGGTGATCGGCCAAGCGGCACGCACGATCGCCACCAACGGCATGGTCGAAAACGCGTTGAAGTCCGGCTTTGCGCCTGGTTACAAAGTTCCCCATCAGCTTGTCGGGGACTACTGGGATATGACCTACAGCTCCTATGTCGACTCCGCCAAAGATTCCCAGGACTACATCAAGCGCGAGACACTCAGCCGCCGGCTCGCCGCGCTCGGACTGCCGCTATTGGTTCTCTACGGGACTCGCGACCAGCTCGTGCACCCAAGTGCCGAGCGCGACTATTCAAGCGTGCCCGGTGCACAGATCATCGCCATCAAGGGCGCGGGACATTCCCCCATGGTGGAGAAGCCCTACACCACCTCACGGCTGATTCTGGCTTTCGCCGCTCGAACCCTCGGATCCTAGTTTTCGGTGGACAGCCGGATGCTGTAGAGAACGGCGGCAACCGAGGTGGCTAGGTTCAGGCTCGAGACTCCCTCTCGCATTGGAAGGCTTACGCAATGATCCGCGCGGCTCAGTAGATCCTCGCTCAAGCCCTGGCGCTCGGAGCCGAAGGCAAGGATCGCACGGGCGGGAATGTCACTGGCGCGAAAGCGCTCCCCTTCGGGATCCAACGCGAATAGTGGCCGCTCGGTCGCCGGCAGCTCAGAGAGGCGTGCGACAGGCACAGCGAAATGCAGGCCCGCCGAACCGCGGACAGCGACCGGATCCCAAGGGTCGTGGATCCCCGTCGTGAGAACGCCGGCGGCATCGGCTGCGGCGGCAACCCGGACGACAGCGCCGAGATTGCCCCGGTGACGCGGATCCTCGAGCAGAATCACCGGCGCGTCTCGCTCGCTGCGCAATAGCAATAGAGGATCGGGGGCTCTCCTGTGAGCGATGCTCACGACGCCGGTGTGGGGCTCGTAGGGGCCCAGCTGCTTGAATACCTTGCGCGAGACCTCAACCGCTCGAGACTCGATCTCGCCAGCGAGCTCGGGGGCAAACTCCCGCGCCAGTTGGATGAGCTTGCCGCGGTCGGAGGTGGCGATCTCGTCGATCTCCGCCCCGAATCTCAAGCCATGCTTGAGCGGATGAAATCCCTCGAGGATCACCAGATCGCGCTCACGGCGAGCTCCCTGAAACTGCCTGGTCAAACGGGCAGCCTCTTCGCGCAAAGCGATGGTGGTCATCGGCGCAGTGTATTTCCGAGCATCGCCAGGGCAATACCGGCCCGTGGATCAGGACCTCCGCGCATACCGCCGGGACCACCGGCCCGCCTGAAGGACCGGCGAGGGTGCAACCCGTCTTACTGGCCAGCACGGCCGAGCAAGCCAACGACCAGACTCGCCTCGGCTACGCCGAGTACCGGCTCAGGGCTTGGTAGCCAGTGTCTCGCGCTGGATCACCCAAGCCGCCTGGATCGGGTTGAGGAAGTGTGGTGGCTCCTCGGCCTCCAGCCTGTTGTCATACACCAGGTTGTATCCGTATCCGCTGATGAAGGTGCTGGCTCCCGTGAACACACCGGTCATACCGTTGGAGAAGTCACCCGCAAGCGCCCCATGCATGTTGAGACTGCCCAAAGACGGCGCACCGCAGTCGAAGTTGTCCACGATAAACGCGTGTTTGACCGCGAGTATCGCCGCATAGATATATGGTGTTTTGAGGTCTTCCGGGATTTCTGTGGTGGGGGTTGTGTCGTTTGTGGCCAAACCGCACTTTCTGTATTCGGGCTTTTCGCGTTTGCCTGTCAGCGGATGGTAGACACGCACGAAGTTGTTCGCTATCAGACCGAGCATATCTGTGCCGGTGGGTTCAGTGCCAAGGCTAGACGCGACGCTTTTTGGGTAGAGATTCCCGTTGATGATGATGTCGTTCTGGGAGGCGATAGTGAGCGATTCGCTGTATTCGCCGTGCACGTATAGGTTGCCGCAATTGGTGTCTTCGGTGTAGCCTGGCAGTGGACCGAATGG
>DATBPE010000065.1:0-28602 GCA_036561505.1 Solirubrobacteraceae bacterium
TGTCGCCCAGCGCGTGTGGCCGATACCGATTCTGATCTCACTGGAGGCAAGCGCGACGGCACTCGAGCCGTCGCTGCCGGTGAGGCCAAGCTTTGCTTGGAGGGCGTCGAGGTTGCCCACGGCGCGCACCGCCTCGATGCGATCCTCGGTGATCACCGAGATTCCAGCGGAGTCATAGCCGCGGTACTCGAGCTTGCGCAGGCCGTTCAGCAGCAGCTCGTTCACGGGGCGTCTACCTACGTAGCCGATGATGCCGCACACGCTGGATCGGGATCCTTTCGCCGAAGATGACTCGCAACCGGGGCGGCGCCTGGATCGGCGTCTCGCTCCCCCTGGGGTAGGAGCCAACGAAGATACCAGCGAAGCCCTGGGTCTCGGGAGGCTAGCCCAGTTCGCGCTGCACGAAGGTGACCAAACGTGCGCAGATCTCGTCTGCCTCATTGTCGGTCGGCGCCTCGACCATCACGCGTACGAGCGGCTCGGTGCCGCTCGGACGCACCAGGACCCGTCCACGCCCGGATAGCTCCTGATCGGCCTCCTTGACCGCGGCAAGCAGCGGCTCGCAGCGTTCCATCGCCTCACGTTCACGGACGGGCACGTTGACCAGGCGCTGGGGCAGCTTGTCCATCGCGTTGCGCTCGCTCAGATCGCGCCCTGCCAGCGCCTCCAAAACCAGTAGGGCACTGGCGATCCCGTCTCCGGAGCGGTTGAAGCTCATATCGATGATGTGGCCTGATTGCTCGCCGCCCAGCATCCAGCCCCGGGCGCGCAGCTCCTCGAGCACGTAGCGATCCCCGACCTTGGTGATGGCGACGCCGATCCCGGCCTGCTGCATGGCGGTGTGAAATCCGTAGTTGGTCATCACCGTCACGACGACCCCGTCGCCGTGCAGGCGACCGCCCTGCTTGAGGTGGAAGGCCACGGTCGCCATCAGCTCATCACCGTCGACCACCTCGCCGCGACCGTCCACCGCCAGCACCCGGTCGCCGTCACCGTCGAAGGCGAAGCCGATCGAGTGGCCGCCGGCGAGCACGAGCTCGCCTAGGCGCTGCACGTGGGTTGATCCGCAGTCGGCGTTGATGTTGCGTCCATCTGGGGTGTCGGCGATGACGGTGACTTTGGCGCCCAGCCGGCGGAAGATCTCAGGGGCCACGCGATGGGTCGCGCCGTTGGCGCAGTCCAGCAACACGTCTACTCCGTCAAGTGCGAGTCCCTGAAAGCGACTGTGCAGCTCTCGCAGATAGTCCTCGTGGGCGCCACGCAGCTCGCGGATGTGCCCAGCCGGCGCCGCGGAATCCGTCGAGGATGTGTCGAGCTGGGCTTCGATGGCACTCTCCGCTTCGTCTGAGAGCTTGTAGCCATCGGCACCGAAGAACTTGATCCCGTTGTCCTCGTACGGGTTGTGAGAGGCGGATATGACGGCCGCCAGATCGAGGTCGTAGTGGCCGATCAGAAGTGGCGCCGCGGGGGTGGGGAGCACGCCGCCGAGCAGTACTTCTCCGCCGAGGGACGCAATCCCGCTGGCCAGGGCGGATTGGAGCATCTCGCCAGACTCGCGGGTGTCGCGGATGACCAACACGCGCGGGCGCTCGGCTGGGCTCAGGGCGGCGACGGCCGCACCCAGCTTGACGGCAAGCGGTGCGGTCAGCTGCTCGCCGACTATGCCCCGGACGCCATCGGTCCCAAAGAGCTTGGCGCCCATGTGGCGCTCAGCGCTTTGAGAACTGCGGCTTCTTGCGGGCCTTCTTCAGACCGGCCTTCTTGCGCTCCTTCGCGCGCGAGTCTCGCGTCAAGAAGCCTCTGCGCTTGAGCTCACCGCGGAGGTTGGGATCTGCCTCGAGCAGCGCCCTCGACACGCCGTGACGCAGCGCTCCGGCCTGGGCGGAGATGCCGCCTCCGTGCAGTCGCGCGACCACGTCCATTCTCTGCTCGTAGCCCACTGTCTCCAGCGGCTGGCGGATGTTGCGCTGCAGGGTCTGACGCGGAAAGTGCTCCTCCAGCGTGCGCCCGTTGACTTGGTAGCTGCCGCTGCCGGGCCTGAGGATCACGCGGGCGATGGCCGTCTTGCGCTTGCCGGTGGCGCGATAGCGGGCACCGGCTGTCAGGTCGATCGTGGCGGTTGCGATCGGCTCGTGGAGGTCCTTCTCGCTGTCCTGCTCCTCACTTGCCGGCTCCTCGTCATCCTCGATCGCATAGGGGTCCTCTGGCGTCTCGCGTCCCAGCGGGTCGGCGCCCTCGGGGACGATGTCGACTTCCAGGTGAGCGCCCGGTACGGCCGGCTTGACGCGGGGAGCTGGCTCCTCCTCGTCCTCCTCGGAGGTGGCATCCTTTGCCTCTTGAACGGCCTCCAGCGGAGCGTCCTCGGCGACGGCGGCTATCTCCTGGGCCTCGCCGGTGGGGACGGCGTGCCCCTCGCCGGGGGCCTCGACGCTCGCCGGATCTGGGCTGCTCAGGCCGCCTGGGGACTCTTGGGCCTCTTGGGCGGCCTCGAGCGCGGCGTCCTCGGCGGAGCCCGCTATCTCGGCGGCCTCCTCTGAGGGAACGGCGTGTTGGGGTGTCTGCTCTGCGGGCGTGTCCGGGGTGTCCTCGTCGGCCATCAGGCCTCGACCTCCAGTGGCTCGGGCTTCTGCGCGACGTGGGGGTGCTCTGCCCCAGCGTATATCTTCAGCTTGGTCAGTTGCTTTCGCGCCAGTCGGTTGCGGGGCATCATCCCTTTGACGGCGATTCGGATGACCTCCTCGGGGCGCCTGGCGATCATCTCCTCGAAGGTGCGCGAGCGCAGTCCGCCGGGATACCCGGAGTGACGGTAGTAGCGCTTGTCAGCGCGCTTGTTGCCGCTGACGTGGATCTTCTCCGCGTTGACGACTACCACGAAGTCACCGGTGTCGATGTGAGGCGTGTACTCGGGCTTGCGCTTGCCGCGCAGCACGTCCGCTATCTGCGTGGCCAGTCGCCCGAGCGTCTTGCCGTCGGCATCGACGATCAGCCAGTTGCGCTCACGGTCGGTGGGCTTGGCGACGTAGGTCTTTGTCGAGGGAGCCATAGCGTAAAAAAGGCCACGCGTAAGCGCGGCGCTCGGAAGCATCATAGGCCAAACAGGCAACGCACGGCCCGACGACCTAGAAATCGGTCAAATCACTCCCACTCGATCGTGCCGGGAGGCTTGGAGGTGATGTCGAGCACGACCCGGTTTACCTCTCGAAGTTCTCCCATCATGCGGGAGGCGATCGTCTCCAGCAGATCGTAGGGCAGTCTCGCCCAGTCGGCTGTCATTGCGTCATCGCTGGTAACCGCTCGCACGACCACCACATAGCCGTAGGTGCGCTCGTCGCCTTGGACGCCGACGGTGCGGATGTCCGGCAGCACGCAGAACGATTGCCACAACTCGCGGTACAGGCCGGCCTTGCGGATCTCCTGTTGGAGGATGTGATCGGCCTCGCGCAGGAGATCCAGGCGCTCTTTGGTCGCTTCACCTCCCACGATCCTGATCGCCAGGCCCGGGCCCGGGAACGGCTGGCGCCACACCAGTCGTTCGGGCAGGCCTAGCTCCGCGCCGACCGCACGCACCTCGTCCTTGAAGAGGCTTCGCAGGGGCTCTACCAGCTCGAATTTCAGGTCCTCAGGTAGGCCGCCGACGTTGTGGTGGGACTTGATCGTCGCCGCCCCGGTGCCGCCACCGGACTCGATCACATCCGAGTAGAGGGTCCCCTGGACCAGGTAGTTGGCGCCCTCTAGCTTGACGGCCTCCTCCTCGAAGACCCTGATGAACTCGGCTCCGATCGCCTTGCGCTTGGCCTCCGGCTCGGTCACGCCCTTGAGCTTGTCGAGAAAACGCTCTTGCGCGTCGACGGCCACCAACGGCACCTTAAAGGTGTCCCTGAAGGCACTGATGACCTGCTCGCCCTCGTCCTTGCGCATCAGGCCGTGATCGACGAACACACACGTCAGTTGATCTCCCACAGCGCGGTGAACGAGTAGCGCCGCGACAGAGGAGTCGACTCCGCCGGAGAGCCCACAGATCACCCTGCCCTCGCCGACCTGGGCACGAATGCGGGCGATCTGCTCCTCGACGATCCCCGCCGGTGACCAGTTCGGCTCACAGCCGCAGATATCGGTCAAGAAGCGTGTGAGGATCTCCTGCCCGTATGGGGTGTGCACGACCTCGGGGTGAAACTGGATGCCGTAGATACCGCGCTCGCGGCTCTCCATCGCGGCGACCGGCGAGGTGGAGGAAGAGGCAAGCGCCGTGAAACCCTCCGGAGCCTCAAAGACTGTGTCGCGGTGGGACATCCAGCAGGTCTGCTCGCGCGGCATCCCGGCCAGCAGCACGCCAGGCTCTGAGACGGTCAGCTCGGAGCGGCCGAACTCCCCCACCTCGGCCTGCTCCACCCGTCCGCCCAGCTCATGCACCAGCAGCTGCATTCCGTAGCAGATGCCAAGCACCGGGATGCCGAGCTCGAGCAGCCCTCGCTCTAGCGGTGGCGCCCCCGGCGCATACACCGATGCTGGCCCGCCCGAGAGGATGATCCCACGGGGGTTGCGGGCGGCGAGCGTCTCCAGCGGAGTGTGGTGCGGGGAGAGCTGCGAGAAGACGCCGCAATCGCGCACGCGGCGGGCGATCAGCTGCGAGTACTGCCCGCCGTAGTCGAGTACCAGGATCTCCTGCGAGCGGCTGGACTGCTCGCCAGCTGAGGCGTCCCGCCCGTCTGATTGGTGCGCTTTTCCCGGCGGGTTCCCAAGACGCTCGCCGGTTGTTCTAGCAGCGTCCGGTGGGGCTGCCGGGACGGTGTCAGTCATTTACCAGGACGGCGGCCTTCCCGTTGGAGCCCATCCCCACCGACTGGTCGCGCTGGAGCTGCTTTCCCTCGGTTTGCAGCGACGGAGCGATCACGACCTCCGCGCGGTTGAACTCCGCCAGGTCCTTGTGGCCGCAGGTGGCCATCGACGTGCGCAGCCCACCGAAGAGGTTGAAGGTGCCGTCGTTCTCGTGCGCCGGGCCGACGAGGATCTCTTCGAGCGTGCCGTTCTGGGTGGTGGCGACCCGGGCGCCGCGAGGCAGGCTCGGGTGGAAGGTGGCCATACCCCAGTGAAAGCCGCGTCCTGGCGCCTCGTACGCGCGCGCCAGCGGGGAGCCGATCATCACCGCGTCCGCCCCCAGGGCGATCGCCTTTGCCACGTCGCCGCCGTTGCGCATGCCGCCGTCGGCTATC
The DNA here is from genome assembly GCA_036561505.1 of Solirubrobacteraceae bacterium. Lineage (GTDB taxonomy): Bacteria > Actinomycetota > Thermoleophilia > Solirubrobacterales > Solirubrobacteraceae > Palsa-744. Next base: position 5,211 of record DATBPE010000065.1, read on the forward strand.
ACCTGACAGTACTCGCCCGTCTCGAGCATGTGTGTCGAGCGTGCGTGGGCGACATCCGCGATCGCGGTGGCCTGGGGCACACCGATGCCCAGTACCCCGCGAGTTGTGCAGGCGGCCCCCGGGCCGACCCCGACGAGCACTCCGGCCGCGCCGGTGCGCATCAGGTGAAGCCCGGTGTGGTAGGAGGCACAGCCACCCACGACCACCGGCACCTCGAGCGTCGGAATGAACTCCTTCAGGTTCAGCGGCTCGGACACGGTCGAGACGTGCTCCCCGGAGACGACCGTCCCCTGGATCACGAGCACGTCCAGTCCCGCCTCCAACGCGATCTCGTAGTAGTCACGCACGCGCTGTGGTGTGAGCGAGGCGGCTACCACGACCTTCTGCTCCTTGATCTCGCGTATCCGTTGGGAGATCAGCTCTGCCTTGACCGGTTCAGAGTAGATCTCCTGCATCTCGCGCGTCGCCTCGGCCTTGGGCAGCCCCGCGATCCGCTCGAGTTGCTCCTCGGCGTCCTCGTAGCGAGTGAAGATCCCCTCGAGGTTCAGCACCGCCAGCCCACCGAGCGAACCGATCACCCCGGCGGTGCGGGGAGAGACGACGCCGTCCATCGCCGAGGCCATCAGCGGCAACTCGAACTGGTAGGGACCGAGCTTCCAGGAGATGTCGATGTCATCGGGGTCGCGGGTGCGCCTAGAGGGCACGATCGCGATGTCATCGAAACCGTAAGCGCGGCGACCCTTCTTGCCGCGGCCAATCTCTACTTCCATCTGGGGATCCTTGCAGTAGCGGCGGACAAGAAGACCCCGTGCAGCGCGGGGCCGTGAGGGTACGGATGTGGGGCCAAACGGAGCGTGTCAGCGGCAGCGGCCAAGTGATCCGAGCATAGCAATGCCGAGGGCAGCGATGGGTGCCCCGACCGCCGATGAGAGCGAGCGCCGATCCGCGCCTTCAGGTGACCTGCGCCGGCGCCGGGACAGCGCTCAGCTCGACGTCGTCCAGCAGCCGGTTGACTTCGCGCAGATCGACCAGCCCGGCGCCCATTCGGCGGGTGGACTCCGCTCCGCACGCCACCCCAAAGCGCAGGCAGCGTTCCGGTGAAGAGCCTTCGTAGCGGGCGGCGACATAGCCGGCCAGGAAGGCGTCGCCGGAACCAACTGCCGCGACCGGCTCGCGCGGCGCGATACGTGCCCTGTACAGCTGCGGCTGACCATCGACGAGCACCTGTGCCACGCAACCGTCTGGCAGTGTCATTATCGCCTCGCGGGCCCCGAGTTCGACTATCTCCCTCACCGCCAGAACGTCCTCCTCCCCGAACTCGTGGCCGACGAGCTCCTCGGCCTCCAGCACGTTTGGGGAAACCACGTCCGGCTCAGCGCGTACCGCTTGGCGCATCGGCTCGCCGTCGGTGTCGATGACGGTGCTGACACCGGTGCGCTGCAGCTCCCGGATCAGTCTTGCGTAGATGTCCGCATCCACCCCGCGCGGTATCGATCCGGCGAAAACGACGATCGCCGCTCCTCGGGCCAGGTACAGCAGCTTGTCCGCGAAGGTCTCGATCTCCCGCTCGGAGACCAGCGGTCCCCGCTCGTTGACCTCGGTCTGCTCGCCGTTGGTGGGGTCGAGCACCGAGGTGTTGGTACGTGACTCTTCGCGGATACGCACGAAGTCGTTGAGGATCGATTCTTCGGTCAGCGCCTCGACGATGTGGGTGCCGGTGGCGCCGCCGGCCATGCCGGTCGCGATCACCGGTTGACCGAGCGTCTTCAGCGTGCGCGCGATGTTCACGCCCTTGCCGCCCGCCATTGTGCGCTGTTCAACGGTGCGATGGCGTCGACCGAGACGAAAGTTGGGCACTGAGAGCGACTTGTCAATCGCCGCGTTGAGGGTGACAGTGATGATCATCGGCGTTTCACCCCGTTCTTCATACCCGAATCGTAGGTGGGAATGACGCTCCGCCAGAGGCTACAGCAATCCGTGCGGGGCGCCCTGGACAGTTTTGTTGCTGGCGCGGTTTCGCTCACCCCAGCGCCCAAGCCGACGCCCGTAGACGCTCGGCCTCTGCGCGTGCGGCCTGCGCGGGCTCACCCCCTCCCTGCAGGTGAGCGTGAGCGATGCTGCGCGAGGCCGTGATCAGGCCGCCCGCTCGCCCGGGCGCAAACGCCGCCGAGAGGCTGGCGATATCCCCTCCCTGGGCGCCGACCCCTGGGATCAGAAAGATCGAGTTGGGCATCAGCTCGCGAGCTCTTGCCAGATGGCCTGGCACGGTCGCGCCCATGACCGCGCCGGCGTCGCTGAGGCCGCTGTGGCCGACCCCATCCTCGCCGAGTTCGCCGACCAGTTCTGCCACGCGCTCCCAGACGGTCCCGCCGGAGGCCAGCGGCAGATCCTGCAGGTCGGCGGCCCCCGGGTTTGATGTCCGTACCAGAACGAGTATGCCCCCGCCACGCGTTCGTGCCGCTTTCAGGAACGGCTCGATCGCTTCGGCGCCCAGCAGCGGATTGACTGTCGCCAGGTCGGCGCTCAGCCCGTCCACATACCCCAGCGGCGTGTCCAGCCCGCCGAACAGCGCCTGCGCGTAGGCCGTCGCGGTCACGGGTATGTCGCCGCGCTTGCCGTCGGCTATTACGAGCAGGCCCTGTTCGCGCGCGTGTGCGGCGAGCGCTAGCAGTACTCCCCAGCCGCCGGCGCCCAGGCGCTCAAAGCAGGCCAGCTGAAACTTGACCGCCACGCACGCCGGAGCGGCCGCGTCGATCAGCGCTCGGCAGTGAGCGAGCACCGCCTGCAGGGTACGCGCCGCTCCCGCGGCGGCGTCCGTTACGGCGACTGTCGGCCACAGCTCGATCGGGTCGGGGTCGATACCGAGCACGATCTGTGACTGGCGCTCGTGCACGCGCGCGGCGAGCAGGTCACCGAAGCGCCCTGCGGGCCTGGAAACTTGAGGCTCATCGGTCACGGGTTAGGCGACCGATGATCTCAGATTCAGCGCGATCCCTTGACCGCGTTCTTCAAGCCGCTGCCCGCGGTGAAACGAGGTACCCGCGAGGCGGGGATCTGGATTCGCTCTCCGGTCCGCGGGTTGACCCCTTCGCGCGCGCCGCGCTCACCCACGTGAAACTTGCCGAATCCCGACAGCGCCACCTCGCTGCCACGGCGCAGGGTGTCCTCGACCGTGGCCAGTACGGCGTCCACGGCGCGCGCCGCGTCCTGGCGTGTGATGGCGGCCCGGTCAGCAACCTGGTCGACTAGCTCGGACTTGGTCACTTTCGTCTTCCTCCTGGTTGGTGAAATGCGTCATCTCGAAGCTAACAAGGATCGCGGACGGCCGCCGCAGAGCATCCGGGGGGCTCAGCGGCGAGAATGCCGGGTGATGCCCTTCTCTCGTGTTGCCTGGATCGTGACGGTGCTGGTGGCGGCGATCACCGCGGTGCTGCTGGTACTCGCGGGATATGTCGGCTACGGGGCGCTCAGCGTCGCTGTCGGGATCTCCGCCGCGATCAACCTGCTCTAGTCCCTCAGGGGATCTTCGAGCCATCCAAGCAGCGCCCTGGCCGCCTGTCCCCGGTGACTGATCGAGTCCTTCTGTGGATCGGACAGCTCGGCCATCGTCAGACCCCGAGGCCCGTCCTCGGGCAGGAACACCGGGTCATAGCCAAAGCCACGCTGGCCGCGGGGCTCGCCCTCCAGGTGACCTGTGCAGTGGGCTTCGAACAGCCGCTCGATGCCCGCGGCCTGATCGACGTACACCAGAGCGCACACGTAGCGCAGGGCGCTGCCGACGGGAGCTTCCCGGAGGAGCTTTAGGAGATTCTCCTCGTCGGTGGCGTTCTCGCCGGCGTAGCGTGCGGAGCGCACCCCCGGCGCTCCCCCCAGCGCCGCGGCCTCGATGCCCGAGTCGTCGGCTATCGCGATCCTCCCGGTCGCCTGGGCGGCGGCACGCGCCTTGCCGAAGGCGTTGTCGGCGAAGCTCAGGCCGTTCTCCGCGGGCAGCAGAACCTCCGTCGGCAGCACACCCACATCGTGGCCCTCCAGCATGCGCTCGAACTCGCGGCGCTTGTGCTCGCTGTGGGTGGCCAACACCAGCCTCACGACGGAGCGATTACCTGCTCCTGCGCAATCCGCAGCTGCTCGATTCCACTTGCGGCCAGGGCCAGCAGCTGATCCAGATGAGCCCGTGAGAGCGGCGTGCGCTCGGCGGTGGCCTGCACCTCGATCAGCCCCCCCTCTCCGGTCATCACGACGTTGGCATCGACCTCGGCGGTCGAGTCCTCCGAATAGTCCAAGTCGAGCAGCGCGGTCCCCCCGACCATGCCGCAGGAGATCGCCGCCACCGAGCCCGTCAGCGGTGAGCCCTCCAATAGTCCCTCGGAGCGCAAACGCGCGCACGCAAGCGCGAGCGCAACGTAGGCGCCGGTGATCGAGGCGCAGCGCGTGCCGCCGTCGGCCTGGAGTACGTCACAGTCGAGGTAAATTGTGCGTTCTCCCAGCTTCGAGAGATCGATTACACCGCGCAGCGAGCGTCCGATCAGACGCTGGATCTCAACTGAACGGCCATCCAGGCGGCCCTTGGAGATGTCTCGCTGCTTGCGTTCACCGGTCGATGCCGGGAGCATCCCGTACTCCGCGGTGAGCCAGCCGCGGCCCTTGCCGGCCATCCACCGCGGCACGCTTTCCTGCGCGGAGGCTGTGCAGATCACACGTGTCTCACCGGCCGATATCAGCGCCGAGCCGGTCGCCGTGCGCATGAAGCCAGGCTCGATCGCGATCGGTCGCAGATCCGCCGCCAGACGCCCGTCGCGGCGAGTAACCGGCCCAGCGGTATCGGCAGGGACGCTCATGCCGGTATCTCCTCCCCGGCGAGCGCCACCTGCTCGATCGGGCCGAGCGGCATCTGCAGAAAGCGGGTTCCCAGTTCGCTGAAACTCTCGCGATCGCCGGTGCACAGGAAACGGTAGAGGCCCTCCCCGGAGCGTGGATTCTGAAGTCCCCGTGTGCTGAGTGCGTGCGCGACCTGACGTGCCAGAGCGGCACCCGATCCGATCAGTGTCACGCCGGGTCCCAGGATCCGCTGGAGCATCGGGGAGATCAGCGGGTAGTGCGTGCATCCGAGGATCACTGTGTCCACCTGGGCCGCAAGCAGGGGGGCGCAGACTTCGCGGACGCTCTGGATCGCCTCCTCATCCAACTGATTGCCGGCCTGAATCAGCGACGCCAGCGTGGGGCACGGCACGGAGTGCAGTGTGACGTGCTCGTCGACGGCGTAGAGCGCCTTCTCATAGGCGCCGCTGGCGACGGTCGTGGGAGTGGCCAGCAGACCGATACGACCCGTTCTGGTCGCGGCTGCCGCCTGCATCGCCTCGGGCCGCACGACGCTGATCACCTCGACGCCGAGTGTCGTCTCCATCATCCGTTGGCGCAGCGCGCCCAGAGCGGTCGCGGTAGCCGCGTTGCAGGCGACAACCAGGAGCTTGGCTCTGCGGCGCAGCAACTCCTCGGCCATTTGAACGGAGAAAGTCACCAGTTCCTGCGGGGAGCGTTCACCATATGGGAATCGGGCGGTGTCCCCCAGATAGAGAAAGTCCTCGGCTGGAAGCGCCACCAACAGCTCGTGCAGCACGGTCAGGCCACCCACGCCGGAATCGAACACGCCGATCGGGCGTTCGCGGGGATCGGAACTCGCGGCAGACTCAGACACCATGCACTCAATCATTCCAGAGCGTTAGGGTCAGCGAGTAGTGCGCGCGCTGGTGCTCTCAAACATGCGGCCCGACGCCGCACATCCCGAGCGCGGACAGTTCGTGCGCGACCAGGTGGCTGGATTGCGGGACGTCGATGACCTGGAGGTCTCGCTGTATGAGTTTCCGCCCGGCGCCGACGGGTTGCTGGGCGCCGCCCGCGATCTGGCTCGTCGCTACCGCGGCGAGCGCTTCGACGTGGTCCACGCTCATTTTGGTTTGAGCGTCTGGCCGGGACTGGCCGTGCGGGCACGCTCGCGCGGGCTCACGGTGCACGGCACCGACGTGTCCCATCCACGTACGCGCCAGCTTACGCGTGCGGCACTTCCGTTGGTGGATCTGCTCGGCGCCGTGTCTGAGCCGTTGATCGAGAAGATCCCCTCGCGCGCGGCGCGCCGGCGCGCCGTGGTTCTGCCTTGCGGTGTGGACATGGAGCGTTTCGTTGCGATGCCGCGCGGTGAGGCACGCGCCCGGCTCGGCCTCGATCCCGAGGGGGCGTACCTCTTGTTCCCGGCCGATCCAGCCCGCGCAGAGAAGCGCTACGACCGGGCGCGGGCGCTGGTGAACGGTGAGCAGCTGCTGACGCTCGGCGGCGTGGACCCCGAGCTCGTGCCGGTGATGATCAACGCTTCAAACGCCGTGGTCGTGCCCTCCGAGCGAGAGGGTTTCGGCCTGGCGGTACTCGAGGCATTGGCATGCGAAGTGCCCGTTCTGGCCACACCCGTCGGCATTCACCCGCAGGTGCTGGACGGACTGCCGGGAGCGCTGTGCGCACCTTTCGACGCCGAGCTGTGGCGGGCGACCGCGAACGCATATCTGCAAGCCAACGATCCCAGAGTCGACGCTCGCGCACGCGCACAGGACTATTGCGCGCCACGGATGGCCACGCGGCTGGCCGACGCATGGCGCACGCTCCTGTCCTCAGCCGGGTAGCATGAGATGGTCGATGTCACGGATCTCTCGACCTTGGCGCCCACCAGAGCCCGCTCCGGTGACGGGTCCCGCAGAGGGCGCTGACCCACAGCCGCAGGCCGAAAACCCGCAGCGGACAGGTCAGGGCCCCACTCAAACAGACCCGCAGGTAATCGACCATGCCATCCCGGCGACGAGCCCGGCGGCAGCGGAGCCCACCCCGGCTCCCGTGCCGGCGGGGACCGCCACCATGGTCCCCGCGGTCGCGGGGGTCGATCCCGGCGGCGAGAAGCCAGGATTCGGCATGCGCGGCCGGATGCGCCGCCGCCTGTACTTCCTGCGTAAGGCGCGGGAGCTCGGCTACCGTGACCTCGGTGGCCTGGTCTTCGACCTGCATCGCTTCCGTCAACGTCATGACGAGCTGGTCGTCGCGAAGCTCGCCACGCTCGAGCACATCGATCGCGAGCTGCGGGCCCTGGAGTGCGCCCTGCACGAGCGCCAGGATGTGACGGTGCTGCGCGAGGCGGGGATCGCCGCATGCCCGAGATGCGCGGCGATTCACGGAAGCGACGATCGTTTCTGCCCCAGTTGCGGGATGCCGATGAGCCCCCATGTCGACCGTCCGATAGCGGCCCCCGCCGGCTCGCCGGTGCTCGGAGCAGTTGTGACTGGCGCCCAGGCGCCCATCAACCCTCCGCGCGAGCCCTCCCCGCCGGCGGTGGGAGCCTCCCAGCCGTGGCCCGGGGTGACGCCGGATCCCGCACCGAAAGCCGCTACCGGCCACCCGGCTGATCTGCTGCGTCCAGCGCCGCCCGCGCAGGCCGCAGACAATGAGGACCAGCCGACGCAGGTGATCCCGCCGGCAGGACACTCCCAGGCCATCGAGCGACCCACACAAGCCTTTGACCAGCAGGGCTCTGAGCAGGTGCCCCAGCCCAACCAAGCGCCTCGACAGCCAACCGCCGGGCGCGATGGGTGAGACATGTCCTCTGTGCGCCAGCGCGCTGAGCGCTGAGCAGGACTGGTGTCTGCGTTGCGGCGGTGCTGCTCGCACACGTCTAGCGCCGTCCCCCAACTGGCGCGCTCCGATTCTCGGCCTGGCGCTCGCGATCGTGCTCGCCGCGGGCGTCCTCACCGCGGCACTCGTGAAGATGGCCGATAAATCGGGCGGCGCCTCGCCGACACGCACGGTAACGACCTTCACCACCCAGTCTTCGCCGATCACGCCGTCCTCGGCAATCGCGACCCCGACCGTCACGAATTCCGCTGGGGCAATCCCCACCGCCACGACGCCCGCGGCGCCGAGCACTCAAGGCGCCAGCGGGGCGCTTTCAGTTCCGCGTGCCGTGGTGCCCGCCACGGGCGCCGGGACGCCAAGAGCGAGCAGCAGCACATCCAAACCGTAGAGCCGCTCGGCTGGTTCGCCGACGCTCACCACGATTCTGCGGATACGGTTTGAGCGGTGTCTGAGATGAACGTGCCGAGGCCGATCCGCGTCTGCGAGCAGGTGCTGGACACCGACGTGGTGGTCGTGGGAGCCGGAGCGGCGGGTCTGTATACAGCGATACGCGCGGCACGAGACGGTGGGCGTGTGGTGCTGATATCGGCGACCCCACTGGCGCAGACCGCTAGCTACTGGGCGCAGGGGGGGCTTGCCGCCGCGCTGGCCACCGAGGACAGCCCGGAGCTTCACCTGAGCGACACCGAGCGCGCCGGACGAGGGTCGGTGAGACGCTCCGCGGCCGAGGTCCTGGTCACCGAGGCACCGGGCTGCGTGCAGGACCTGCAGACGCTCGGGGTTCGATTCGACGCGGACCGTTTCGGGCGCTTGGCGCTCGGGCTCGAGGGCGGGCACTCTCTGCGACGGGTCGTTCACGCCGGCGGGAGCGCCACCGGACGTCGCGTGGTGCGTCAGCTCTCAGCGCTGGCCGTGAAGGAGCCGGGCATCACCGTTCTGGAGGGCGCGCGGGCACGGAGCCTGTGCATGAGCGAGGACCGTGTGTGTGGTGTGCTCTGCCAGGACGGGCTGGCGATCGGCGCGCGTGCGGTGGTGCTCAGCACCGGCGGCGCGGCGGCGCTGTGGCAGCGCACCACCAACCCGCCAGGCTCTCAGGGGGTCGGGCTGCTGCTCGCCCACGACGCCGGCGCCCAACTCGCCGATCTGGAGTTCGTGCAGTTTCATCCCACCGCGGTGATCGGCGTGCGTGGACGCGAGGGCTTCCTGATCACCGAGGCGATCCGGGGCGAGGGCGCCACCCTGCACGACCGCGACGGGGAGCGCTTTGTGGATGAGCTGGCGCCTCGCGACGAGGTCTCGCGAGCGATCCAGGCGCGCCTGGAGGAGACCGCGAGCGAGTCGGTGGGCCTGGACATGCGCGCGATCGACCCGGCACTGTTCCCGAACGTCGTCGGCGCCCTGCGCAAGGCCGGATTGGATCCCTCCCGCCAGCTGATACCGGTTGCACCCGCGGCCCATTACATGATGGGCGGGATCCTCACCGATCTCGACGCCCGCTCGAGCGTCGCCGGTCTGTATGCGGTGGGCGAGTCGGCCTGCACGGGACTCCACGGCGCCAACCGGCTGGCGTCAAACTCATTGAGCGAGTGCTTCGTGTTCGCCGCCCGCGCGGCCGCCCGCGCGCTCGGGGAGCCGACGCAGCCGCCGCTGCAGCTAGCCGAGGTCGTGCAGTGCGGGCCTGCGGGAGTGACCGCGGTGAGCGCCTCCACGCGCGCTGCGCTGTGGCGGGACGCCGGCATCGAGCGAGACGCCGAGGGCCTTTCGCGGCTGGGGAGCGACCCTCACCCGCTTGCGCGCATGATCGCCCGCTGTGCACTGGAGCGCAACGAGAGTCGCGGGGCGCACCGGCGCACCGATCACCCCGACAGCGATCCGCGGCTCGACCATCGCCACGTGGTTCTTGCCGGCCAGCTCGAGGTGTCCTGGCAGAGCTGGAACTGACCGGACGCGAGCGGCGGGTTGCCGACTCTCCGCCAGAGCGGGTTAACCGCAACTTAACAATCTCTTTATTCCTAGCTTCACAAAGGATTTAGATACTCGGTAGGTCACGGAGTTGGTGGACCAACGATCGATGATCGCGGTCCTTTTGCCGCACCGCGGTGTTTCTTGAAATGGGAAGGACGCTCACCAAGTAGGCGTCTTAGGGAGTCGGGCAGGCGTTTTATTGGAAACCTGGTCGAGATAGTCGAGGGGTCGCTATGTACCAATTCAGTCGAGCCATTTACCGGGAGCTGGCAGCCCAGATCGACGCTCCCAAGCCTGGTGTCAGCGCAAGCGCCAACCACGAGCACGTGCTGCGGGCATGCGAGGCGGCTGTCGAGCGCCTGGCCACCGACCGCCACTACTTCGCCCGTCCGGCGCGCACTCTGTTTTGCGACATCCGGTCGTACTTCCCGATGAGCGCACAGAAGCGCGTCTACCAAGTCGTCTCGCTGTATATGGAGTTCGCGCAGCGATTCCTGGCTGAATACCCGCTCGCCGGCTACGCGGTGTGCGGCAAGCCGTTGCAGTGCCGGGCCACCACCCGCAAGGGCGAGATCTGCCAGCGAGTGCCGCTACCGCGTAACGGTTACTGCCCCTCTCACCAGCATCTGGCTGACACCGAGGACCGCGAGCCGCTGGCCGCGTAGCTCCTATTCGCCCACGCCGCGTAGGCTCCCGAAGATGCTTCTGGGAGTCGACGTGGGCGGCACGTTCACCGACGCCGTGCTGCTCGAGGGATCGCGCATCCACACCGCGAAGGTGCCCAGCACTCCATCCGCGCAGGCCGACGGCGTGCTGGCGGCGATCGAAGTCCTACTGCTCGGTGCAGGAGCGCGGCCGGCGCAGATCAGACGCTTTGCCCATGGCATGACGGTTGCGACCAACGCGCTGCTGGAGGGCACAGCCGCGCGCACCGCGCTTCTCGCCACCGAGGGTTTCACCGACATCGTCGAGTTGGGCCGCCAGGCACGACCGAGTCTGTATCGGTTGTGTCAGGCGCCGCCGCCACCACTGGTCCCCAGCGAGCTTCGCTTCGGCGTGGCCGAGCGCATGGGCCCCGACGGACCGCTGCGGGAGTTGCACGACGACGACGCGCAGGCACTGATCGCCGCGCTCCAGCGGGCACAGCCCGAATCGGTAGCGGTCGTACTGCTGCATTCCTATGCCCATCCGCAGCACGAGATCCTCATCGGCCGGCTGATCTCCCAGCATCTGCCCGATGTCCACTGCTCGCTCTCGCACGAGCTAGTCGGCACCTTCCGAGAGTACGAGCGCGCGGCGACGACCGAGGTCGACGCTGCGCTATCGCCGCTGCTGGAGAGCTACTTGAGCCGTCTCTCGGAGAGGGTGAGCGACGCCGGGCTTCCCGAGCCGCGAGTGATGCAGTCCTCGGGAGGACTCAGCGACTGCGCCCACGCCGCGGCGCACGCGGCGCTGACGGTCCTCTCCGGTCCGGCCGGTGGTGTCGCCGGCGCATTGATGTTGGCCGAACTGGCCGGCGAGCCGGACGTGCTGTGCTTGGACATGGGCGGAACCTCCTGCGATGTGTGTCTGATCGAGAATTCGCAGGTTGCCGAGACCGCCGAGCGTGTCGTTGCCGGCCGGACGCTGGCGCTGCCGATGCTCGACATACACACGGTCGGCGCCGGGGGCGGATCGATCGCCTGGCGCGACGCCGGGGGCGCATTGTGTGTGGGGCCGCAGTCGGCTGGCGCGAGGCCCGGGCCGGCCTGCTATGGCCTGGGAGGTGAGCAGCCGACCGTCACCGACGCGAACCTGCTGCTCGGGCGCCTGCTCTGCGATAGCCCGATAGCCGCGGACATCGAGCTCGACCGGCACGCCTCAGAGCGTGTCATCGCCGAGCTGGGTGCACAGCTGGGGATGTCTCCAGAGCGATGCGCTGAAGGGATCCTCCGCGTCGCCGAGGCACAGATGCTGGGAGCGTTGCGGGTGATGAGCGTGCAGCGGGGCCTTGACCCGCGGAGATTCGCATTGATGGCCTTCGGCGGAGCCGGCCCGCTGCACGCGGCGGCGTTGGCCGGCGAGCTCGGGATCGAGCACGTTCTGTGCCCACGCGCCTCGGGCGTGCTGTGCGCCCTGGGATTGGCCGCCGCCACACCCCGACGCGACACCGCCCGCACCGTGATGCTCAGTGGCCAGGACCTGACCGCCGAGCGAATCGCCCGGGAGTGCGGGGCGCTGATAGACCGCGCCTGCCGGGACCTCGCGCAGGAGCCACGGCGCACCCGCGTGCGCTACGAACTGCGCTACCGCGGCCAATCCTTCGAGCTGCCGATCGAGTGTGACCCCGGTGCTGGGGAGCCCTCGACCGACCCACGGCTGCTGCGCGAGAGCTTCCATGAGATCCACGAGCAGCGCTACGGCTACCGCGAGCCCGACACAGAGATCGAGCTGGTCACGATCAGGGTCTCGGTGTGGGGCGAGGGCCACCGTGTTCAGCTCGGCGCAGAGGAGCACGCCGCACCGGAGCGCCAAACCGCGAACGTCGTGTTCGACGGGCAGACGCTACAGGCGGAATTTCTGCGGGGCGAGCCGGGAGTAGGCACCCAGATCTCCGGGCCGGCTGTGTGTGCGATGACACAAACCACGCTGTTGGTTCCGCCCGGCTGGTCAGCGACAGTCGACGAGCATGGCACGACTCATTTGAGGGTGAAGCGGTGATCGATCCGATCGAGCTTCAGGTCACGCTCGGCGCGTTGCGCAGCGCCTGCGAGGAGATGGGGGCTGTGCTGATCCGCTCGGCTCATTCGGCGAACATCAAGGAGCGCCGGGACGCCTCGACGGCGATCTTTGACAGCGACGGGCAGATGGTGATGCAAGCCGAGCACATTCCCGTTCATCTCGGCGCGATGGGAGCGGCGGTGCACGCCGTATTGGCGCGAGACCCTGCCCCCCGCGGCTCCTACGTCCTGAACGACCCGTTTTGCGGAGGGACCCATCTGCCGGACATAACGATCATCACTCCGGTGTTCGAGCGCCCCGATCACCCGAGCTCTCAGAACCTGCTCGGCTTCGCCGCCAGCCGCGCCCATCATGCCGACGTCGGTGGCCGAGTGGCCGGTTCGATGCCCGCCGACAGCTCGAGCCTCGCCGAAGAGGGAGTCGTGATCCCGCCCACTCCGATAGGCGACTGGAACATCGCCCAGCTGGTCTGCGGGATGCGCCAGCCGGCCGAGCGCGCGGCCGACCTGCGCGCCCAGCTCGCGGCAAACCAGCTCGGCGCCAAGCGACTGGTGGAGCTCGCCACCCGCGTCGGGGCCGTGCGCCTGCGTGAGATGACCGACTCGGTGCTCGACTACGCCGAGCGCCGCACACGTGCCTGCCTGGAGTCTCTGGCTGACGGCGAGCGCCTGGCCGAGGACGTCCTGGAGGCGCACACAGAGGACCTCGTGTTGCGCCTGCGCGCGGTCGTCGAGGGGCGGCGGCTGATTCTCGACTTCGCCGGCAGCGCCTCCCAGCACGAGGGCAACCTCAACTGCCCGCTGGCGGTGACGCGCTCCGCTTGCTACTTCGCCGTGCGAGTGATCACCGACCCGGACATTCCGCCATGCGCCGGCGCCTACCGACCGATCGAGGTGATCGCCCCCGAGGGATCGCTGCTGAACGCCAGACCGGGCGCGGCGGTCGCGGCGGGCAACGTCGAGACCTCCTCTCGCGTTGCCGATCTCGTCCTCGGCGCCTTCGGTCACGCCCTCGGTCAGGGCACGATGAACAACCTCACCCTCGGCAACGAGCGCTTCAGCTACTACGAGACGCTCGGCGGCGGGCAGGGTGCCTGCGCGGACGCTGACGGCCCAAGCGCCGTGCACGTCGCGATGAGCAACACGCTCAACACACCGATTGAGGCCCTCGAGCGTGAGTTCCCGCTGCGCGTGAACCGCTACGCTCTGCGGCGCGGCTCCGGCGGGGCCGGCGCGTATCGGGGCGGAGACGGCGTGATCCGCGAAATCCAGGCGCTCGAGCCGATGACGTATTCGCTGATCACCGAGCGCCGCCGCCATCCACCAGCCGGGGCTGAGGGCGGCGATCCGGGGCAGCCGGGCCGCAACCTCCTGGACGGCCGTGAGTGCCCGGGCAAGGCCGCCGGTACGCTAGAGAGCGGAGATCGGCTGTGCATCGAAACACCTGGCGGAGGAGGATTTGGGCGTGCCTGAGCGGATCGGTTTTCTAGGGCTGGGAATCATGGGTTCGCGGATGGCGGCGAGGATCGCAAGCGCCGGCTATCCACTGACCGTGTGGACCCGTACGCCGGGCAAGGCCGAGCAGTGGGCCTCCAAGCACGATGCCACGGCCGCCGCGACCCCGGCGCAGGTGGCCGATCGCAGCGACGTTGTGCTGAGCATGGTCGTCGACGGTCAGCAGGTGAGCTCGATCTTGCTCGGCAAGGACGGCGTCCTACAAGGCGCGCGCCCGGGGATGCTGTGCGTGGACTGCTCGACGATTGCCCCCACCGACACGCGCCGTATCGGGGTCGCGCTCGCGGAGGGGCAGATCGCGATGCTCGACGCGCCCGTAACCGGCTCCTCCCCGCGAGCCGAGCAGGGCACGCTGACGATCATGGTCGGGGGAAGCTCTGAGGACTACACCCGAGCCAAACCGCTGCTGGAAGCGATGGGCGAGGTGATCGTGCATGTCGGGGAGCTCGGTCAGGGCGAGATGCTCAAGCTGATCAACAACGCGCTGGGCGCGGCCAACGCCACCGCGCTCGCCGAGGCGCTGCTGGTCGCTTCCGCCACCGGCGTGGATCTGGATGCCTTCGTGGAGGTGACCCGCGCCGGCTCCGGCGCCTCCGCCCAGCTCGAGCTGAAGTCCAAACCGATGCGCGAGCACGACTACACAACGCTGTTCAAGACCGAGCACATGCTCAAGGACGTGCGCCTGTGCCTGGAGGAAGCCCAGGCCGCCGGTGCGCCGTTCCCGGCGGCCGGACACGCCCGCGAGTTGCTCACGGCGGCGATGGCGCGCGGGCTCGGTGAACAGGACTACGCGGCGATCATCGAGGCCGCTGAGGGCCTGGCGGGACGGGTTCTGTAGGGGCCAATTGACTGGCTGACGAGCCAGTCAATTTGGTCTCGCGACACCGATATCGCTAAATAAACAGCCGATTTGCAGGCGATTTGGGATTTTCGCTCGGATTTCGTATCTTTAAGTCCTCGTGGCAGTGCCCTGCGGGGACTGGCACAGGTGACCTACGCAGTTCGACGGTCTCTCTTTTTGTATCCCATGCCAATTGCTTTCAAAGAATGGGCGGTTACCGTCCGCGCCCTCGCCGAGGGCGAGCAACTGATCACCCTGCGCGCGGGGGATATTCGCGACCCCGAGAAAGACTTCCAGGTCGAGCACGACCGCTTCTTTCTGTATCCGACGTTCGACCACCAGAACTACGATCTCGTGCGCGAGTCCCACCAGCCGGAGCTGCGCCGGGCACTGGAGGAGGGTGTCTGGCCCGACGGCGAGCCGTCGCTTCAGATGCTTGGGTCAGCGGGGCTGCTGCACCAGCCAGACCGTGTCCGCATCCGTGCCTGGGCGGAAGTCGCCGGCCATTTCACGATCACCGATCCACGCTGCGTGGATGCTCTCTCCCCGTTCTACGTGTGGACGACCGACTACGCCGAGAAGCGCCTGGCGTGGAAGCGGCGCCATCCCCTGCACGTGTTGCTGCTGCGCACCTATCGCATCCCCCGGCCGGTGACCGTGAAGGTCAAGGACGAGTACGGGGGCCGCAGCCCTTGGTTTGAGCTGCAGCGCGATCTCCCCTTCGAGGGAACCCCTGTCCTCTCCGACGACGAGTTCGAGCGCGCCGCCGAGGAGATCGAGGCGATCACACGCGAGGCCGGACAGCCCGTTCTGGTGTAGGGAGTGGATCGCGGCGTCCCCGCCGATCCCCTCACGGATGTAGCAGAGTCACCAGGGCCACGATCGCAAGCGCGAGCAAAAGCCACGCCATCACCCGCCACGGGCGATCAAGACCGGTGGGCTGGTCGCTCCCGGAGCCGATCAGCTCGCTCTGCAGCAGCACTTCGCGCGCCGTCGGCAGACCGGAGCTCGCAACCATCACGTCGCGTGGACCGGCGGCCAGAAAGTCCGGCACGTCAAAGCCGCGCGAGCGGCGCAGCATGCTCGGAACGCCCTCCTCGAGCAGCAGGCCTTGAATGAACTCGGCCTCGGTCTGGTTGCGCGCACCGACGACCTTCACGAGCTTTCCCTCGGTGTATTGGGGCTTCACCTTGCGCGCTCGCTGGCGGCGGGCGCTGGGAGGCTCGGCGGCGCCTGTGATCGCCTCGGCGTAGACGAGCGGGATCCCACACATGGCGCAGAAGCGCTCGCCGGGGGGATAGCGACCCGCGCAGGTGGGGCAGACGAGGTCCTCGTCGTCCAGCGCAGACCCCTCAGATCGGGACTTCTTCGACGATCGAATCCTTGATCAGATAGGAGCACACCTCGGGCTCCTCACCGGCGGCCGACCCCACGATGATCCACTCCACCCCGGGCCAAAGGGCTGAGAAGTTGATGTCGGTCTGCGACGGATAGGGCTTGCTGCGCACGTGGGAGTGGTAGATGGCGCCGATCTCGCAGCCTTCCTCATCTTCAATCGTGCGCCGCAGCCGCAGCTGCTCCTTGCCATCGATCTCGAACTTGAGCGCGCTCGCGTGAATGTTTATGGCGCGGTGCACGCGCACCGCCTCGGCCGGCGAACCAGACGAACCCGGCTTGACGGCCACCAACCCACATACCTCGACGGTCGGTTGCTCCTTGGCGTGCGCGAGGATCTCTGCGAGCAGCTCGGCGGAGATATTCATTTGCGGCTACCACCACACGGTGGAGTCGAGGTTCTCGATCTCCTCCAGAGGGCGAGTGTAGATGCCGCTGGAGAGATACTTCCAGCCGTCATCGGCGACGATGAAGACGACGTTACCCTCATCCAGCTCGCCGGCGATGCGCACCGCCACGCGGGCGATTGCGCCGCTGGAGACGCCCGCAAAGACGCTCTCCTCGTCGAGCAGCTTGCGTGTCCAGGTGATCGCGTCGGAGTTGGTGACGAAGATCTTGCGGTCCAGCAGCGAGATATCGATGATCGGCGGGATGAAGCCGTCATCCAGCGAGCGCAGTCCCTGCACCGGCTCGCCCTGCATCGGCTCGGCGGCGACGATCTTGCAGGCGTCGCCGAAGGTCTCCTTCAGGCGCCGTCCGTTGCCCATCAGCGTGCCGCCCGTACCGAGGCCAGCCACGAACGCGGAGACCTCATCGAGCTCCTCCAGGATCTCGAGCGCCGTACCGTTGTAGTGCGCGTCCGGGTTGGCCTGATTGCCGTACTGGTAGGGCATGTAGTAGGAGGAGTCTTCGGCGGCCATCTCGAGCGCCTTTGCGACCGCGCCGTTGGAGCCCTTTGAGCCCTCTGAGTAGACGATCTGCGCGCCGTACATCTCAAGCAGCTGGGTGCGCTCGACGGTCACGTTCTCGGGCATCACGACCTTCAGCTTGTAGCCCTTGCGTCGACAGATCATCGCAAGCGAAATACCGGTGTTGCCGGAGGTCGGCTCGAGGATCGTCTGGCCGGGGGAGATCGCCCCCTTCTCCTCGGCGTCCTCGATCAGGGCGCGGGCGACGCGGTCCTTGACCGAGCCGGTCGGGTTGCGCGACTCGAGCTTCGCCCAGATCCGCACACCGGGCTTTGGCGAGAGGCGCGGCAGCTCGATCAGCGGCGTGTTGCCGATCGACTGCACGATGTCGCCGTAGCGACCGCCGCAGGGCTTGTTCCGAAGACCTTCCGCAGCCATTACTTCACAGAATATAGCGATGCCGGGTGGATGCCTCGGGAACACCGCCTCCGGAGGGCGGTCAACCACCGCACGACCGCCGTCCGTGAAGCCCCACCGGCGGGTCCGGGCGCCACGGACAGACCGCCAGGCGCCGCCCAGCTGCCTCACGGCTTCCCCACCGATGCTTTACTTAAGCAGTGAGTGCACCCACGGTATCGGGTCCCGCGATCGACTCATCGGCCGCGGTCAGCGGCGGTCGCTTCGAGCTGGGATTGGCGTTCGCCAATGCCGCTCGCAGTTACTGGCTGTCAGTTTTTCCACGCGTCTGCCGTGAGCTTTCTCAATGGCGTGACAAAGCCAACGCGATACCCGATCCGGTTCTGCGTCGCTTGGCACTGGAAGCTCAACGCAAGCGCGGTAACTGCGAGGGCGCCGCCGGGTTCGCCGCGTTCGTTTCGGGACCGGACCGCGACCATGTGGTTCGTGCGCTGGTCGCCTTCCAGTCGGCCTACAACTATCTGGACATGCTCGCCGAGCAGCCGCACTCCGATCCAGTCAGTAGCGGCCGTCGCCTGCACGAAGCTCTGCTCGTCGCGCTGGATCCGATGGCCGATCATGGCGACTACTACGCCTACTACCCCAACAGCGACGACGGCGGCTATCTGAAGGAGATGGTCGAGGCCTGCCGCGACGCTCTCTGTGCCCTGCCCTCTTACAGGTCCGTGGCACGGGCGGCGCTCCGTTCGGGGGAGCGGATCGTCGCGTTCCAGAGCTTGAACCTCTCAGAGCTACAGGGAGACCACAAGGCGCTCGAGGAGTGGTCGCGCGCGCAGACCCCCGCCGGGAGTGCTCTTCGATGGTGGGAGACCGCGGCGGCCGCGGGATCCTCACTCGGAGTCCACGTACTCATCGCGGCGGCCGCCGCGAGCACCATCGATCACGGTGAACTGGACGCGCTCGAGCGTGCCTACTTCCCCTGGATCGGCGCTCTGCATTCGCTGCTCGACAGCCTCGTCGACTGCAAAGAGGACGCCGCTACCGCGCAGCGCAACCTGATCGGCTACTACGACACGCCGCAGGAGCTTGAAGACCGGATGGGCCTGCTTACCAGGCAGGCGATGAGCTCGGCGCGGGCGCTGGGAGACGGGCAACGGCATCTGATCATGCTCAACGGAATGGCCGGCTTTTACCTCTCCGCACCGGAGGCACGCAGCGGATCAGCCAGGGCGACGGCCCAGGAGGTCAGAGAGACACTCGGCATGCTCGGGGCACCGACTCGAGTGATTTTCGGGGCTCGGCGGCTTGCCTCTGCTGTGAGCGGTTTTTCTGTCTGAGGGCGCGGTAACGCCTCCACGCTGCGGCGCGTGACACCGATTTCACGTTTGCGGCAGGGGTCGAGAAGTCCTCAGGCGCTTGGCGGGACACACCAGTTTGGATAGGGTTCAGCAGGGGCGAATCAGGGAGGGCAGCCGTACTCGCTCAAGTTGTGTCCTTCAGGGCAACACGAAAGGCCGCTTGGGCGGATATGGGTCGAGGAGGGGATTAGTTGCTGGAGCTGCGTGAGCTGGTCAAGCACTATGCGGCTGTCGGCGGCGAGCCCGTGCGTGCCGTCGATGGAGTCTCCCTGTCGGTTGCGCCCGGCGAGTTGGTGGTGCTCTATGGACCCTCGGGTTCGGGCAAGACAACGTTGCTGTTGATGGTCGCGACCCTGCTACAGCCAACATCTGGTGCCGTGTTGATCGGTGGCCGCGACGTGTCCTCGCTGTCCGAGCGGGAGGCGTCTAACTTCCGGCTTTCAGAACTCGGCTTCATCCGCCAGAACTTCGATTTGCTGCCCGGGGTGACCGCGATCGACAACGCCGTACTGAAGCTGCTCAAGACGATGCGCTGGCACGATGCCCATCGTCAAATCGCGCCGCTGCTGGAACGCCTCGGATTGGGTGGGCGCCTGCAGCACCGCTCAGAGCAGCTCTCGATGGGCGAGCGCCAGCGCGTGATGATCGCGCGTGCGCTATCCACCGAACCGAAGCTCTTGCTCGCCGACGAGCCCACCGGCAGCCTCGACACCCAGCGTGGCCGCGAAGTACTCGAGCTCTTGCGCGAGCTGTGCCGCGAGCGTGAGGTGGCGATCGTGCTGGTCAGCCACGACCCTCAGGCGGCAGCCTACGCCGACCGCGTGTATGCGCTGCGCGACGGCAAGCTCACCGACTACGAGCCCGACCGCGCTTATGCGCGAGCCCCCACGCATTGATCTAGAGCTGGCGGAGCGATAGCCGGTGAAGCCTCTCAACGTCCTGCACCTCTACCGTGTGCGGCTACGCGCACGCCTCTTGCAGGAGTGCTTCGCGGTGATCGGCATCGCCGCCGGAGTGGCGCTGCTGTTCGCCTCACAGGTTGCCAGTTCGAGTCTCTCGAGCTCGGTTGCGCAGCTCTCCCAGGGGATTGTCGGCAACGCGAAGCTGCAGTTGCTGGCACGCGATTCGCATGGCATGGACGAACGTTTGGTGCGCCGCGTGCGCGCGCTCGCCGGAGTTCGCGTGGCGGTGCCGCTGTTGGAAGTCAGCGCCAACGCGATCGGCCCGAAGGCAAGCGAGTCCGTCGAGCTGGTGGGCGCCGATTCGAGCCTCTCGCAGCTTGGGGGCGCGCTGATACGCCATACACATCTGAATCCGTTCGCCGGCATCGGGGCGATTGTGCTTCCCGGGCCGCTGGCGAGAACGATCGGCGTGACCAAGTTCGGCAACGAAGCGACTCTTCAAGTGGCCGGAAGGGACACCCAGGCGCCACTCTATGAGCAGCTCAGCGCCAAGCAGATCGGCCCGCTTATCGACAGCCCGATCGCGATCGCCCCGCTCTTCTTCGCCCAGGAAATCGCCGGGCTGAAGGGCCGGGTCAGCCGCATCCTGGTGGCGCCGAGGCCGGGGGCCGAAGCACAGGTCCGCACGGCTCTCGAGCGGATCGCAAACGGCCACCTGAACGTGCAGAGCACTGACTATGACCAGCGGCTGTTCTCCAAGGCATCCGAAGCTACCAACCAATCCACCGCTCTGTTCGCTGTGATCAGCGCACTGGTGGGCTTCCTGTTCGCGTTCAACGCGATGCTCCTGACGGTGCCCCAGCGTCGTAGGCTGATCGCCGATTTGCGGCGCGACGGCTACACACCGCGAGCGGTGATCGCCGTGTTGCTGCTCGATTCGGTGGTGCTCGGAGTTCTCGCCTGCGTGCTTGGCTTGGTGCTCGGTGAGGAGCTTTCGATCCACCTCTTTCATGCGACCCCCGGCTATCTCTCCTCCGCCTTTGCGGTCGGCTCGCAGCGTGTCGTCAGCACTCAGAGCGTCGTGGTCGCGCTGGCGGGCGGGATGATTGCCGCGATCGTGGCGGTACTGAGCCCGCTGCGGGACATCCTCTCGCGCGATCCACTGGCGGCGATCACGCCCAGGCAAGACAGCTCTGACGCTGGCGGCGTGAAGTTGGTGGCCGGCGGAGTGGTGTGTCTGGTGCTTGCCACGGTGATTCTCGCGGCAGCACCCAAACAGGCGGTCCTGGGGATGGTGTTCTTGGTCGGCGCGCTGCTGTTGCTGCTGCCAATCCCGCTGAACGGGACGCTGGCATTGGTCAAGCGAACCGCGCCGGCGATCACAAGCGCGGTGCCGCACATCGCGAGCATGGAGTTGCGGGCCGCCCGGGCACGCGCGATCGCGATCGCCGCAACCGGCGCGATCGCCGTGTTCGGAAGCGTCGCGATCCAGGGCGCCCACCAGGATCTGCTGCACGGGCTCGACGACGCGGCCCACGACATGAACGCCTACGGCTCGATCTGGGTGTCGCCTGCCGGCTCTTACAACCTACTCACGACCGCCACATTCACCGCCACACAGACCGGCAAGCTCGAACATCTCCCCGGCGTGGCGGCGGTGCACCTATACCGAGGAGAGCTGTTGGACTACGGGGATCGGCGGGTGTGGGTGATCGCTCCCCCCACACAATCGCTTTCGCCGCTTCCGCCCAGCCAGATCCTGTCCGATGACACACGGCGAGCGGACGAACGTGTGCGCTCTGGTGGTTGGGTGGCGCTCTCTGAGGCGATCGCCTCAGAACACCACCTCCACGTCGGCGATCTCTTCACGCTTCCCTCACCGGTCCCTCAGCGCTTCCGGGTGGCGGCACTGTCGACGAACGTCGGCTGGGCACCTGGAGCGATCATCACGAGCGCCGCGGACTTCACCCGTGCGTGGGGCACTGAGGACGCCGCCGCCTATGACGTGATCCTGGCTCCCGGCGCTTCTCTGAAGGCGACGATGAAGGCGATCACGACCGCCCTGGGTCCCAACAGCGGGCTTGCGGTGCAGAGCGCCGGTGCCCGCGAAAACCGCCAGCGTTCACTCAGCCGTCAGGGACTCGCCCGCCTAACCCAGATCGCCACGTTGATCCTGATCGCCGCGGTGCTGGCGATGGCTGCGGCGATGGGAAACATGGTCTGGCAGCGCCGCCCCCGGCTGGCGAAGCTCAAGCTCGAGGGCTTCCCTCGCCGCGAACTGTGGCACACGATCATGCTCGAGAGCTTCTTGCTGTTGGGAGTCGGCTGCCTCACGGGAGCCGTCTTTGGACTCTACGGTCAGCAGCTGCTCGACCGGGCGCTTGCCAACGTCATCAATTTCCCGGTCGTCTACTCGGTCGGGGTTGTGGTCGCGCTTGTCAACCTCGCGCTTGTGACCGCCGCCGCGGTGGCGATGGCCGCGGTGCCCGGCTATCTGGCCACCAACGTGGCTCCCGCGGTCGCCCTGCAGGATTGATCTCTAGCTCACCGGTGTCGTCTATTTGGTTTTTGGCTTGCGCGAGTGATGTTTGCGCGTTGGACACGGGACCGTGGTCGAAGCGCTCGCTTGCGAACCGTCGGTGAAGCCAAAGCTGGCAGAGAACGGAAAGCCGCCGTGGGGACAGCGTTCGGGTACCTGAACGCCGACCGGGTGAAACGGCACTAGGCGCCCATGGACGTGCTTGTAGTAGGTCAGGTGTTCTGGGCCGATCGTCGTCTGCACGCGCACGATCGAGACATCCGGGCCGTCGGGCACGCTCGGCACCGGGGGAACCTGCGCTGACAGCCGCGAGCCGAACACCCCGGTGTCGGGCAGCACTTCGCCGGTGAACACAAGCTGAGCGGAGACGGGGGTCGTCCCGTTGGTGTAGAAGAGCACGACCATGTTGCCTTCGTGCGGCGGGCCCATCACCGCCTGGATTTCGGGCAGCTCCTGGCCCGATCCGATACCGAATGGCACTTCCACAAACGCTTGGCCATAGCCGATGCGGGAGTTTGGCGAGCATCCTTCGAGCCCTCTTGCCAGCAGCTGCGCGGGCTGGCAGATAGCCAGGCCCAGTGTGGTCGCGGTGTAGTTCATGCCCGCGGGCATCTTCAGTTCGATCGCGTTCAATGGCGGCGGCGCGAGGCCTTCGGTTGTAGCGAGACTGAACCCAAACGCGATTGTCGTGGGTGCCCCGAGCCGGTCGGGTCTAAAGGTGGCGTGCAGGCTGGCCCGCTCAGAGACCGCTCCCGCGGCGGCGGGAACAGCGAGGCAGATCGCCGCCACCGCAAGCAGCCCGCTCGCGAGGCGCGGTGGCCACCGATGGCTGGTGGCAGCGATCATCGTGATTCTTTTCAGTAGGTGAGTTTGCCGCTGACGTGGACTGTGACAGCGTCATTGGAACGCTGAACGGTCCCCGAAAAACTCAATCCGGACCCACGCGCATGCGCGTACTTGCCGGTCCCGCGAACGATCGACATCGTCCCGGTGAAACTCGCCGTCGACCCGTTGTTGCGATAGCTACCGGACGCAACACCAGTCATCGAACTACCCGAGGGATACACACTCAATTCAGCCGACACGCGATTCGTGGAAACAACATGCAAATGCAGATACAAAGACCCAGAAATCGTCCCAGACGCCGAACCAACCTCATTCAACGTA
>DATBPE010000066.1:0-38819 GCA_036561505.1 Solirubrobacteraceae bacterium
CGGACAACTCGATCTACGCGGAAGTCGGCCTGAAAGTGGGCACCCACCGGATAGCCCACCTGGCACACAAGATGGGGATCACAACCCCGATCTCCACCAACCCGGCGATGACGATCGGCGGGTTGAAGGTTGGGGTGACCCCACTCGATATGGCCCACGCGTATGAGACGATCGCGCACGGCGGCGACCGGGTCAGCGGCACCATGGCCCTCGACGGCGCGCCCACTGGGATCAAGGAAGTCGACGCGCAGTCCGGGCAGACACTGCCCGACGGCCATCATCGCGATACCAATCGGCTGCGCCTGCAGAGAGTGCTCCCTTCAGGTGTCGCGAGTACCGAGACCTCGGTCTTGGAGACGGTGCTGCAGTACGGCACCGCCCGGGCCGCGGCGATCGGCCAGTTCGCTGCCGGCAAGACGGGTACCACCTCCAACTACGGGGACGCCTGGTTCGTGGGCTGGGACGGCAAGTACACCGTCGCCGTCTGGGTCGGCTATCCCGACAGTCTCGTGCCGATGACCACGCAGTTTCAAGGTGGTCCCGTGCTGGGCGGCACCTTCCCCGCTCTGATCTGGCACAACTTCATGCTCTCGGCGCTCCAGATCGAATCCGAACGGGCCCACAAAGCGTTGAGTAAGAAGATCGCTTCACAAACAGGTGCCACGGAAGAACCCGCTGAATCGACGGTGACCTCTTCCACATCTTCAAAGTCCGTGCATGCCCCCGGCTCCAGCACACCGACTGAAAAGGAACAGCCACACGGGGGCGGAGCGCCAAAGGAAAGCGAACCGGCGGGCAATGCGCCCCCCTCAGCGGAACCGACGCCGGCAACCACTGCTCCCGCCGCACCAACTCCGGCCCCATCGACGCCAAGCCCGTCTGGGCCTCCAACGTCGAACGCTGGAGGTACGGGAGCGCCCACAGGCGGGACTGGCGCCGGAAACTAAAGAGATCCAATCTTCAGATCTTCTTACGCGCTACTGCAGAGTTCCTTACGCTGGGCGGTCAAATTTATCTCTGACGCATTCCTCTTGTGGAATGAACGGGTAGCTCAAGCCCCTGGCCGTGGCAGCATCGCGCGGTCAGGGGTAGAGCGAAGCGGTTCACGCCCAACCGCGTCAGGCCGTGGACGCGAGACGTGCTGGTTGCCGGCGATACAAAAGCGCCACGGCAGCTCGGTGGCCTTGGTGATGCCGACGCGCTCGCAGGCCAGGATCTCGGGGTTACCCCATGCGGGCCCGCTCGAGCGGATGCGGATCGGAGCACCCGAGAGGTCGCCGCCGTTGTGGTGAAGCTCGATCCCGAGCGCCTGGGTGAGCTTGCCTGGGCCCGAGCAGAGCTCCTCGGGTCGCTGCACGCCACGCCGCTCGAACATCGTTTTCGTTCCCCTGGTCGGTTCTAGAGCGCGGATCAGGACTGCCGCACCGATCCCCTCCGGCTCGCATACGGCGTTTAGTAGGGCGTGGATGCCGTAGGAGCGGTAGACGTAGGCCCGACCCGGTGGGCCAAACAGCGTCCGCGTGCGCGGAGTGACTCCGACAAACGCGTGGCACGCAGGCTCGCTGTCGTGATAGGCCTCGGTCTCGACGATGACCCCGGCAGCGCCCCCGTGCTCAACGGTGCACCCGATCAGATCCCTAGCGACATCGACCACCGGACGAGCGTAGAACTCCGCCGGCAGCACAGCGGGCATGCGACTCGCTCGCCGTCGCTGGGCGATCGCCGTCATCTCAGCTGGCGCTTCTCTGACCTTCGAGCGCCCGGCGAGCGAGAGCAATCTGCTCCCGCACACGAGGGAGGGATGTTCCTCCCTCGGAGACCTTCGACTCCAGCCAAGCACTCTGTTTTAGGACTTCGTAGAACTCCTCCTGGTTCTCGGCGAGAACCACGCTCTGCCCGGCAAGCTCAGGGCCCGTCAGATGCGAAAGTGGCTTTCCGGCGTCAACCGCGGCGCGCACAAGGCCAGCGACGACGCCGTGCGCCTCGCGAAAGGGCATCCCGTGTCGCACGAGCAGGTCGGCGACGTCGGTGGCCGCGATCAGCTCATCGGCAGCCGCGATCCGCATCCGCTCTCGGTGAAAGCGCACACCGGCAAGCATTCCCTTTGCTGCAAGGAGGCACAGCTCAATCGTGTCGACGGCGTCGAACAGGTGCTCCTTGTCCTCTTGGAGATCCTTACTGTAGGTCAGCGGCAGCGAATGCATGACGCCATGGAGTGCGGCCAAGTGTGCGACCTCGCGGGGGGCCTTCGCACGCAAGAGCTCAGCCGCGTCCGGATTCTTCTTCTGGGGCATGATCGAGGAGCCCGAACTCCACGCGTCGGGAAGCTCGCAGAAGCCGAACTCGGCGCTCGACCAGAGAACCAGCTCCGCGCCCAGACGGGAGAGGTGAGTGGCGCAGGTCGCAGCGGCGCTCAAGTAGTCGAGCACGAAATCGCGGTTTGAGACAGCGTCGATGGAGTTTGGGACAACCTCCGAAAAACCAAGCTCGCGCGCCACCATTTGGCGGTCGGTGTCGAAGTTGACTCCAGCGAGTGCGCCCGCACCGAGCGGCAGACGCGAGCACTGGCCCTCGGCGAAGGCGAAACGCTCCCGGTCGCGAGCCAGCATCCAGAAGTAGGCGAGCAGGTGGTGGCTCAGGTAGACCGGCTGGGCGCGCTGCAGGTGGGTGTAGCCAGGCATCGCCCAGTCGAGATGCTCCTCGGCGCGCTCCAGCAGCACCGCCATCAGATCTGTAGTCGACTCCTGTGCGTGAGACGCACGCTCGTGTGTGTACATCGCCAAATCGGTCACGACCTGATCGTTGCGGGAGCGCGCGGTGTGTAGCTTGCCGCCGACAGGCCCCACGATCTCGGTGAGACGCCGCTCGATCGCCATGTGGATGTCTTCGTCACCGTCGACGAAGACGAACTGGTCCTGCTCCAGCTCGCGCTGCACCTCGTCGAGGCCGTGAAGCAGCCCGTCGCGGTCCTCGGCGGAGATGATCTCGCAGGCGGCCAGCATCTTCGCGTGAGCGCGCGACTGGGCGATGTCCTGAGGCCACAGCCGCCGGTCAAAGTCGACCGAGGAGTTCATCCGCACAAAGTCGTGGTGCTGGGGTTCGTGGAAGCGTGACACGCCTTCGCCAGTCTACGGAGGTCCGTCTCGGCGGCGGCGTGCGCCTGGCCTCTTCTCGAGCTGCCGCACAATCTCTCGGCAGTCGCCCAGCGAGCAGCGATCTCGACGTCTGGGCTGCGCCCCGGCGTCGGGCCGGACCAGCCCGGTGACATCGTGAAACCTTGCGGCTGCGGCCGTAAAGCCTCGCTGACCGAGGGTATGATCCTTACCCCAGCCGGCGTTTGTCGGTGAGGGTTGGCCGGCACCGGGGTGCTCGTCTTCGAACTTGAAGACGCCTCGGCGCCGGTATTTTTTTTATCTGTGACTGTTGGTGCGCTGTTGCGCCCTGAGTGTCTATTTCTACGGCTTCAGTGACGCAGCAAGCGTATGTGCGACCCGGTGCACCTGTCCTTCTGTCATCTCCGGGAAGAACGGGAGTGCAAGTGACCGGCGAGCCACGTCCTCACAAACCGGAAATTCGCCCTCACGATGACCAAGCCGCTCTCGGTAAAAACTCATCAGGTGGATCGACGGAAGGTAGGGCTTGCTCTGGATTCCCTCCGCGGCCAGTCTCCGAACGACACCATCCCGATCGACCCCGACGGGCACCTGTACGACGAACACGAACCAACCACGAACGTTGCCGTCTCGGTCGGGCATCGGCAATCCCAAGTCGTCGATAGCGGAAAGCGCCTCGCGATAGAGCCCGGCGACTCGAGCACGTTCGGTGAGCATCCCATCCAGACGCCGAAGCTGTGCGATCCCAAGTGCGCAAGCGAGGTCCGATAGCCGGTAGTTAAATCCAAGCCGGTCGTGGTCGAGCCAGCCCATGTCCGGCGCCCGACCCTGGTTGCGCTCGGAGTCGATCCGCTCCTTCATCGCAGTGTCGCCTAGGACCACCATCCCGCCCTCCCCGGTGGTCAGCTGCTTATTCGCATAAAAGCCGAACACGGCTGGGTGGCCCCTGCCCCCGACTGCAAACCCGTCGGAGTGCCGGGCACCGAGCGCCTCGCATGCATCCTCGACAATTGCGATTCCGTGCCGCGTCGCGATGTCCTCGAATGCCGGCATGTCGGCGGGATACCCGAATATGTGCACGGGCAGGATCGCCGTTGTTCGGCTGGTGATCGCGGCCTCGGCAGTCCGCGGATCGAGGTTGAGCGTCACCGGATCGATGTCGGCAAACACGGGGCGTGCCCTCTCGTAGAGCACCGCGTTCGCCGAAGCCACGAAGGAGAAGGGGCTGGTGATGACCTCATCGCCCTCCTGTACTTCGGCTGCACGAAGCGCTAGGTGCAATCCGGCGGTGCCGCTTGAGACCGCACTCGCGCAGCGAGCGCTGAGGCGCTCGGCGAACAGCCGCTCGAACTTCCCCACCTTCGGTCCCAGCGAGAGCTGACCGGAGCGCAGCACCTCTATGACTGCCCGCTCCTCGTCCTGGCCCAGCACCGGCCGGGCGAGCGGGATCACATCGTCCACGTGAACCTTGCGGCGGGGGGATCCGTCACTAAACCCTGCCGGTCGAACCGAGCGTCGACTCCGAAGAGCGCTGGCGCGGGCCCTGCATCCCGTAGTCAAGCGAGTCCACGAGCGCGTCCCAGGAGGCGGCGATCACGTTCTCCGAGACGCCGATCGTGCCCCACACGTCGTGGCCGTCGGATGCGTCAATCAGCACGCGCGTGACGGCACCCGTGCCCTTGTTCTCATCGAGGATCCGCACCTTGAAGTTGACCAACTCAATGTCCTTCAGATGCGGGTGGATCTCGCCGATCGCGTCCCTCAGGGCACGGTCCAGAGCATTGACTGGCCCGTTGCCCTCGGCCGTGCGCACATAGCGCTCGCCGCCGACCCAGATCTTGATAGTCGCCTCTGTGGTCGCGTGCCCATCGGCGTGCTTCTCGACGATCACACGCCAGGACTCGAGGCGAAACAACGGCTCATACTCGCCAGCCTCCTTGCGCATCAGCAACTCCAACGATCCGTCGGCTGCCTCGAACTGGAAGCCCTCGTGCTCGAGCTCCTTGACGCGCTCGACGATCCGTTGAGCGAACTGATCGTCGGCCGCGATCCCAGCCTGGCGTGCCTTCTCGGCGATCGCCCCGCGTCCGGAGAGCTCGGATATGAGCACATCTCGGCTGTTGCCGACAAGACTTGGATCGATGTGCTCGAACGTCTGCGAGTCGGTCTGAATGCCGGCGGCGTGCAGTCCGGCCTTGTGGGCGAACGCGTGCTTGCCGACGTAGGGCTGCGCCGGGTTCGGCGAGCGGTTCAGCAGCTCGTCGGCGAGGTGAGCGGTCTCGGTCAGCCGTGCTAGGCGCTCTGGGGTAAGTAGCGCCACACCCATCTTTAGCTGCAGGTCGGCAATGATCGTGATCAGGTTGGCGTTGCCGGTGCGCTCGCCGATGCCGTTGATCGTTCCTTGTACTTGGGTGACCCCGGATTCCACGGCGGTAAGCGTGTTCGCCACAGCACAACCCGAGTCGTCGTGACAATGGATGCCGAGTGGAGCCCCTGGGAGCGCTTCGCGCACCACCGCAAGCGCCGTGCGCACCTGCGGGGGAAGTGATCCGCCGTTGGTGTCGCACAGCACGAGTCGCTCGGCTCCCGCATCGGCGGCAGCACGCAGACAGTCGAGCGAATATCCGGGGTCAAGTGCGAATCCGTCGAAGAAGTGCTCGGCGTCGAGCAGCACGCGCTTGCCCTGCGCGAGGAGGAACGCGACCGACTCTGAGATCATCGCCAGGTTCTCCTCACGGCTGACGCGCACGACCTTCTCCACATGCAGCAGCGAGGCCTTGCCGACGAGCGTGCAGACCGGCGCAAAGCAGTCGGCGAGCACACGCAGTCCTTGGTCGTCCTCGGCGGGCACCTCGCGACGGCGCGTCATGCCGAACGCGACGATCTCAGCGCTCTGCAGACGCTCGGCGGCGAGCAGCTCGAAGAGCTTCAGCTCCTTGGGGTTGGAGGAGGGGAAGCCGGCCTCGATCATGTGCACGCCCAGTTCATCCAAGGCGTGCACGACGCGCAGCTTCTCCTCGGCTGTGAGCGTCAGGCCGCCGCCGCCCATCCCGTCGCGCAGCGTGGCGTCGTATAGCTGTATGTCGGCCATCGCCTAGCCCGCGGTGCTCGTCTGGCCGCCGCCCACGGCGGTGGGGCTCTGAGCGGAAGCCTCGCCGGCGGTGCTCTCCAGGGCTACCGGCCCTACAACGTCCAGCCACTCGCGGTAGCGCTCTGAGCGCCCATGGATCGCGTCGTCGAAGGCGGCCTGTAGCACACGGGTGATCTCACCGGGCTCACCGGTGCCGATCGGGTGGTCGTCTATCTCGCGCACGGGCACGAGCTCGGCGGCCGTCCCGGACATGAACACCTCATCGGCCATGTACATCTCCGCGCGGGCGATATCACGCTCGACGATCGTGTAGCCGAGGTCACGCGCGATCTGGATCAGCGAACGGCGCGTGATGCCGTCGAGGATGGAGTTGTTCTGACCCGGCGTGGCGATCACACCGTCGCGCACGACATAGACGTTCTCGCCCGTCCCCTCGCACACGTAGCCGTGGTCATCGAGCAGGATCGCCTCTTCGTAGCCGGACTTCACCGACTCGACCTTCGCGAGCACGCTGTTTAGATACTGCCCTGAGGCCTTCGCGTGCGGGATCAGCGAATCGGGGCTGATCCGCCGCCACGAGGAGACCTTCGCGCGCACGCCCTTGTTCTTGCCCTCCTCGCCGAGGTACACCCCCCACTCCCAGCAGGCGATCGTCACATCGACGCAGGCATCGAGCGGGTTCAGGCCCATCTGGCCGTAGCCGCGATAGGCGATCGGGCGGATGTAGCAGGAGCGCAGGCCGTTGCGTGCCACGAGCTCGAGCGTCGCGGCCCGCAGCTGCTCTACGGAGAAGGGGATCTCCATGTAGTAGAGCTCGGCTGAGCGGAACAGCCGCTCCACGTGCTCGGCGTTGCGGAACACGGCTGGGCCGAGCTCGGTGTCATAGCAGCGCACCCCCTCGAAGACCCCGGTGCCGTAGTGCAGGCCGTGTGTCAGGACGTGGATCTTGGCGTCCTCCCATGCGACGAACTCTCCATTCATCCATATGAGGTCGGTTGGCTCCACGTTCATTGCGCTCCTGTTAGATGTTTTCGAGCACTACTTTCGTCGCTTGCGACGTGCTTGCCTCACCGCCCAGATCGGCGGTGCGCAGACCGTCCGCGAGCGCGCGGTCAACCGCCGATTCTACAGCGGCGGCCTCGCTTTCCAAGCCCAGGCCATGGCGCAGCATCAAAGCGGCCGAGAGGAACATCGCAAGCGGGTTGGCAATGCCCTGCCCGGCGATGTCTGGCGCAGAGCCGTGCACGGGCTCGAATAGACCAGGGGTTGACGAGTCGGGATCTCCGAGCGAAGCGCTCGGAAGCATTCCAATCGAGCCCGTCAGCATCGCGGCCTCGTCGGAGAGGATGTCCCCGAACATGTTCTCGGTCAGGATCGTGTCGAAGTGACGCGGCGAGGAGACGAGCTGCATCGCGGCGTTGTCGACGAGCATGTGTTCGAGCTGGATATGCGCAAACTCCCGGGAGTGCAGTTCGCTTACGACCTCACGCCACAGCCGGGAGGTCTCGAGCACGTTGGCCTTGTCGATACTGGTCACCTTCGCCCGGGCGGCGTTGAAGGCGATCCGCGCGATCCGCTCGATCTCCTCTGTTGTGTAGGAGCAGACGTCAGAGGCGGTGGTGGCGGTGCGGGTCTTCTCACCGAAGTAGATCCCGCCCGTCAGCTCCCTGACGACCAGCAGGTCGGTGCCCTCGATTCGCTCCCGCCGCAGCGGGGAGGCGTCGTACAGCGCCGGCAATGGCTTGACCGGTCGTAGGTTGGCGTACAGCCCAAGACCCTTGCGCAGGCCTAGCAGGCCTTGCTCGGGGCGCGGGGCGCCCGGATCGGTGCTGTCCCACTTTGGTCCCCCTACGGCCGCGAGCAGCACAGCGTCGGCGTTCCGGCAAGCTTGGAGCGTTTCGTCCGTGAGCGCTACGCCATGAGCGTCGATCGATGCGCCGCCGAAGAGGTGCTCCTCCTCGAAGGCGAAGTCGCCGAGGCGGCTCAGCAGCTCAAGCGTCGGTGCAAGGATCTCAGGCCCGATCCCGTCGCCGGGCAAGGTGACTATCCGCTGGGCCATAGGCCGGCCAAGCTACCAGGCCAGACCGCGATACAGGGCCTGGACGTCGGCGATCAGCCCGTCGTCGGCGTATTGGTGCAGCTCGCAGACGGGAGTGCCGTCGTGCCAGCTGTAGGCGATCGCCAGGGAGCGCACACCCACATAGACTTGATCGAGCTCGAAATGTAGATCCGGCAGTCGATCTAGTCCCCGAGCGAAATGCTCTCGCAGGCTCTCCTTGCCCGTAACTCTGCCATCGGGGATCCCGAGCGTGTCGATTATCGTCGGTGTCTGAAAGGTGATTTCGGGCGCATACAGCGCCATGATCGCGTCCAGGTCGTGAGCGTTCCAGGCGGCGATGAACTCCTCGGCCAATCGCTGTCCCTCCCCGGCGTTCAGCGGCGTGTTCACAGGGCCACGGTGACCGGGCCGGCGCGCTCACTGTCGCGCTCATAGGCGGTGATTGCGCCCTGCTGACCGAGTGTGACGCCAATGTCGTCCAGGCCCTCCAGCAGCCGGCGACGGATCTCCTGGTCTATTTCGAAGCCGATCGTGAGCAGTGCTCCGTCGGGAGTGGGATAGCGGACCTCCTGTGCGCGTAGGTCGACTTGGCCCTCGCCGGCCTCGGCCAGCGCCCGGCAATGCGCTTCGGGCAGGACCACCGGCAGCAGTCCGATCTTGGTGCAGTTGGAGTAGAAGATGTCGGCGAATGACGGTGCAAGGATCGCCTTGAAGCCGTAGTCCTGAAGGCCCCAGGGAGCGTGCTCGCGCGAGGAGCCGCAGCCGAAGTTCTCCCCGGCTACGAGGATTGGGTTGGCGGGCAGGTCCCAGTCGGGCTCCTTGGCCCAGTCGAAGAACAGGAACTCACCGAAGCCGGTGCGCTCGACGCGCTTGAGGAACTGCTTGGGCATGATCTGGTCGGTATCCACATTTGAGCGGTCCAGGTGGCTCACCTGCCCCGCGATGGTCTCGATCGGTTCCATGGTCTCTCCTGGTCAGCTGGGCTTGATGGCGCCGAAGACAGCCGCCTCGGCCCACTTGAAGTGCACTTCGGCCTGCTCGAATCCGACATCGCGCAACCAGCGCACTTGGTCCTCGGCGCTGTCGGGCAGGTCGTCGTCGTCCTCGCAGTCGACTTCCTGCTCGGAGCGGCTGCCGCCGCTCTCGCGCTCGGCGCGCACTGCGTTGGCAAGCATCTGCTCGTCGAACAGCCCCCGCAGCGGGCCGTCGATGGTGACGTAGTCCATGTTCACGAATATGCCACCTGGCTCGAGCAGCGCGAATGTCTCCGCGAACAGCGCGCGCTTGCGCTCGGAGGGCAGGTGATGGATGGCCAGGCCCGAGACGACGGCGTCGTAGCTTCCAGCTGGAAGCTTGGCCCGCCAGTTTGGCTTGGAGAGATCGCCGTTGACGAGCTGCCAGCGACCGGGATAGCCAGCGAGGTTCGCGTGTGCACGTTCGAGCATCGGCTCGGAGAAGTCGACGAGTACGCCCTCGGAGTCCGGCTGCGAGGTGAGCACCAGATCGCTCATGGCGCCGGCTCCGGCGCCGAGGTCCAGAAAGCGCGCCACCGCACGATCGTGCCTGCACAAAAGCTGCTTGACGACGTCCTCCTGCAGATCGATTAGCGGCACCAGGATCCGTCGCCGGTCGGCGAAGCTCGCGACCAGCTCTGCCTTCTGCCAGGACGCGCCGGGCGCGCTCACGACCATTCCCGGATGTCTACAAAACGCCCCTCGATGGCGGCTGCGGCGGCCATCTGCGGAGAGACCAGGTGCGTACGGCCGCCACGTCCCTGGCGGCCCTCGAAGTTGCGATTGGAGGTGGACGCGCAGCGCTCGCCTGGCGCGAGGATGTCGGGGTTCATGCCCAGGCACATCGAGCAGCCGGCCACGCGCCAGTCAAAGCCCGCCTCTCTGAAGATCCGATCGAGGCCCTCTGCCTCGGCCTGCGCCTTGATCTGTTGGGAGCCGGGCACGACCATGGCGTTGACACTCGGGGCTACCTTGCGGCCTTCGATCACCTCCGCGGCGGCGCGCAGGTCGCCGATGCGCGAATTCGTGCACGAGCCGATGAACACGCGATCGATCGTTATCTGCTCGATCGGTGTACCGGGCTCGAGCGCCATGTAAGCAAGCGCACGCTCGGCGGCCTCACGGTCGGCCGGATTCTCAAAGTCATCTGGTGAAGGGACCGACTCGGTTACCGAACGAACCATGTCTGGTGTCGTGCCCCAGGTGACCTGCGGTGAGAGCGCGGAGGCGTCCACGACAACCTCGCGCTCGAAGCTGGCGCCCTCATCGGTACGCAGCTCGCGCCAGCGCGCGATCGCCTCATCGAGCTGTGCTCCGCGCGGAGCACCGGGGCGCTCGCAGTCTTCAAACCAGGCGAAGGTCGTCTCATCGGGGGCGATCATCCCAGCCCGTCCGCCACCCTCGATCGTCATGTTGCAGACGGTCATGCGACCCTCCATCGAGAGCGCCCGGATCGCGGGGCCGGTGAACTCGACGACGTGGCCGGTGGCACCGCCGACACCGATCTGACCGATCGTGCCCAGGATCAGATCCTTGGCGCTCACGCCAAAGCCGAGCTCGCCCTCGTAGGCGATACGCATCGAGGCGGGCTTGTGTTGGACCATGCACTGGGTCGCCATGACGTGCTCGACCTCACTCGTGCCGATGCCGAACGCGAGCGCACCGAAGGCCCCATGGGTGGCCGTGTGGGAGTCGCCGCAAACGATCGTCATGCCGGGCTGTGTCACGCCCAACTCGGGGCCGATCACGTGCACGATCCCTTGGCGCTCCGATCCAAGCGAATAGACGGGAACGCCGAACTGCGCACAGTTACGCTCGAGCGTTTCCACCTGCACACGCGAGAGCTCGTCCTTGATGCGTGCCGCAACAGGAGTGCCGTCGGTCGGCGTGTTGTGGTCCTCCGTTGCAAGCGTCCTATCCGGCCGGCGTACCTTGCGTCCAGCCAGACGCAGCCCGTCGAACGCCTGAGGGCTGGTGACCTCGTGGACCAGGTGCAGGTCGATGTAGAGAAGGCCATGCGCGACCTCGTGGGCCTCCCAGATCTTGTCGAACAGCGTGCTTGGCATCGGCTTTCTCCTAACTGCGTCTCAGACCCGCGGACACCACCGCCAGAAAGGCGGCCTCCGCAGCGGTCGGGTTCTCGAAGTGGTGGGGCAAGTCGGCATCGAAGGTCACACAGTCCCCCTCGCAAAGCTCGTAGCGCTGCCCGTCGCAGACAAGCACCACCGTGCCCCGCTCGACCAGCGCCGTCTCCCGGCTGCCGGGCTCATGCATCGGCGGATCATCGGCTGCGCCCGTGGCACCCTCCGCGGCGAGGGTGTGCCGTGAGAGCTCAGCACGCTGGCCGGGCTGCGAGGAAGTCAAGACTTCGAAGCTGTGCCCGCGCCGCTTGTTGGCACCGCGCTGGCGCTCGGAGGCGCGGACGACCGTGACAGTGCTGCCCTCGTCCAGGCGCAGCAGCTGAGAGAGCTTTAGCTCGAGACCCGAGGCAATACGAGCCGCGACTGTCAGGGTGGGACTCGTCTCCCCCCGCTCGACCTGCGAAAGCATCGGCGCACTCACGCCACTGCGAGCCGCCAGGTCGCGCAGGGACAGCGAAGAGGACTCACGCAGCGCGCGCACGCGCGCCCCGATGACCGCGGGATCCAACAAGTCCTGCGCAGCTAGCGCCATACGACCGTACGTTATCACAGACGCCGCTGTCGAAGTGCTCGCAGCGAATCTCCGACTCCCGGCCATACTCAGCCAGACCCGCGAGGAGCAGATTAAAGGCTCACTTAGCTTGCGAGCACTACACCTACTCAGAACAATGCGCTCAGCCCGAACGCCCCAGATCGTCGCCCTCGGAGGCGGAGGATTCTCCATGGAGCAGGGCAACCACCTGCTCGATGATTACGTGCTCGCGCTCACCGGTGCGGAACGTCCGCGCGTGTGTTTCCTGCCGACCGCCTCCGGCGACGCCGATCACTATGTGGTGCGTTTCTACCGCCGCTTCTCGAGCAGCTGCGAGGCCAGCCACGTGTCGCTGTTCCGCCGCGACCAGGGCGGCCGCGGCGTCGAGGAGGATCTCGCCTCGCACCTACTCGGCCAGGATCTGATCTACGTCGGCGGCGGCAACGTCGTGAGCATGCTGGGAGTGTGGCGCGCGCACGGACTCGACGAGGTCCTTTCTCAGGCCTGGCGCGAGGGCATCGTGCTGTGCGGGCCTTCGGCGGGGTCGCTGTGCTGGTTCGAGGAGGCGCTGAGCGCGTTCCACGGCCCGCCCCGGCGGGTGCACGGGCTCGGGCTCCTGCCCTACTCCAACTGCGTCCACTACGACGCCGAGCCGGCGCGGCGCGCGGAGTACCACAGCCTCGTGGGCGAGGGTATGCGGCCCGGGTTCGCCGTCGAGGACGGTGTGGCGCTGCACTTCAAGGGCATCGGTCTGCACCATGCGGTCAGCTCACGCGCGGATGGCAGCGCCTATCACGTCCGTAGGGTCGAGGAGCGGGTGATCGAGACCTCGCTCACGGTGTCCCACCTGAGCGCTCCCACCGTTGCTGCCAGGCCTGTCGAGCACGCGATCGCCCTCGCGTGAGCATCTCCACATCACCCGGTCAGCAGCGTCTGATCTTCGCTATGGGCGGAGGCGGATTTACGATGGAGCCGGGCAACCCACTGCTCGACGACTACGTGCTCTCCCTCGCAAGCTCGCGTGAACCCAGGATCCTTTTCCTTCCGACCGCCTCGGGAGACACCACGACACAGATCAACGCCTTCTACGGGAGGTTCGGTGGCCGCGGCTGCTCGCCCACGCACCTGTCGCTGTTTCGCCTCGGCGACCTCGACCGCTCACTCGAGGAGATCGTGCTCGACCAGGACATCGTGTACGTCAGCGGCGGATCGATGCGCAACCTGCTCGCGATCTGGCAGGCGCACCGGCTGGATGAGCTGCTCACCCGCGCGTGGGAGAGCGGCACCGTCCTTGCCGGCCTGAGCGCCGGAGCGATGTGCTGGTTTCAGGGCGGTGTGACCTGTTCCAGCGGGTCCCCTGAAGCGATCGGGGGACTCGAGCTGCTCGAAGGGTCGCTGACCGTGCATGCCGACGGCGAGCCGGAGCGGCTACCCGTGTGGCTCGCCAGCGTGCGCGACGGCACGCTGCCGGGAGGCTGGGCGGCCGACGATGGAGTCGGGCTGCTGTTTCGCGGGCAGCGCCTGGAGCACGTGGTGAGCTCCCGTCCTGGCGCTGGAGTGCAGCGCGTCGACGCGCTGGCGGGAGAGCTCGTGCGCCACAGTCTGGAGACCGAGCTGTTGGGCACCGACGTAGCGACTCGCTCATCGGTCCTCGACGAGGACGTGCAGGAACTTCGTCGCGTGCACCAGTTGCGTCGCGGTATCACCGGGAAGACCAATCGGCTGGGGTGAGCACATGCGCACCCCAGCCGGCGGCCGGCTTGGTCGGTGCCAGGCTCAGGGCGCGGAGGCGGGCAGCCCTAGGACCTGCGCATCCGCTTCGCGTGAGCGGCTGACTGCCACCGAGAGCGCGCGGACGTAAGCGCGTGCGGCAGCCTCGATGATGTCCGTCGAGAGCGCCTGGCCGGAGCCGGTCTGCCCCTCGACCTCGACCACGACCGAGACCTCGCCGAGGGCGTCCTGGCCCTCGGTGACGGCGCCGATCGTGAACTCGCGCAACTTGGTCTCGATGCCGGTGGCTGCGTCGATCGCGGCGAACACGGCATCGATCGGTCCGTCGCCGGTGAATGACCCCTCGGCGCTGGCGCCGTCGGGCAAAGTCACCGAGACGCGCGCTTGCGGCGGTCGCTTGGAGGAGGCCTCGACCTCGAACCAGTCCAGGGAGTAGCCCGCGATCTCCTCGCGTAGCTCCTCGGTGACCAGCGCCTCCAGGTCCATCGCTGTCAGGGCCTTCTTCTTGTCGGCGATTTCCTTGAAACGCTTGAAGGCGGTGTTCAGTGCCTGACCCTCGACCTTGAAGCCCATCTCTTCCAGCGCCTGGCGCAGGGCGTGGCGACCGGAGTGCTTGCCCAGCACGATCGAGTTGTTCGCCAGGCCGATCGTGGTGGCGTCCATGATCTCGTACGTCGAGCGCTCCTTCAGCACGCCGTCCTGATGAATGCCCGACTCGTGCGCGAACGCGTTGCGCCCGACGATCGCCTTGTTGGGCTGCACGGCATAGCCGGTCAGACGCGAGACCAGACGACTCGAGCGCGCCAGCTCGGTGGTGTTGACACTCGTGTCCAGGCCGATGTCGGCGCGGCGTGTGCGCAACAGCATCACGATCTCCTCGAGCGACGCGTTGCCGGCCCGCTCGCCGATCCCGTTGATCGCGCACTCCACCTGCCTGGCTCCCGCCAGCACGCCCGCGAACGAGTTGGCGACCGCCAGCCCCAGATCGTCGTGACAGTGAACTGACAGCACCACATCTCGCAGCCCCGGGACCAGCACGTACAGGCGGCCGAGGAACGCTTCGAACTCCTGCGGCATGACATAGCCGACGGTGTCGGGGATGTTGATTGTCGTCGCGCCCTCGTCGATCGCGATCTGGATCACCTCGGCGGTGAACTCGACTTCTGAGCGTGTGGCGTCCATCGGCGAGAACTCGACGTCATCCAGGTACTGCTTGGCGTGCGCGACAGCTGCCCGCGCCTGTCCCTTGACGTCCTCGCGCGTGCTCTGCAGCTGATGGACGATGTGAATGTCCGAGGTGGAGATGAATGTGTGGATGCGGGGTCGCTCCGCGTCGCGCACAGCCTCATAGGCGGCGTCGATGTCAGCCACGTGCGTGCGTGCCAGTCCCGCGATGATCGGCGGCGCGGGCTCTGAGACCTCGCGCGCAATCGCCTGCACTGCCTCGAAGTCGCCCGGGGAGGTGATCGGAAAGCCGGCCTCGATCACATCCACCCCGAGCCGCGCCAGCTGCTGGGCGATCTCCAGCTTCTCAGTCGTGTTCAGGGAGATCCCCGGCGACTGCTCTCCGTCGCGCAGGGTCGTGTCGAAGATCAGTACCCGCCTGTCCTCGCCCTCTGGATCCGCCACTTCCGGTGTAGTCATGTCGTTCACGCTCCTTTACTAGATCTCTTTGCTACTTCCTCCAGCCGGTTGGTATGCGGCTACGCGGCCGCCACGCGTTATTCCCCCCGAGGGGGGAGCAGCAGCAGGAGAAGCGAAAGGGATCTCTGGAACGACATCTGCGACGCAGCCTAGCACTGGAACTTCCCGGCGCCAAATCCACCTGGCGGCAGCGAACTAGGGAACCAGTACTACCTTGCCGACGTTGCGCCGCTCGACGATCATCGTCTGCGCGGCGCCGGCGTCCTCGAAGCTGAAGGAACCGGCGATCACCGGCTTGACTGTGCCGTCGTCGAGCATCTGGCGCAGCGGCGTGATCCACGGCTCGATCGTGCCGCGATCCTTCAACAGCGTCAGCATGTTCAGCCCGATCACAGCCTTCGATTCGGACATCTGCTTGATCATGTTGAAGCGCGGCATACGCGCGACGGCTTTCAGTGCGGTGAGGATGTTGCGCCGCTCGCCGGAGACGACCGAGGATGCGCCGAAGGCGACTAGGCGTCCACCGGGGCGCAGCAGTGAGTAGCTCTTACGGAAGCTCTTGCCGCCAACCGCGTCGAGGATCACGTCGAACTGCGGCAGCCCGCGCTCCCAGCCCGGCTTGGTGTAGTCGAGCGCGTGGTCGACGCCCAGCTCGAGGATCCGGGCATGCTTGCCGGGCGAAGCCGTGCCGTATATCTCCGCGCCCGCGCGCTTGGCGATCTGGGTCGCCGCGATGCCCACGCCGCCACCGGCGGAGTGCACCAGCACGCGCTCGCCGGCCTGCAGCCCTCCGTAGCCGATCAGACCTGCCCACGCGGTGCCGTAGTTGACAGGTATCGCTGCCCCCTGCTCGAAGCTGAGCTCGTCGGGCAGGGCGAACACATCGGCGGCGGGCACGACAACCTGCGAGGCGTAGCCGCCGAACACAGTCGAGGCGAGCACGCGCTGCCCGGGCGTGAGGGTCGGGTGGGAGTCCGCAACACCGGCACCCAACTCGAGGATCGTGCCGG
Organism: Solirubrobacteraceae bacterium; assembly: GCA_036561505.1. Taxonomy (GTDB): domain Bacteria; phylum Actinomycetota; class Thermoleophilia; order Solirubrobacterales; family Solirubrobacteraceae; genus Palsa-744. The sequence continues at coordinate 16,335 of DATBPE010000066.1, forward strand.
CAACCTCATAGCCCACCACACAGGGCGTCTTCGGCGCGTCCGGATACAGACCCATGCGCGCCATCACATCGGCGAAGTTGATGCCCGCGGCGGCGACCTCGATCCGTACCTCGCCGGGCCCAAGCGTCGGATCGGGGCGCTCCTGCACCTGCAGCACCCCCGGCCCGCCGTGCTTGGTGATGACGATCGCCCTCATCCGCCGGTCACCCTATCCGATCGGCGGCTGGTCAGCCGAGATCGACCGACCAGCCGTTGACAAAACCGTCGGAGGCGACGATCTCATCGACGACTCCATCGGGCACGGCCGCGTCGGTGGTGACGACCATTGCCGCCAGACGCTTGTCCGCGGCGGCATCTCTTCCGTCCGGCGTATGTCCGACCGCGGCGGAGGAGATGTTGATGCCGTGAGCTCCGAAGATGGTGCCTACCCGGCCGATCATTCCCGGCAGATCCTCGTAGCGGAACACCGTCACGTGGGGCTCGAGCTCGATAGTCAGCCGCCGGCCCTGCACCTCGACGAGGTGGGGCACCTGGTTGGGTCCGATCCCGGTGCCGGCGACAGCGACGCGCTCTGAACCGGCGACGACGGTGACGCGGATCAGCTCGTTGAAGTCCTGGGCCTCGGATACGGCCTTCTCCTCGAAGACGATCCCGCGCTGCTGGGCCATCGTGGGAGCGTTCACGAGGTTCACCTGCTCCTCGGTGCGGCCCTCCAGTGCGCCCACGATCACGGCGAGGCCGAGCAGGCGCGTGTCGAAGTCGGCGATACGGCCCATGAAGGCGGCCTCGATTCGCTCCACCGAGCTGCCCTCCGCTAGCTTCATCGCCAACCGCCCGAGCTGGGTGGCCAGCGGCAGGAAGGGCCCGAGCGTCTCCATATCCTCGGCGCCGATCGCCGGAATGTTGACCGCAGTGGAGACCACCCCTCCGGTGAGGGCCGCGACGACCTGCTCGGCGCTCTGGTAACCGGCGCGGTCGGTGGCCTCCGCGGTAGAGGCGCCGAGGTGGGGTGTGACGACCACGTTGGGATAGCCGAACAGCGGGCTCTCCGTCATGGGCTCTGATGGGAACACGTCGAGGGCCGCGCCAGCGAGCTTGCCGGAGTCCAGAGCGTCCTTCAGCGCCGCTTCGTCGATCAGACCGCCGCGGGCGACGTTCAGCACGCGGGCGCCGTCGCGCATCTTGGCGAAGGCCTCGGCGTTCAGGAAGCCTTCGGTGTCGGACGTCTTGGGGAGGTGGATGGTGATGAAGTCCGCTTGGGCGTAGATGTCCTCGGGGCTGTCTGCCTTCTCGACGCCGAGGTCGCGGTAGCGCTCGGCGCTCACGAACGGGTCGAAGGCGATCACGCGCATGCCGAAGCCGCGGGCGCGCTGGGCGACTAGCTGGCCGATGCGCCCGAAGCCGAGGATGCCGAGCGTCTTCTCATACAGCTCCACTCCCGAGAATTTCGAGCGCTCCCATTTGCCGGCGATCAGCGAGGTGTAGGCCTGGGGCACGTTGCGAGCGAGCGCGAGCAGCAGCGCCATCGTATGCTCGGCGGCGGTCACAACGTTTGACTCGGGCGCGTTGGCGACGACGATGCCGCGCTTGGTGGCGGCCACCACGTCGACGTTGTCCACGCCCACGCCGGCCCGGCCGATGGCCTTCAGGTTCGTGGCCTTCTCGATCAGCTCGGCGGTCATCTTCGTGGCCGAGCGGATGACGATGCCGTCGTAGTCGCCGATACGCTCGGCAAGCTCCTCCTCGCTCCAGTCAACGCCGAGATCGACATCGAAGTGTTCGCGCAGGAGCGCAACGCCGGAGTCGCCGATCTTCTCCTTGACAAGGACCCGAGGGCGACCGTTGGCCGCTGGGGCGCTCACGCTCCCATCCTCTCGGTGACCCAGTCGATGCAGGCGGTCAGCGCTTGTACGTCGGCGGTGTCGACCGCCGGGAACATCCCGATCCGCAGCTGGTTGCGCCCGAGCTTGCGATATGGCTCGACATCGACGATTCCGTTCCCGCGCAGTGTCGCGGCGAGGGCAGCGGCGTCTACCTGCTCGTCGAAGTCGATCGTGCCGACGACCAGTGAGCGCTTGGCCTGCTCGGCCACGAACGGTGTCGTAAAGGATGTGCGTTCTGCCCAGCCGTAGAGGTGCTCGGCGGACGCGCGGCTGCGCCCGACGCACCAATCGAGGCCACCACCGTTGAGCATCCAGCGAATCTGATCCGCGAGCAGGAACAGGCTCGCGACCGCCGGCGTGTTGTAGGTCTGGTCTTTGAGCGAGTTTTCAAGTGCGATCTGCAGCGAAAGGGAAGCGGGAATCCAACGTCCGGACGCGCCGATGTGAGCGATCCGCTCTTGCGCGGCCGGGCTTAGCAACGCGATCCACAGCCCGCCATCGGAAGCGAAGCTCTTCTGCGGAGCGAAGTAGTAGGCGTCGGTGAGACCAACGTCTACGGGCAAGCCTCCGGCACCGGAGGTCGCGTCGATCAACACGAGCGCGTCCGGCGCCTCGGCGGGGCGTGTGACCGGGACCATCACTCCGGTCGAGGTCTCGTTGTGCGCCCATGCGATCGCATCCGCGCCGGCCTCGCGGGCGACGCTCCCGGCAAGCGTCGGGTCGGGTGCCTCGCCGGGGTCGGCTTGGACCTGCAGCGGATCGTCGAGAAACGGCGCCTGCTCGGTTACTGTCGCGAACTTCTGTGAGAACTCGCCGTAGGTCAGGTGCACCGCTCGCTTGTCGATCAACCCAAACGCCGCGGCATCCCAGAACGCGGTCGCGCCGCCGTTGCCGAGCGCAATCTCATACCCGTCGGGTGCGGCGAAGAGCTCCTTCAGGCCGCCGCGAATCTGACTCACTAGCGCCTTCACCGGCGCCTGGCGGTGCGATGTGCCCATCACGGCCGCGCCCGCACCGGACAGGTTGCTCAGCGCCTGTGGGCGGACCTTCGACGGTCCGCAGCCGAATCGCCCATCGGAGGGCTTGAGCTGCTCGGGAATACGGAGCTCGGTCTCTTGGGTGCTGGGGGACGTCATAGGGCTTCCTCGCTGTTGGACCTCGGGGATGTCGACAAGCAGAAGGTGCCCAGGCGCGCGGCGGTACTGAAACGTCGCTCCCCGGTGGTGAACTCCACCCCAGCGCCAGTCGCGACGAGAGGGTCGAGTGTAGCGAACGGTGCTCGTATCACCGCCCAGCGCTCCACAGCCGTTCGCGCTCGACCGTGTGCGCGCGCCACCCTTTTGGAAGCCTGCTGGCGGCCACGCCAGCGGGCTCGTCGAACCCTGATGCGCTCGTCGCCGACAGACAGTACTCGGGGGCCGGTCCCAGCACGAGCTGACGGCGCCAGAGACTCGCATGCGATGGCTCCATGCCGTCACCGAGGAGCTCGCCGAGCACGCCCGGTCGCGATCCCGGTGGGCGGGTCACCCAGACGGCGATCGACGCGTCCGCGATCGAGCTCAGGTCACTTGTCATGTGTCCCTCGAGCAGCCCATAGAGGCCGCCGGCACCCGCGCCGAAGCGGCGCGCCACGTCATCGTGCGCGGTGCGATGCCCGCGTCCGACGGCGGCCTCTGCGAGCACGCCAAGCGCGGTGTAGTCCTCGATGAGATACCAGTCCTCGTAGCACGCGCCCGTCGAACTGGACGCATCGCCGTCCGGGGCTGACCGGAGCCATGGTAGCCCTGGAACCCGGAACACCACCGAGCCGCATAGCCCCACCGGCGGAGCATGCGCTAGCGAACGATGAAAGGCGACCTGTGCGCGCTCGTAGGCGTCTAGCGCCGAGGGGTCATCAGGGCGATGCCAGAAGAGATAGGCGAGCACCGTCAGCCTCGGCGCACTCTCAGAACGAGGGTTTGATCCAGCCCATGTGCGAGCGTAGCTCCCCGCCGACCTGCTCCACCTGGGTGTCCGCCTGCTCGGCGCGCATCCGCTTGAAGTTCTCCTGGCCGGCACGGTTCTCGGCGATCCACTCGCGGGCGAAGTCGCCGTCCTGGATCTCCTTGAGGATCTGGCGCATGTTCTCTCTGGTCTGCTCGGTTATTACGCGCTTGCCACGCGTGTAGTCGCCGTACTCGGCTGTGTTGGATATCGAGTAGCGCATCCCGGCGAGCCCCTTCTCGTACATCAAGTCGGCGATCAGCTTCAGCTCGTGCAGGCACTCGAAGTAGGCCATCTCGGGGTCATAGCCGGCATCCACGAGCGTCTGAAAGCCGGCCTGCACCAGCTCGGAAGCGCCGCCGCACAGCACGGCCTGCTCGCCGAAGAGGTCGGTCTCAGTCTCGTCCTTGAAGCTCGTCTCGATCACCCCGCCGCGGGTGCAGCCGATTCCCTTGGCGTAGGCGAGCGCCAACGAGCGGGAGTTGCCGCTCGAGTCCTGCTCGACCGCGAGTAGGCCGGGCACGCCGCTGCCTTCGGTGAACTGACGACGCACCAGATGGCCGGGCCCCTTGGGCGCGACCATCGCCACGTCCACACCGGGCGGTGGTGTCACCTCGCCGTAGTGGATCGAGAAGCCGTGACCGAACAGGATCATGTTGCCCTCGGCTATTCCGTCGCGGATGTCCTGCTCCCAGACGGCGCGGTGCAGCTCGTCCGGTAGGAGAATCATCACCAGATCGCCGCGGCTTGCGGCCTCCACAACGGGCAATACCTCAAGGCCCTGTTCGCGGGCCTTGCCAACGGAAGCGGAGTCCTCTCGCAGGCCGACGATCACTTTGACGCCGGAGTCCTTCAGGTTCAGTGCGTGGGCGTGGCCCTGGGAGCCGTAGCCGATGATTGCGACGGTCTTGCCGTCGAGGAGCGTTATGTCTGCGTCGTTGTCATAGATCATTGACTCGGCAGGCTATCGAGCCGCACAGCTTTAGGCGCTCGCGCATGCGAGCAGGGCCTTTCCGGGGATCGAAAGCGTCCCGTCGCTAGCGCTAAAGCGCTCCAGACGCCGCTCTATCGCCTGGCGAATCTCGGCGATCTCGGCTTCGGGACGATCCAGCACGGCGTCGTGGAAATTGCGGGATATGTCAAGCAGCGTCTCCCAGAACTCCGCGAAGTTGGGGTGGCGTTGCTGGACATCGACCGATTCGATGAGAGGGTCTATGAATCCGGCGTCTTGCATCAGACTCAGTAGCCGCGAGTGCTCGCCGAGCGCGAACGGACCCGGCTGAGTTTGCCCTTCACTGTCGGGTGCTTTGGAGAGTCCGCGCTGGACTAGCTCGAGTGTCGCCTCCAGCGCCCAGGGGTTCAGGTTCGGCTGGTCCCACACGGCGAGCGCGATCCGTCCGCCTGGTCTCAGCACTCTGCGGGTCTCTCTCAGCGCGGTCAGCGGATCGGCCATCAGCATGAACCCGAAGCGGCAAAGCACCGCGTCGACGCTCGCGACCGGCAGATCGATCCATTCGGCGTTCAGAACCTGGAATTCGACGTTTGCGAGCCCTAGTGAGGATGCGCGCTCGCGGGCGCCGTTGAGCATCGCCTCGGCCTGGTCGGAGATCACAACCTTGCCCACCGGGGCAACCAGGTCGGCTGCCATCAGGCCGGTGTCGCCGAGACCGCCCGCCAGCTCCAGTATGTGCTGTCCCGGCTTGGGGTCGATCGCCCCCACCATCCACCGTGATACGGGCGCACCGAACTGCCGGATCAGCTCCTGGCGGCTTACCCATCCCGGCGCGGCCTCCTCCCAGAACTGCGCGCTCTGGCGGCGATGCTCCTCAGCGTCGGTACTCACGGCTGCTGGCCGTCGCTGTCGCTTGGCTGCCTTGGCGCCTCGGCTTGATCAAGCCGTCGGGTTAGCTCTCGTCGCAGCAGCTTGCCCGAGGCGGTGCGCGGTAGCGCACGATCTTCCAGCAGCAGCAGCTTTGGGATCTTGTAGGGCGCCAGCAGTCCGGCGCAGTGCTCGCGCAGTTCCCGCAGGTCGGGTTCGCCCTCGGCTCGGGGTACGACGATCGCCGTCACCGCCTGACCCCAACGCGGATCGGGGCGACCGATAACAGCCGCCTCGAGCACGAGCGGGTGAGTTTCAAGCGCCGCCTCGACCTCCGCCGGCGTGACGTTCTCTCCGCCGGTGATGATCGTCTCGGCCTTACGTCCGGTCACCGAGAGGTATCCACGCTCGTCGAGCGCACCTAGATCTCCGGTGTGAAGCCATCCGTCCGCCGCGCTGCTCGCCGGCGCCACTGTCGGACCGCGGATCAGAATCTCATCGTCCGGGGCGATCTGTAGGCGGGTGCAGAACAGCGCCAGTCCGGCGTCCTTTACACCGGCTTCCAGCGCCGCGACCGGGGTGGTCGTGACCTGCGAGCAGGCCTCGGTTAGTCCGTACGTTTGGCTGACCGTCACCCCTGCCTGGCGAGCACTTCTCACGAGCGCCGCAGGAACGGGCCCGCCCCCGGTCAGCGCACAGCGAAGAGCCGGTGGACGCTGCAGGCCGGCTTCGAGCAGACGCGCCAGAGTGGTTGCGACGAGCGATATCAGCGTCACGCGTTCGTGCCTCAGCGCGTTCAGAACGGCGTCCACTTGAAAGCGCTCGTGCAGGATTGCCGTGGTGGCATAGATCGCGCTTCGCATGAGAATCGACAGGCCGCCGACATGGGAGAGCGGCAGCGTGCAAAGCCAGCGCTCTTCGGGGTCAAGGCCGAGCGCGACCGCGGATCCGAGAGCGCTCCAAAGAAAGTTTCCGTAGGTGAGCTCTACGGGCTTCGGTGCCGAGGTGGTGCCCGAGGTGTGGATGATCACAGCGGTCTTGGTGAGATCGTGGCGCACGCTGGTTGGAAGCTCATCGCCACGTTGCTGGTGAGCGAGCGGGTGCTCGACGATCAGTGCGCCGGCGCTGATCCGCTTTCTTTCTTCGGTTGTCAGACGCAGGTCCACAGGCACGGCGACCGCCCCCAACAGCAGGCATGCGTGCAGAGTGACCACAAAGCTCTGCCCGGCTGGCAGGGCGATCGCCACCCGATCCTCAGGCGCGACACCAAGCGCCCGCAGTTCGCCCGCCGCCGAGCGAGCCATGCTCAGCAGTTGCGCGTAGGAGAGCACACCCTCTTGGCTGGATAGGGCACAGCCGTTGGGTCGCGACGCCGCCGCACGCTCGAGCCATCCAACGACCTCCATCTTCTACAGGCTAGCCTTCCTTACCCGCGACCCGTCCTCACAACAGGAGTATCGACTTGCCGACCACCTGGATCCCAGCAGGCGAATACGCCGATATCCGTTACGAGAAGTCAGCCGAGCCCGAGCAGGGGATCGCCAAGATCACGATCAACCGACCCGAGGTTCGCAACGCCTTTCGCCCTCAGACGGTGATCGAGATCTCCCGGGCCCTGGAGGACGCACGCGAGGACACCGAGATCGGGGTGATCGTCCTCACCGGAGAGGGAGACCTCGCTTTCTGTTCCGGTGGCGACCAGCGGGTGCGGGGGGACACCGGCTACATGTCCGAAGATGGGTCTGCGCGCGCCGTCGGGCGCTTCCACGTCACAGACCTGCACATCCAGATCCGCCGGCTGCCCAAGCCTGTGGTGGCGATGGTCGCTGGGTATGCCGTCGGCGGCGGTCACGTCCTTCATCTCGTTTGCGATCTGACGATCGCCGCGGAGAACGCCAGGTTTGGGCAGACGGGACCGCGTGTGGGTTCCTTCGACGGGGGTTTCGGCGCCGGGCTACTCGCGAACCTGGTGGGACCGAAGAAGGCCAAGGAGATCTGGTTTTTGTGCCGCCAGTACTCTGCCGAGGAGGCGCTTGCGATGGGTCTCGTCAACACTGTCGTGCCACTCGAGCGTCTGGAGGCGGAGACGGTGGGCTGGTGTCGGGAGATGCTTGCGCTGTCGCCCTTTTCACTGCGTCTGTTGAAGGCGAGCTTCAACGCCGCCGAAGATGGGCTCTCAGGGATCCAGCAGCTGGCCCACGACGCCAACCTGCTGTTCTACGCAAGCGAGGAGGCCAAAGAGGGACGTGAGGCCTACAAGGGCAAGCGCAAGCCCGATTTCTCCCAGTTCCCGAGACGCGCCTAGGCCGGCCCCGAGATGACATCGCAGACCGAACGTCGCACCCGACGCGAGAAACCCCAACCGGCTCCCGCCGGCGGCAGTGCTAGACCGAGCGCCGTTCACATCTGGCTGATGGCCGCGCGCCTGCGCACGCTGCCGGCCTCGCTGGCTCCGGTCCTCGTGGGCACGTCGCTCGCGCTCGGAGCAGGGCACTTTCGCCCGCTCGCCTTCCTGGCCGCACTGCTCGGCGCGGTATTCATCCAGGTCGGCACGAACCTCTCAAACGACTACTCCGACGCACGCAGAGGAGCCGACACCGAGGATCGTCTGGGGCCGGTGCGCGTAACCGCCGGGGGGCTGGTCCCCCCCAGCCAGGTGCTGCTGGCCACCTATGTCACCTTTGGCCTCGCCGTCGCCTGCGGCGCCTATCTGGTGTATGTGGCGGGACCCGGGCTGATCGCGGTGGGTGGCGCCTCGATCCTCGCGGGTGTGCTCTATACCGGCGGTCCGCGTCCCTACGGATATGAGGGTCTCGGAGAGGTGTTCGTGTTTTTGTTCTTCGGTGTGGTGGCGGTGGCGGGCTCGTATTTTGTGCAGGTCCAGGAGTTGCCCTGGCAGGCGTTTGTGTGTGCCGTCCCCGTCGGGTTGTTGGCCAGCGCGATCCTGGTTGTCAACAACGTGCGCGACCTAGAGACCGACCGCCGCGCCGGTAAGCGCACGCTTGCGGTCAGGCTGGGCCGTGAGCGCACCCGCAGGCTGTACGTGACAATGCTCGCCGGCGCGTTCATCACAGCGCCGTTGCCGTGGGCGTTTGGCTCGATGAGTGTGTGGCTGGCGCTGACGTGGCTTGTGATCCCGATGGCGCTCAGCCTCGTCCGCGTCGTGCGTACACGTACCGACGGCCCGGCCCTGAACGGCGCGCTGGCGAAGACGGGAGCGATGCAGCTGGTCTTTTGCGTGCTGTATGCGGCGGGAATTCTTGCCAGCGGCGGCATCGGCAAGTGAAGCTCGAGCTCGAGCGCCAAACGCTCGGGCTTCGGAGCCCTCTGCAGAGCTCCTACGGAGTCGTACACGAGCGTGACCTGGCGATCGTCAAGATCACTGGATCGGACGGCACCATCGGATACGGCGAGGCGGCGCCGCTAGAGGCCTATCAGGGACCGGGGATCGAGCGGGTACTGGGCGCGCTGGACTCCTACCGGCCGGTGCTGGCGCGCTCGGACGCTCTCAACGGCGCTCAGCTGATCGACGCCTGCCGCGAGGTTGCCGACATGCCCGTGGCGTTGGCGGCCATCGACCTGGCGCTGTGGGATCGCGCGGGGCGCCGCGCGGGTAAGCCTGTGGCGGCGCTGTTGACCGATCAGCCCGCCAGGAGCGTGCCGGTCAACGCGACGCTGTCCGCGCTCGAGCGCTCCGCGGTCGCGGAACAGGCCGCCGCTGCGGTGGGCGAAGGGTTCACCTGCCTGAAGGTGAAGGTCGGTTTCGGTGACGATGCGGGCCGGGTTGCGGCGGTGCGAGCCGCCGCCGGGCCGGCGGTCTTGATGCGCCTCGACGCCAACGGAGCGTGGGACGTCGATCAGGCGGTGCGGAGCATAAACGCCCTATCTCCCGCCGGCCTGGAGCTGGTGGAGGAGCCCACACACGGCCTGCAGGAGGTGCGCCGAGTGCGCGAGCGGGTCGCCGTGCGGGTGGCGATCGACGAGACTGCCTCACAGGCAGGCGCACTGGGTGCGGGTGTCGCGGACGCGGTCTGTCTGAAGATCTCCAGATGCGGCGGGATCGGCGGGCTGATCGCAGCGGCCACCCTTGTTCGCGCGTCGGGCGGGGAGGTGTACCTGGCCTCTACGATTGACGGACCTCTGGGGATCGCCGCCGCGCTGCACGCAGCCGCGGCACTGGCCTCGCGCGGACCGGTGCCACACTGCGGCCTGGCCACGCTCGGGATGTTCGCGGGCGTGGAGAATCCCCTCCCGGCACGTGGCGGGGAGATCGATCTGCCCATTGGTGGCGGCCTGGGGGTCGATCCGTTCTAGTAGCGCGCGAGCGTGCTGCTCGCCCCGTCTGGGACATCCGCTCGCATCCCCCTAGAGGTGGGTGTTTTGCCTTTGCAGCCACTATTCACCTGGTTGTGAATCTCTTTCGATACAGAACTCCAGCGTCTTGGCGAGCGCGGCGGGGTTCTCGAGCGCCAGGCGATGCCCTCCGTTTACCTGGATGAACGCCGGGTCTGCCAGCAGGCGCTCCATTTGCCTGCCGAGTGCCTGGAACTTGTGGTCGCGATCGCCGACCAGGATGCTGACCGGCATCTGAAGCTCGACGAGTCTGCTCCACAACGGATCCATCGAACCTGTGCCGAGCTCGCGCAGGACCCGCGCGAGCGACTCGGGCCGGTTGCGCCGCAGCTCCGCTGTGGCCAATTCGGCCACCTCGGGGGGATCACCGGCGAACAGTGGTTGGGTGTTCCAGCGCTCGATGAAATCCTCGAAGGGCTCTTTCTCCAGCCGTTCCGCCAGGTGAGCGTCGGCCGCCCGCCGCTGGGCTCGCTCGCTGGCCTCTTCGATACCGGCTGTGCCAGACACGAGCACGAGGCTGCTGACGCGCTCGGGCGCGTGCAGCGCGAGGGCGAGCGCGATCCGCGCTCCCATCGAGTAGCCGCACAGAGTGAAGCGTGGAGGGCTCTCGCTCAGCACGTGCTCCAGGCAGCTCGCGAATGTGACCGGGGCGGCGTGGCAGTCCGGGCCGTGCCCGGGTAGGTCAAGCGCCCGAGGCAGATAGCGTGTAGGAGACAGCAGCTCCAGGACACCGTCGAAAGTGCGATGGGTTCCGCCGAATCCGTGCAGCAGGACGATGTTTTCCGACACGACGAGCATCCTAGTCTCGGCAACCGGCCACGCTCCATAGCTATCGATCGATTTGACAGAGGCATTCGACACCTACTTGCTGCTCAGAGCGTTCGTGCAGGAGCTGACGCGCTGCGGGATGCTCGACGTGTGCACCTCGCCGGGCTCACGCTGTACACCGCTGGTGCTGACGTTGGCGCGTGAGCCCGGGTTGCGCTGCCATTCACATATCGACGAGCGTTGCGCGGGCTTCTTTGCGCTCGGGGCGGCAAAGGCATCCGGGCGACCGGTGGCGGTTACTTGCACGTCGGGTAGCGCTGTGGCGGAGTTGCTGCCGGCTGTTATCGAGGCGCGCGAGGCGGGTGTGCCGCTTCTGATTCTGAGCGCGGACCGCCCGCCGGAGCTGCGCGAGAACGGGGCCGGCCAGGCGATCGATCAGATCAAGCTGTTTGGCGACGCGCCGAAGTGGTTCTTCGAGGTCGGTAGCCACGATGCCAGCGAGCAGCGACTGCGATGGATCCGAACGCTGGCGTGCCGGGCATACTGGCGCGCGCTGGAGGGTCGCCCAGGGGTGGTGCATCTCAACTTTCCCCTGCGCGAGCCGCTGGTGATCGATGCCTCATCGCTGCCCAGCGATGACAGCGCCCGGCGCGACGGCGCACCGTATGTGCGGCGCACGCAACCACGGCCGCGGCCTTCGGAGGATCAGCTCGAGCTGAGCAGGCTGATCCAAGGAGCACGGCGCGGCGTCCTGGTGTGCGGCCGCGACGAGCGAGGCGACTCGGTCAGTCAGGCCGCCGCCTTCTGCGAAGCGCTGAGCTGGCCGCTGCTGGCCGACCCGCTGTCGGGCGCGCGCCGTGGGCAGTCAGCGATCGCCCACTACGACGCGCTGTTGCGTGAGCGGTCCTTCGCGCAGGCACAGCGCCCCGATGTGGTGCTCCGTGTCGGCGATTTGCCGACGTCAAAGCCGCTGCGCGAATGGCTTGCCGACCAACACGCGGCGACCCATGTGGCGATCGACCCGGAGGATCATTGGCAGGACCCGGCTGGGATGCTCGAGCACTCGCTCGCACTGGATCCAGCTGGGACCCTGCTCGATCTCACCAGCAACCCGGGTGGGCTGGCGGCGGCCGAGCCCAGCTGGCTGGCGGCATGGCGCGCCGCCGATCAGGCTGCCGCCGGTGCGATCGGAGGGGTGCTAGCCGGTGCGGGCCTGTCCGAGCCCGCGGTCGCGACGGAGCTCGGGGTGCTACTACCGGCCGAGGCGACCCTCTTTGTCGCCTCCTCGATGCCCGTGCGCGACATCGAGACGTTCTGGCCGGTGCGCGCCGACCCGCCGCGGGTACTCTGCAACCGCGGAGCCAACGGCATCGACGGGACGGTGTCAAGCGCCTTCGGCGCCGCGGCCGCCGGCGACGGTCCGGTCGTGCTGCTGATTGGCGACGTCGCGCTCGCACACGACATCGGTGGTCTGCTCGCGTCTGTGCGACTGTCTGTGAAGCTGACGATCGTGCTGCTCGACAATGCCGGGGGCGGGATCTTCGATTTCCTTGAGATCGCGCAAAGCACTATCGCCCGCCAGCCTCTGAGAGGCGGCGCCGCAGATGCTCTGAGCAGAGGCTCTGACATCGCCGCGCCCTCAGATCAGGACATCTATACCCAGCACATCGCGACCCCGACCGGTCTTGACTTCGCGCTCGCGGCGAAGCTTTACGGATTGACACACGAGCGGGTGCAGGACCTCCAGGGGTTCCGGCTGGCGCTCGAGCGCCAACTCGAGGACGCCGGATCGGGGATCGTCGAAGTGCGAGGCGATCGCGCGGAGAACGTCGGGCTTCATCGCCGGGTATGGGAGGCGGTGGCGGGTGCGATCGCCTCCCAGTCCAGCGCCACCGAAGCACCACGATGAGCGCCTCGTGGCCCTATCGGTGGGGCCTGTTGATGGCGCGCCGGCGAGGACGTGTGCTGGGGGTGTGGTTGGTGCTATTGGGGTGCTCCGCGGTGCTCTACCCGTCTCTGCGGGCGGCACTCGGCGCACCTGACTACAAGGTCGCCGGAGCGGACTCCACACGCGCGCAGGAACTGCTCTCCCGCTACTTCCCCGACGCCGGTAACGAGCGCGACGTGCTGGTCTTCTACTCCCCTGAGCGGTTGGCTTCGGCCCGCCCCTACCGGAATGTCGTCACCGCGGTCCTAGCGACCCTCGCGCGTCGCAGCGAAGTCGCAAGCGTGATCGGCCCCTATCAAGACCAGAGCCAGCAAGGGCCCTATTCGGTCAGGCAAATCTCCTCGGATGGCCACGCGGCAATCGCGATCCTGGCGCTGCGCGGTGATCCCCGTCAGCTGATCGACCGCAGCTCGTCGCTTCAAAGGGCAGCGGATCGCGCGGCCGGTCGAGGCGTGCATGCCTGGCTGACCGGCTATTCGCCGATCACAAAGGATCTAACGAACGTCGAGAGCGCCGACATCGAGCGAGCCGAGTCGATTGGCGTCCCGGTGGCCATGCTCGTTCTGATACTGGCATTCGGGGCGATTGCCGCCGCGCTCACCCCGCTGTTGCTCGCCGGGACCGGCCTGTTGTTCACCTACGGCGTGCTGGCATTGCTCAGTCACCTGTTTCACTTCGACATCTTTCTGTTCACGGTCGTGACGATGATCGGGGTGGGCATCGGCATCGACTACGCCCTGTTCATTGTCTCGCGCTTTCGTGAGGAGTTGGCCGGCCAAGGGCCTGCGCCCACCGGGCAGCCGCAGCGTGTCGAGCTTGCGGTCGCAAGCGCGATCGCCACCTCCGGCTGTGTGATCGCCTTCTCGGGTGCGATCGTGGCTCTGTCGTTGGCTTCGTTGTTGGTCGTGAACGCGCCCGTCTTTCAGGAGATCGCGATAGGCGCGGTGACAGTCGTCTTCTGCACCCTGGTGGTCGCTCTCACGCTTCTACCGGCGGTGTTGGCGGCGGTCGGTGAGCGGATAAACCGAGGCGCTCTGCCGCGGCGCCTGCGACCGGCGGAGCTCAACGAGCGATCCGCCACACAGGCCGGTGGTTGGGCCAGGTGGGCGCAGGGAATCATGCGTCACCCGTTGATTGCGGCATTGTGCTCGTGCGGGCTGTTGATAGTGATCGCGTTGCCGGCGTTTGACCTGAAGACGGGAATCAACCTCGACTTCTCCTCGCTGGCGGGGACGGCGTCGGGTAAGGGGGAGCGGATACTGGCCAACTCGTTTGCTCCTGGCGCGCTGTCTCCGATCGAGGTGGTGCTGATCCAAGGGGGAAACCGTCCGGTCAGCGCCGCTAAGACACGTCAGGCCGAAGGGCTCTTCCGGGTGCTCTCCAGAGATACGCGTGTTGCCGGCTTGATCCCTCAGCGCAACTCCAGGGCGGCGCTGTTGAGCATCCTGCCCTCGGTCAGTATCGACTCGCCGGGCGCAACCGGCCTGGTGCAGAGAATCCGCGACGAACTCGCCCCGGCGCTTGAGTCCGGTGGAGGGCCGAGAGTGTTGGTGGGTGGAACCACAGCCCAGTTCGTGGATCTCTCACACGAGACGCGCTCAAAGTTTCCGGTGGTGATCGCTCTCGTGCTGGGGCTCTCGCTGCTGCTGTTGCTGGTGGTATTCGACAGCGTGCTGCTTCCCCTCAAGGCGGCCATCATGAACCTGCTCGCGACCGCCTCGACGATCGGTTTGGTGGTGTTTGTCTTCCAGCAGGGGCACGGGGAGAGCCTGTTGGGTTTCTCCAGCCCCGGGTTCATCCAGGTTTACCTTCCGCTGAGTGTGTTCGCGTTGCTGTTCGGGCTCTCGATGGACTACGAGGTGTTTCTCATAAGTCGGATGCGCGAGAGTTGGCGGGAGAGCCACGACAACAGTCTGGCGGTGGCGACCGGGCTGGCACACACGGCACGACCGATCTCCGCGGCGGCGGCGATCATGGTCGCCGTCTTCGGGAGCTTCTTGACCGCCGATGTGCTCGAGATCAAGCAGTTCGGGTTCGCTTTGGCGGTCGCGATCGCCTTGGACGCGACGATCGTCAGACTCGTGCTGGTCCCAGCGCTGATGCGTCTGTTCTCTGCGGCGAACTGGTGGACGCCGTGGTCTAGCCGGCGAGCAAAGGCAGCAGAGCCTGCAGCTTGATCTCGGTCTCGGCGAGCTCACTGGCCGGGTCGGAGTCGCGCACGATCCCGTTGCCGGCAAAGCAGCGCGCGACATTTCCGCGCAACAGCGCGCAACGCAGCGCCACGCAGAACTCGCCGTCTCCGGTCGCGTCAGCCCAACCCACCGGTCCGGAGTACCAGCCACGGTCAAGGCCCTCCAGCGCTGGGATCAGTGGCGCGGCCACCGGCAATGGCTCCCCCCCAACGGCCGGTGTGGGGTGCATCAGCCCGGCGAGCTCGAGCGCCTCCATCGGTGCGGCCAGCTGAGCCCGGATCGGAGTCGCCAGGTGCTGGATGTTCGCGATTCTGACGAGCTCTGGCTCGGCGGCGGCGGTGACCCAAATCGAGTGCGGGCTCAGTATCCGTTCGATCCGGCGGGCGACGATCGCGTGCTCCTCGCGGTAGCTTCCGTCGCGCAGCAGCTGCTCACCGAGATGGTCGTCGACCGCGGGATCGGCGCTGCGGCGAGTGGAGCCCGCCAGCGCCAATGTGTTCACCCGCTGCCCTTCCCGGCGTACCAGTAGCTCGGGGCTGGCGGCGACGAGCGCCGCCTCGCCGCGGCCGACACAGAAGACGAAACACGACGGAAACTCTTCGCGCAGCACGCCGAACACGGCGGCGGGGTCATAGGCCACCGGGGCGTGCACCTGCACTTCGCGGGCGAGCACGATCTTCTGCAGTTCCCCCGCTGCGATCTTCTCCTTGGCGCGGGTGACCGCGGCTTCGAAATGCTCGGGTGGCATGGCGCTTGCGACCTGAAAGACGCCGGTGGGTGCCGGGTCGAGCAGTGGCAACGGCCGCTGTTTGAGCTCCGCCGTGCGCGCTAGCAGTCGCGCGAGCAGATCCTCAACCAGATCGTCGGGCTGTGCCATCGCGGCAAGGGTGAGGCGCACCACGCGTTGCCCGTCCTGCTCCACGCGTGTCAGGAGCGCCTCTGGCACGCTCATCGAAGCTGGCTTGAATCCCTGCCAGTGTGGCGCACCGCCGCCCTCGGGCGCGAAGGCGAACCCGCCGAGCGCGACCGGGCCACACCCCGCTGGCTCGTCGGTGCAGTCGCTCACGGCCGTCGCGGACAGCGCCCGCCAGCGCTCGGCGATCTGGGCGAAGCGTCGCGGGCCCGTCGCCTGCAGGCCAATCGTCTCGCCGAGCCCCGCCAGCGCACGACGGCCACGATCGGGCTGCTCCAAGACGAACCACGGCTCGCCGGGCCGACGGGAGCAAGCAACCACGGCGCTCGGATCGACGTCGGCTGGGAGTGGCATCGTGATCGACGCCAGCACAGGCTGGCCGAGTCGCCGCGCCTTGCGCACGGCTTGCTGCAGGCACACGCTTGCTCGCCGGTGCTCATTGGCGCCGATCGTGGAAGTGCCGGCGGGGCTCAAACGGTCCGCTAGCAACGCTGTCTCGGTTTTGTTGGGTGCTGTGGCATCTCGCTCCAGAGGACCGAGTGAGAGGCTAGGCCACCGAGGTCAACGGTCGCCTGGATCAGGTTTCGCCCCGACCGCGCGATATGGCGATCTCGCCGGTGCGCATCATCTCGATCAGACCGAACGGCCGGACCATCGTCTCGAACGCCTCGATCTTCTCGGTGGTCCCGGTGATCTCGACGATCACCGCGCGCTTGGTCACATCCACGACCCTGCCGCGGAAGATGTCAGCGATCTGCATCAGCTCTCCGCGCTGGGCGCCGTCGGCGGACACCTTGAACAGGGCTAGCTCGCGGGCGACCGTGTCGGCAGGCTCCAGATCCCGGATCTTCAGCACGTTGACGAGCTTGTGAAGCTGCTTTGTGACCTGGTCGATTGGGTGGATAGCACCGTCGACCGTGAGCGTGACGCGCGAGATGTACTCGTCGTCGGTCGGACCGACAGTGAGCGTTGAGATGTTGAATCCGCGCCTAGCGAATAGGCCGGCGATCCGTGTCAGGACACCGGACTTGTTCTCGACGAGGATCGACAGGACGTGCTTACGTCCCGAGCGCAGGTTGCCCGAGGCCTGCAGCTCCTCGAGGCTGAGTGGCTCCTTCGTTCCAGGTTCACCCATGATCGCCCTCACCCCACCATCTCGCGAGCCGCCTGACCGGCCGGGATCATCGGGTAGGTGTTCTCCTCGCGCGTGACCTTCACGTCCACCACTACCGGGCCGTCGGTCTCGATCGCGCGCTTCATGTCCTTGACTAGCGTGGTCTTGTCTTCAAAGCGCATGCCGGTCGCGCCGTAAGCCTCGGCGAGCTTGACGAAGTCTGGATAGGGGCCCATCTCGACCTGGCTGTAGCGACCGTCCCAGAAGAGCTCCTGCCATTGGCGCACCATGCCCAGATAGCCATTGTTCATGATGAACACCTTGATCGGGATTTTCTCCTGCGCGCACGTCGCGAGCTCCTGAGCGTTCATCTGCACCGAGCCGTCGCCGGCGATGCAGCACACCGTCCGCTCCGGGCAACCGACCGCCGCGCCCATCGCCGCGGGCAGGCCGAAGCCCATCGTGCCGAGTCCTCCCGAGTTGATCCACCGGCGTGGCGCCGGAAAGTCGTAGTACTGCGCCGCCCACATCTGGTGCTGGCCGACGTCGCTGGTCACGATCGCCTCCCCACCGGTCGCCTCGAACAGCGCCTTGACCATGTACTGCGGCTTGATCTCAGAGTCCGATGAATCCTCGTAGGTGAGCGGGTGCTTCTCACGCCACCCTTCGATCTGCTCCCACCACTCGGCGAGGCGTGCCGGGTCGGCGCCGAGCGCACGGTACTCCACGAGCAGCTTGGAGAGAACGTGCTTGGCGTCGCCCACGATCGGGATGTGAGCGGGGACGTTCTTGGATATCTCCGCCGGGTCCACGTCGATGTGAATGAACTTCGCTCGGGGTGCGAACTCCGAGAGCTTCCCGGTGATGCGATCGTCGAAGCGAGCGCCGACCGCGCAGATCAAATCGGCCTCGTCCATCGCATAGTTGGCCGCGCGGGTGCCGTGCATGCCGAGCATCCCCAGCCACTGAGGGTGGGGGGCGGGGAACGCGCCGAGGCCCATCAGCGTGCACGTCACCGGGAACCGATCGCTGGTGGCGAACTCGACTAGCTCCTCTGAGGCGCCCGCGTTGACCACGCCGCCACCGGCGTAGATGACCGGACGCCGGGCTGCGAGCAGCGCCTTGGCGGCCTGGCGAATCTGCTTCTGATTGCCCTCCAGTGTCGGCTGGTAACCGGGCAGGCGCACGTCTGCGACCGGCTCGTATGGAATCTCCGCGCGCGAGAGGTCCTGTGGAATATCGATCAGCACGGGCCCGGGACGACCGCTGCGCGCCACATAGAACGCCTCGTGGATCGCACGCGGGATTTCCAGGGGGTCCTGGATCATGAAAGAGTGCTTGACGATCGGCATCGTGATCCCGATCGTGTCCGCCTCCTGAAAACCGTCGGTGCCGAGCAGCTCGGTGCGAACCTGGCCGGTGATGAACACCACTGGCACCGAATCCATCATCGCGTCACAGATCGGCGTGATCAGGTTGGTCGCGCCCGGCCCACTCGTGGCAAACGCCACGCCGACCCGGCCGGTCGCCTTGGCGTAGCCCTCGGCGGCGTGGCCACCGCCGGCCTCGTGGCGGACCAGTATGTGCTTGATACCGCCGTCGACAAAGGCGTCATAGGTGGGGAGGTTGGCCCCCCCGGGCAGGCCGAAGACGACGTCCACGCCCTCCGCCTTCAAACATTCCATTACGGCATCAACAGCCCGCATAACGCCGACCTCCTTCCTGTTCAGGTAGGGATGACAGACCGCAGACGATCGGCGCCGTCAGCGGCCTCGCTAAATCCGAGTGTACCAGCGGGTTTAAACACGCCTCAGGAGGCTCCGATGGCTACGCCGACCCCAAGGGCGATGATGCCACCGACCGCGACAATGAGCAGCGAGCGGCGCATCGGGACCCCGAGAAAGCGGTGCCTGATCCAGGCGATCACCACCAGCTCGACCGCGACAACGATGCCGGCGACGGCGAGCGCGTGGTTGACGTCGGAGATGATGAACGGCAGTGTGTGGAAGATGCCGCCGAGGGTTGTCATCCCTCCCGTGATCGCTCCGCGGACCACTGCGCTGCCGCGCCCGGTTATCTCACCCGTGTCCGACAGCGCCTCCGACCACCCCATGCTGACGCCGGCCCCGAGTGCGACCGAGAAGCCCACGAGCAGCGCGGTGTGCGAGCTCGACGCGATCGCCGCCGTGAATATCGGCGCAAGCGAGGAGACCGTGCCGTCGATCATCCCGACGAGCGCGGGCTGCACCACGCGCAGCACGAAGTCCCGCTCGTCCTCAAAGCCCCAACGGTGGATGACCCGCGCGATCAGCGAGTCTTTCTCGGTTGCATTGGGAGCCTCGACCGCCACCGGGCGATAATAACAACTGACTTAGAATAAGGATGGCCTAACTTTCGCTATATTTTTGCTATGACTGCGACGCAGCTGGACGCGGTGCTGGTGGATAAGCTGCGGGAGCGTGGCCAGCGTGTCACCTCCCAGCGGCTGGTGATTCATCGAGCGTTGTGTGCCCGTGAGCAGCACCTGACCGCCGAGCAGGTACTGGGAGAGGTCTCAAAGCGTCTACCCGGTATCTCCTTGCCGACCGTGTACGCGACGCTCGAGCTGTTCGAGCGACTCGGGCTGATTCGCCGTGTCGCGGGCGGTGGCGGTGCGCTGCTGTTCGACTCCAGGGTGACGCCTCACGCCCACGCGGTCTGCCGTCAGTGCGGTGCGATCGCGGACGTCGAGTTCTCCGGCGCTTCCGAGCAGGCGCGCCGCCTGGCAGGCGAAGCGGGCTTCACCGCCGAGACGGTTGAGCTTTTGATCTGGGGGCGTTGCGGCGCCTGCAGATCGGAGGCGTAGAGCCTCAGGGCGCCAGCTGTGGTGTGGGTTCGCCGCGTTCGATGCGTCGGCGCTCGATCGCCGCTACGCCTTCGAACTCGGGGATGCACGATCCGCGCTTGAGCCTACCCGGCAGCAGTGGTCGCGCTAGGCGCGCCGCGGTGAGTGCCCCCGTGCACGCCGCGGCCTGCGCGGGGGTGTAGGAGAGGCCGTACAGCTCACGCACCCGCGGCGGCAACGAGCCGAGCATGATCAGGTCGTGGACGCCCTTGGCCAGCAGCCGACTGCCCGACATCGGGATCTCAAAGGCCGAGGCGTAGCCCATGTAGCGGGCCTCCTCGGTCAGAAACAGGTCCGCTCCGCAGAGCTCGTTCTCATACCACGCTCGGAAGGCGGAGTAGGTCGGGGGGATCGCGTCGCTCGGTGTCTGAAAGAGCTCGGCGAAGAGGATGTATTCGCGCCACAACGATTCGCGTTCGGCGACGCTCAGCCGGCGCACGAGCCGTTCATAGAACCAGATCGCCGAATCGGCGATGACCGCCACCGTCCAGAACATCAGCTCCGGATCGAGCGCCGAGTAGGGCGTGCCCGCGGGGTAGTGCGTGCCGGCGTCCTCGGGCAGTGTCCCCTGGACTCGCTCGTGCATGTGGTGGACGGCCGAGAGAACTTTGTCTGCTTGCGAGCGGCTGGCAAAGAAGACGGCCTCGAACATCGCACCGGTGTGGGTGATGCGGCGAAACGGTGTCAGCTTGTTACGGGTGTGCTCGCTGGTGCCGACATAGTTCAGCGGCTTGATCGCGCCGATGCACAGTGCTCGCTGCCCATACATCAGCCCGACGGCCTTCTGTTCGTGGACGTGGCGCAGCAGCGAGCGTCCCGGCGGAAAGTAACCGTCGTGGCCTGCGGACGTCTTGGCTTCAGATGGTTCGCTGGCGACGCTCACTGCGCGGGCTCTCGCTGCCAGGATTGCGGTGCAATGGCAACCTCAGGGAACTCGAGCTCCTGCCCGCAGCGGGTGCACAGCGCGTCATAGATCTTTGTCACCCGGCCGCAGCGCGGGCACTCTCGTCGCAGCTCGTCATGCTCGAAGCGGTAGGCGATTGCCGTGATCAGGCCGAATACCGGCACGGCACCGGAGATCAAAAACCACAGTACGAACGAGCTGCCCTTGATCTTGCCGACGATGCCACCGGACAGGCCGAAGCAGATCGCGATGACGACGTAGGCCATCGGTTGACGCTACAGCAGAACCCGCAGCGCCCAGATGACCGCGACGACCGCTAGCACCACGACCACGATGCTGGTCACGAACACCACCACATGGATCACGAAATGCAGCAGCACCCAGGCCGCGATCAGCAGGATCAAGCCGGCGATGACCGTGCGACCGAGCGAACGAGTTGTGGATTCAGATGAAGGTTGACTCATATTGAAAGCGTAGTCGCTCATCGCCCGGAAGGCGAGGTGTCACCGCACACGACCACAACACGTGCAGATAGCGGGGCTTGCCCCGGATCGACCCGAGTGCGCCGGGATTTGCCTCAGACGCCAAGCTGCTCGCTGATCAGACGAGAGACCTCGGTTCCCTCGGCGCGACCCTTGGTCTCGCGCATCACGTGCCCGACGATCGGCCCGATCGCCTTGGCGTTGCCGTCCTTCACACGCTGGGCGGCGTCGGGGTGGGCATCGATCGCGGCAGCAACGATCCCAGCCAGCTCATCGTCGCCGCCGATTGCCGAAAGGCCTTCCGCGGCCACGATGTCCGCCGGCCGGCCGCCTTCGGCGACCAGCTTGTCGAGCACTTGGCGCGCCGCGCCCACGCTGATCTGTTTGCTGGAGACGAGCGCCACCAGCTCGGCGAGCGCGCCAGGGTCCACGCGCGAGTCGGCCGGGTCCTGCCCATCCTCGAGCCGGCTCGCCAGCTCGCCGCTGACCCAGTTGGCGAGCACCTGCACCTGGGTTTCATCCCCAGCGGCGAGCGCCGCCTCGAAGTAGTCGCCTAGCTCGCTGCGGAAGGCGAGCAGCTTGGCGCTCTCGGCGCTCAGGCCGACCTCGCCTTGCAGGCGCTCGGCGCGGTCGGCGGGCAGCTCGGACATGGCGGCCCGCGCGGCGTCGAGCATCTCCCGCTCGATTGCCACCGGCAGCAGGTCTGGCTCGGGGAAGTAGCGGTAGTCGTGCGCTTCCTCCTTGGAGCGAAGCGAGGTGATCGCGCCGGAGCCCGGGTCGTAGTGCAGCGTCTCCTGCACCACCTTGCCGGCGCCCTCGAGGATTTTCTGCTGGCGCGCGATCTCCGCCTTGATGCCCCGTTCGATGAAACGAAAGGAGTTCATGTTCTTCAGCTCCGTCTTCACACCGAGCTCGCTCGTGCCGGCGGGGCGCAGCGAGATGTTTGCGTCGCAGCGCAGCGAGCCCTCCTCCATGTTCACGTCGCTCACGCCGAGCTGGCGCAGCGTGGAGCGCAGCAGCTTCAACCACTCGCTTGCCTGCTCGGCGGTGCGCAGGTCGGGCTCGGTGACGATCTCAGCGAGCGGCGTGCCGCCGCGGTTGAAGTCCACCACGCTCGCGTCCGAGCCGTGGATGCGCCCGCTCTCTCCCGCGTGCGTGAGCTTCGCCGCGTCCTCCTCGAGGTGTACGCGATGGATGCGAACCTCGCCCAGCCTCCCGCCGCGGCACAGTGGCTCGTCGTAC
>DATBPE010000067.1:0-8916 GCA_036561505.1 Solirubrobacteraceae bacterium
GGTGTCATTGCGCGGAGACACTAACGTCCTCATCCTCATCGACGGTAGGCCCGCAACCCAGCTCCAAGGATCGAAGGCCGGCGACAACCTCCAATCGATCTCGGCAGGTGATATCGAGCGCATCGAGGTCCTGACCACACCTCCCGCTCAGTTCAAAGCCGAGGGGGCGGCCGGCGTGATCAACATCATTACGCGAAAGCGTGCTGCCAAAGAACCGGCCTCAGGCTCGCTGCAGGGAAGCCTCGGCGACGGTGGACGCTGGCTCGTCGGCGGGAACGGCAGCTACGGGGGCAAGCAATTCACTGCAACGCTGAATGCAGGATTCCGCGAGGACTATCGTGACCGTACGGTTCAGTCCGTGATAGTCGGGCCGGCTCCCACGAGTGGCCAGGTGCTCCAGAGTCAGGACTATGCTGCCCAGCGCATTCGCCGCAACGTTCCGAGTATCGGCCTTTCCGGTGAATACGACCTCAACGAGAACCAGGCATTCTCGGGTTCGGCGAGCTGGCTCTCGCGTGGGGGCTTGCGCACTTATACACAGCTTGACCAAAGCACTCTTGAAAACGGCGCCTTGACGAGCTCCAAGCGACGCTTCACAAATGGGCACGATCCGGAGGACGACTACGACACGGCGCTGCGTTTCACGCAGAAATTCAGCACCGCAGGCGAGACCCTGGATCTTTCTGTCCACCGCTCGATCTCGCACCAGCACGAGCACTACGACTACGTCAACGATTCGTTCGTGCCGCCGGCACCGACCTTCTACAACAATCTGAGCTTCACTGAGGAGCACGGTATCACGGAGACCGACGTCGACTACGCACTGCCAGTGTCAAAGACGCAATCGTTAAAGCTCGGTTACGCCTTCGAGCAGGACAGCTACGGATTCTCCAACGTAGGGGCCAATGTAGATCCCATCACCGGCGTGGAAACGATCGACCCGACGCTCACCAACGAGTTTCAGTTCCGGCAACGCGTCCACGCGCTCTACCTTAGCTATCAGGCGAGCGTCGGGAGCTGGACCTGGCTCGCGGGGGCACGTGCCGAATGGACGACTACGAATGCGGTACAGGTCACTAGCAGCATCTCAACTGACCGCCGCTATACTGATATCTATCCGAGTCTGCACGTTGATCGAACTCTGACGGAGCGATCAACCCTGTCCCTTGGAGCAACTCGCCGGGTGACGCGGCCAGACCCGAGCTACCTGAACCCATACGTCGATCACGAGTACCCGCCCAACCTCGCCGCGGGCAATCCCGATCTCAGGCCGCAATTCACGCAGTCCTTTGAGGTGGGATACGGGTATGACCGCGCCGGGGCCAGTTACGGACTCACAGCCTACTATCGCCGCAACACCGACAGCGTTACGGATGTGACGGAGTACCTGGGTCAGGGTCTATCGCTTACTACGAAGACCAATCTCCCGAGGAACGACTCAGCGGGACTTGAGTTCTCCGCGGCGGGGCAGCTTTTGCCGAGCGTCTCCTATAGCGTCAGCGGCAACGCGTTCTACACGCAAATCGACGCCACTGCGCTCGGGACGCCGGGCCTTAAGTCGACCACCGGACTGAACGTCAAGGCCAAATTGGACTATCATCCAACGGCCGACGACTCGGGACAGTTCATTTTCACGCGCACCGACAAGCGACTCACTCCCCAGGGCAGCGTGAGCGCCATCAACATCGTCAATCTAGGCTACAAACACACGCTGACACCATCGCTGTCGGCAGTTGCGACCATCTCGGACCTCTTCAACGGCCAGCGATATCAGCGCTTTGTATCGACACCGACCTTCACCCAAGTCTACGAGCGCGGCGTCGCGGGCCGGATCGCATTTGTCGGCCTCACTTACACGGTCGGTGGCACGAAGAAAGACAACCAATCAACCTTCGAATTCGAGTCCGGAGGATGAGGTGAAGGCCATCTCGTCGACTGTCGTACCTGTCTTGGCCTCTGCGATCTAGGGACCCGGTTGTGCCCCAGGGCGCATGATCCGTAAGGCGGTGCGTCCGCCTGCGTTCTTCAGCGGGAAGTAGCTCATGTGAGTAGCCGAATCGACAGCGACCACGTGTGCATTTGCGCCCACGTTTACGTCGGCGAGCTTTGCGATTTGCCCACCTTCAGTCCTGAAGATCGAGACGATTCCGGACTCGGCGGCGACATACAGGTAACCGAGCTCGAAGTCGTACCCAAGAACGTCTGGATCCTCTCCGACATCGAATACGGAGGTGACCCTTTGGGTCTCAAGGTCCAGAACAAGAAGCTTGTGATTCTCCTCGCAGGCGATGAACGCTATACGCAGCTTGGGCTCGATCAGTAACCCATGATTGCTCTCTGCTCCCGGCAGATCGATGCGCGCGATGACCCGATCGATAGCAGGGTTGATTTCGATGAGCTGCTTGCGGGTCTGAACGTTCACGAAGATGTGCTTGGTTTCAGGGTCGTACTGCGTGTTGCCGACGTCACCCCCCAGCGGGATCGTCGCGATACGAGAGTTCGAGCGCACGTCAATCACCGTCTCGGTATCTCCGTGCTCGTCGGAGACGAACAGCTTGTGAACTTCTGGGGCGTAGGCCATGCCGTCCGGGTAGACGCCACCAGGGACGCGGGCCGTGACCTGCAGCGTGCTTTCGTCGATCGCAACGACTTCGTTTGTGCCGGTTGCGGATGCGTAGACTCTGCCGAGCTCAGGAATGGCCAGCACCCCGTGCACCTTGCTGACGTCCGGGATTCGCTTCAGCACCCGCTGCGCCTGCGTATCGAAGACGATTACGGCGCTGTCGCCGAGATGCGCAATGAACAGCAGGTGACGCCCCGGGTCGAGGCTTTCGTAGTCGAGGCGTGTCGTATTGCCGCCGAGGGGAATGTCGGCAATAGGCTGAAGGAATCCGTCCGGGGCCGCGGCGGGACCACCCACCGCGGCACCTGAGCAGACCGTGGCCAGGAGCAGCGCCGCGAGAGCGCGGCTGGTGCTCCCATGAGGTAGCCGTGTCCTGATCACTCCAGCGGTTCCGACACGGTCTTGACCTGCGCACCCTTGAGGAGTGTGACCACGGCCACGGCGTGCCCCTTGCTCAGCTTCGGACTCACACTCACCGCGCGGTAGCCGGCGGAGGCCTGTTCAGCCGCGTCAACGGCGGACTTCAGCGGCTTCTTCGCCTTGGCACAGGCCTCCATTTGCTTCTTGGCGTCCGCAAGATCATCGCCGCCGGTGATCGCTTCACTCTTGCCGAGTTGCCCGGTGTTGTGGTCGACCAGGACTTCGGAGAACTTGCCACCCTCGCTCGTATACACCGACAGCTGAAAGTGCCCCTCGTCGACCTCGTATTTGGCCGAGATGGGCCGCCCATGGGACTCAGCAGCGGTCAGTCCCTGCTGCAGGGTGATCTTCGCCGTCGGCATGTACTTGGCCACCGCCGCACCTGAGGCCTCGTCCTCGTCGGCACTGGCTACTGAGCCACTCGTTGCGATGACGCCCGCGAATAGGAGCGTTGCTAGCACTTTGTTCCACATGACCATGCCTCCTCTTTGGCGAGACCTCCGGAGTGGACGTCTCGGTATGACTTGTCTTACTTCACCATCACCCAGGCCGGGTGCAGCAGCGGATAGGCGACCAGCCCCGCCGCCGCTGTGACCGCGATCAACAGCGGGTTGTTCACTTGCCAGCGAAACAGGGCGATGAGCGCCGCGAGACCGATGAGCACCGTCAGCCAGTCTCCGACGGCAATGCGACCCAGGAGCACGCATGCGCCGAGGATCGTGCCGATCGCAGCCGCATAGGCGCCCTTTACGAACCCCTGTACGTTTCGGTTGGCGCGATGGCGCGCGAGAATGGGCGCTGCCACCAGCACGAGAATGAATGACGGCAGGAAGATGCCGATCGTTGCCGCCAGCGAGCCCCAGAACCCCGCGACCAGGTAGCCGACGAATGTCGCCGTGATCACCACCGGCCCCGGGCTGATCATTCCTACCGCGACCGCAACCAGGAAGTCGCGCTCACCCAGCCAGCCGTACTGCTGCACGACCCCCTGCTGCAGAAAGGGAACGATCACGAGGCCGCTGCCGAAGGTGAGGGCGCCGGCCTTGAGGAAGAACAGGAGGAGCTTGGTGACGGTCGAGGCGCTGGCGACCGGTGCGAGCGGAACCGCAGGTACAAGTGGGGCCGCCGCCACTAAAGTCGTGGCCGAGGAGGGCCGGCGCCAGAGACTACCGTAGTAGAGGATTCCGATGATCCCGGCGCCGATGAAGAGCACTGCGACCTCGGCATGAAGGACTACTGTCACGCCGAAACAGACCGCCGCGAGAGCCCACTGCAGCCAGTCCTCCATCCCGAGCTTCGCGAGCCGGTAGCAGGAGTGGAGGATGAGCGCGACGACGGCGGGACTCACTCCGTAGAAAATGGCCGTCACCGGCCGCAGTCCTCCGAAATGGACGTATACAGCACCGAGGGCCGCGACAATCACAAAGTTGGGCAGGATGAACGACCAGCCGCCCGCCCAGGCACCCCAGAAGCCGCCCCGCACATACGAAAGATAGATACCAACCTGGATCGCGAGCGGGCCGGGGAGCGACTGGCAGACCGCGATGGCCTCGCGCATCTGCTCCTTGTTCACCCAGCCGCGCTCCGTGACCAGCTCGCGTTCCATCTGGCCCACAAGCGCCACCGGTCCACCAAATCCGAGCAGTCCGAGCCGCAAAAAGTACAGCGCGATCTCGCGGAGTGGGCGGGCCTCGGCCACGGATCAGGACCCGCGCTTGAGGTTGGCCAGATCGAGTGCGGCGCGAAGCCCGTGTGCGAGCCGCTGCGCGTCGTCGTGGGCCCAGAAGTGCATGAAGAAAAGGTGCGGCGAGTCATCGATCATATGACTGTGCAGCGCCGTGACTTCGATACCGTGGTCACGCAGCGTCTTGATGATCGGGTTGACCTCGCTGCCGAGCAGCACGAAGTCGCCCGTGATCGCCGCCTTGCCGCCTCCGGTGGGCTGGAAGTTCAGCGACGTCGCGGTGCCCATGGAGGCAGGGACCGCCATGCCGCCTTCCGAGATCGCTTCCGCCCGCGGTATGGCGAATTGGTAGACGCCGCCGTTAGCATTGCCCTTGTATCCGAGCGTCTTTTCGATCGCCGCGGTATCGAGGTCGAGGGGTGCCGCGGAGGGCGGCGCGGCAGCTTCGGCCAGGGGCGTCTTGCTCAACGCAAGACCGGCATGCAGGGTTTCAGCGAGCTTCACCGTATCACCGTGGCCGCCGACATGCATGTAGAAAACGGGGACCGACGTCCGCAGGAGGTGATTGTGGATCGCGGTGATCTCGATGCCACCCTCGATGAGACGCTTCATCACCGGACTTATTTCGGTGTCGGTTAGCACCAGGTCGCCCATGACCATCGCACCGTTGGCTGCGGGCTGAAAGGCGACCCAGGACCCGAGTGCCAGTGAAGGCTTGATGGCTACCCCGTCCACGATCACGCGCAGGTCCGAGCGCGGCAGGCCGTACTTGTGCACGCCGCCGGGGAGATCCGAGCCTTTCCTGCCGAACGCCTGATCGACCTTCGACCAGTCGGTGTCGGCAGCCGCGGCGGCGATGCACAGCGCGAGGGCGGGCAGGGCGGCGATCCATGTCACGATGCGATTCATCTCGTGTCCTCCATGCGTGTTGGGATGCGAACCAATTGATGAAGTGCGTCGGCGAGCCGATCGAGCTCGCTCGTCTCGGAGTAGAGGTAGCACGAAGCGCGCGCGGCCTCGGTGACCCCCAGGCGCTTCAGCAGCGGCAACGCGGCGAGATCTCCGGCACGCACCGCGATGCCCCGAGCGTCCAGATGTCCCAGGATCTCTCCCGCTGTGTGCCCTGCGATCACGAAGGTGAATACCGGCAGGCGCTGCTCCGGGGAGTGGGGCCCGAGCAGGCGCAGGCCCCTCACTTGGCTGAGTCGCTCAAGACCGTACTGCGTCAGCTGCACCTCGTGCTGCACGAGCGCGTCGCGATCCTGTCGGCGCAGATAACCGACCGCGGCGGCGAGCCCGACCGCCCCTGAAACATTCGGTGTACCGGCGCCGAACCTGCGCGCGCCATGCTCGATATCCTGGGAGGCGAGATCGACGTGATGCGCCATGTTCGATCCGGCCTGATAGGGCGTCATTTCCTCCAGCAGCTCGCGCCGTGCCCACAGCACCCCGGCTCCCATGGGACCCAGCATCTTGTGGCCGGAGAACACCAGGAAGTCGCATCCAAGGGCCTGCACGTCGAGCGGCACGTGTGGGGCCGACTGCGCCGCATCGATCAGTACCCGGGCGCCGGCACCGTGTGCCCGCGCGCAGATCCGGGCGGCCGGGTTGATGTAGCCCGCGACGTTGGAGACATGACTGAAGGCTACGAGGCGTGTCCGCGTCGATAGCTGGCGCTCGAGATCGTCCAGCCGCACGCGGCCCTCATCGTCAACCTGGGCATAGCGCACGGTGATGCCGGTCTGCTCGGCGAGGAGGCGCCAGGGCAGCAGGTTCGAAGCGTGCTCCGCGACCGTCAGGAGCAGCTCGTCCCCGGGCCGTAGGCGAGGGCGAGCCCACGCGCTCGCTACGAGGTTGATGCCCTCGGTGGTTCCCCGCACCCACACCACTTCGTCCGCGGTCGGTGCGTGGATGAACTCGGCAACCGTGCGGCGTGCGCCCTCGTAGTGCTCATAGGCTCGCCGCGCCAGGGTATGAAGCGTGGCGCCAGGATTGGCATTGTCCCGCTGGTAGTAGTCGTACAGCGCCGCCAGCACGGGGGTCGGACGCTGGGTTGTCGCCGCGCTGTCGAGGTAGGCGAGTGGCTGACCGTTCACGGACTGATTCAGGGCCGGAAAGTCCGCGCGCC
Source organism: Solirubrobacteraceae bacterium (assembly GCA_036561505.1). Lineage (GTDB taxonomy): Bacteria > Actinomycetota > Thermoleophilia > Solirubrobacterales > Solirubrobacteraceae > Palsa-744. The sequence goes on from DATBPE010000067.1 coordinate 6,856, forward strand.
AGCGTGCTCGCTCGGCCGCCGTAGTCGTGGTTCCCGCACCTGCAGCGCGGGGTGCGCCGCCGGCACCGAACCAGGCCGCGAGCGCCACCTGACCGAGGTCGCGCCGGGTCATTCGGCGAGCGCCGGCCGGGCTCGGGGTAAATCTCACCGGGCCATCTCTTGCTGAAGCGTCTGTGGGTGCCAGCCGTGCCGTTCGCCGGACAGCGAGCGGCACCAGGTGTACAGGGCGTCGTAGACGGGGAGGGCAGCTTGCAGCAGCTCTTGGTCATCGCCGATATTCGCACCGAGCCCCAGGGAGATGGCCAGGAGACCTGCAGCCGGGGCGGAACGATCGAGCGTGTCGGTGTCGGCCGCCCGCACGATCTCGGCAAGGCGCGCGAGGGCTTCGTCCTCAAGATGATATTTCCTGAGGAACGCGTCGAAACTGCACAGGGGACCTGCATGGGTGAGCTCGACTCCCGGGACATCAAAGGGAATCGCGCCTTGAGTCTCGGCAACCATCAGCACCTTGGCGGCTGGCACATAATGAATCTCGCCTTCCGCGTCGATGAACCGGCGGATGAGCCAGGGACAGGCGAGACGATCGATCTTGGGACGCTCGCGGGTGACCCACTTCATGGGAACCTCCGGTAGTCGCTTGGTCGTTTTGTTAATAGTATGACTATCACGTAGTATATTCAACAATGACTCCAGCGTGGCTGCTTCTGATCACCAACCTGCCGGGTCACAACCCGACGCTGCGTATGCGCATCTGGCGTGCGCTAAAAGCCGCGGGCGCCGGACTGTTGCGCGATGGCGCATATCTGCTTCCCAACGGGGAACGCGCGCGCGAGGTTCTCGAAGAGCAGGGGGCCGAAATCAAGGCAGCGGGCGGGCTCGTGCAGGTCTTGTCTTTCGACGCCGAATCGGCTGAGCAGAATGCGGAGCTCGTCGCGCTATTTGACAGGACAGACGAATATGCCGAGGCGATTAAGCGCCTGGACGCGCTCAAGGGCGAGCTCGCTAAGCTGGCCGAGCCGGAAGCGCGGCAGAGACTCGCGGCCTTGATCCGAGAGGTGGCGGCGATTGCCGCACGCGATTTCTTCCCGGGTGAGCCGCGCAAGCAGATGGAGGGGGCGCTCGCGGATGGGGAAGCCGCTCTCAATGCCCGTTTCGCGCCCGACGAGCCTCACCCGGCGCACCGGAAGATCCGGCCCCGCGACCGCAAGGACTACCGCGGACGCACCTGGGCGACCCGGGACCGCCTCTGGATCGACCGGGTGGCCTCCGCGTGGCTGATCCGCCGCTTCATCGATCCGAAGGCGAAGTTCCTATGGCTGAAGCGCGTGAAGGATTGCCCGAAGAGTGCCATCGGCTTCGACTTTGACGGGGCAGAGTTCACCCACGTGGATTCGAAAGTCACCTTTGAAGTGCTACTCGCCAGCTTCCATCTCGAACAGGACACGGGGCTTAGCCGGCTGGGCGCCCTGGTTCATCACTTGGATGTCGGCGGCATTCCGATCGCGGAAGGTCCGGGGTTTGCCACCATCATGGCCGGCGCGCGCGCGCTTCAGACAGACGACCACGAGCTCCTGAAAGCGATGACCCCCGTGCTCGACAGTCTGTATGCCGGCTACTCAGACGCGAACCGCAAGGAGTGATCCCGCAGGCGTCTGCGGGCTCAATTGTATCCGAGCAGCCACGCAACAGTTGCGATCGCCAGGCAGGCGTCGTCAATCGTCTCGAACCAGTGAACGTTCAGGCATTCATCTCGGAATGACCCGTTGAAGGATTCGACGAAGCAGTTATCTGTTGGCTTGCCCGGCCGATTGAAGTCGATCGTGGCCTTCTGGTGATACGCCCACAGATCGAATACGCGCTCGGAGAATTCGCTGCCATTATCGACGAAGATCCGAACCGGTGACCCTCGCCTTGCGACGAGCTTGTTGCAGACCCCGACCACATCCTCCGCCTTCGGCCGTTGCCCGACAGCGATTGCAAGTGCCTCTCGCGTATAGACATCGACTATCGTCAGTGCGCGAAATCTAGTGCCGTTCACGAGCTGATCAGCGACAAAATCCA
>DATBPE010000068.1:0-13732 GCA_036561505.1 Solirubrobacteraceae bacterium
CGCCGGGGAGGTCATCTGTTTTCTTGGGCGCCGTGCGCTCATTCGGGGCGCGCTCATGTGCTCGCCCTAGAGCTCAGCAGATAACCGCCGAGCGTGTCCATCAGCACGTTCGTCCCGTGCTCGCGCTCGGCCGAGGTGTCAAGGCCGTCCAGAAAGACGCCCTGCTCGGTGAGCGTCAGCCGTGTGCCGGCGCCGACTCCTTCGATCTCGACCGTCGCGAGGGAGACCGAGATGCGTGCCTGGTCTTTGTGCATGTCATATGTGTAGAGGATCCGCTGTCCGGCCACGATGTCCTGGTAGACGGCGTCGAAGCTGTAAAGGGGACCGTCGGGCAAGGCGATGCTCAGATGCTCAGAACCGCCGACCCGGAAGTCCAGCGAGTAAGCCCCCTCGGGCTTCTCTGGCGGGCCGAACCAGCGCGCCTTGGCGGCCGGGTCTGACCAGGCGTCGAACACCCGCTCTGGCGGGGCGTCGTAGGTCCGCTCGATCACGAATGTCGAGTGTGTCGTTGATCGCTTGCTCACCGCTTGCTCCTTTGCTCTACTTGGTCAGGGTTCTCGGCGAGGTAGTCACCGAGACGGTCAAGGCTCTTCTCCCAGAACGCGCGCCGCTGGGATATCCACTGCTCGGCGGTGCGCATCGCCTCTGTCTGGATGCTGCAGGTGCGAACCCGCCCGACCTTCTGCGAGCAGACCAGGCCGCTGTGCTCGAGCACGTGCAGATGCTGGACGATCGCGGGCAGGGACATGTCAAACGGCTCGGCCAGCTCACTGACCGAGGCCGGGCCGCGGCTCAGCCGGTCAACCATCAGCCGCCGGGTGGGGTCAGAGAGAGCCTGGAAGAGCAGATCGACCGGGAGATCGACCGGGGCGCCCTGCGATACATATTGCTTAAGCATCCACTTAAGTATTGCACATGGCGGGCGAGACGCCAGTGCCGAGCGAAGAATCGCGCTTGGCCCGCCCACGCTTCAGGTATCTGGTGTGTGGGTCGTTAATAGCCAAGGAAATCGGCTCCCCGCCGGAGTCCTCTTTGTCTTCCAGCAATCAAGGCATGCGGCGTGTGTGAATGGGTCCCACAAACAGCGGTTTGCCCTCCCGGATCCCGGGAGACGCCGCCGCGCGCGCCGTCGGATCACGGCGCACGAGCAAGCGACGGCGCAACTAGCCAATCTCTAGGGGGTTGATCGGGTCATGGAGGTATATGCCCACGACGAGGCTGCCTTCGAAGCGATCTTCAAGCGCCACTACGCGCCGCTGCTGTCCTACTGCCGCCACATGCTGGGCGACCAGGACGAAGCCGAGGACGCGCTGCAGCAGTGCTTCATCAGGGCCCATAGAGCGCTGCTCGAGCATCCGCCGCCGCGCGAGCTGCGCGCATGGCTGTATGCGATCGCCCGCAACTGTTGCCTGTCGGCGATCGCGGCACGCAAGCAGACCTCTGAGCTCGACGATCACACCGCGTCTCTGGCGGGCCTCTCCGAGCAGGTTCATCAGCGCGAGGACCTGCGTGAGATGGTCGCGGACATCGGCACGCTGCCCGAGGATCAGCGCAGCGCCCTGCTGCTGGCAGAGCTCGAGGATCTCAGCCACGAGGCGATCGCGACGATCGTGGGGTGTCCCGTGGGCAAGGTGAAGGCGCTCGTCTACCAGGCGCGCACCACCTTGATGGCCCAGCGCGACGCACGCAACGCCTCCTGCCGGGAGATCCGCGAGGAGCTCTCGGTGGCGCGCGGCGGCCAGTTGCGCAGAGGCCCGCTGCGGCGTCATCTGCGGCTCTGCTCGGGCTGTCAGGACTTCCAGACCGCGCTCGGCGCCCAGCATCAGTCACTTGCGCTGGTGCTGCCGGTTCTGCCGAGCGCCGCGTTGGCGAGCAAGCTCTTGGGCGCGGGCGCTCTGAAGGCGCTCGGCGCGGGCACCGCCACGGGCGCCGGCACGAGCGCCACCGCGGCGAGCAGCACCTCACTGTTGGGCTCCTCTGGTGCGACCGCGGGTGTGGCGGGAGCGAGCGCCGGGAGTGCCCTACCGGCCACGGGCGCGACGGTGGCCGCCACAGCCGGGAGCGCCGGCGCGGGAACCGGCGGGGTGATCGGCGGCGTGATCGTCAAGGCCGCCGTCACCGGCGCGGTCGCTCTGGCGAGCGCCGGTACGCTCGTCCTTCACAGCCACCTCGCCCCAGCCCACCACCACCATCACTCCAAAGCCCGCGAGATCGCCTCGGTCACCCCAGCGCGGGCCGTGCTTGGCCCCTGGCGGCAGAGCGCAAGCGCACCCGGAGCCCCGGCACAGCAGAGCGGTGGCGTGGCGGCGCTCGGCGAAGCGCCTCAGACACCTCCGGGAGCGGCGGGCGAACAGTTGGGCGCGAGCGCCCCGAGTCTGCTGCTGAGCACGTCCGCGGCCTCCGAACCGACACTCTCGAGCCCAGCGCAGTCGAGCCCCAGTGCCCCCGCGAACATCGAAGGCCAGCAGGGCACCGACCAGAGCGGTTCCGCTACCGGGCCCACCCAGAGCGGCCCCGGCCCCGGCCAGAACAAGAGCGGCCTGAGCGCCGAAGAACGGGCACTGCGCCAGCACAAGCGCGAGCTGATCAAGCGGCGTCTGGCAAGGCGTCAGCGGCTTCTCAGGCGTAGGCGGCTGGCCGCCGAACGCCTGCGCGAAAAGCGCCAGCACGCCCGCGAAGAACACCAGCGCAAGGCAGCCGAACTCAGAGAAGCAAGGCAACGCCGCGAACAGTTGCGCGAAGAACACGAACGTGAGGCAGCCGAACTCAAGCTCACAAGAGAACACCGTGAACTGGAAGCCCAGCGCCGACGTGAAGCGCGCGAAGCGCGCGAAGCACGTGAAGCGGCCGGGCAGAGCGAAAGCACACCGGGCGCCTCCACGCCACCGGCGGGCAAACAGAGGACCAGGACGACAACGACGTCCACGACGACCGCCACCAGCACGACCAGTACGAGCGCCACTCCGCCGACCAAGGCCACTCGTAAAAGCACGACGACGACCACCACGGTCACGACTACCAGTACGAGCGCCGGCAACTGACCAACCTTGAGTATCGGCGGAGGGTCATAGGGGCAGATGTTTCACCCCAACCCAAAAAGGAGGAGACGCGCAATGCGTTTTCTAAAGCTCATCTCGGTCGTCTCGGCCCTGACGGTGGCGCTCGTCGTGGCGCCGGCAGGCGCGTCGGCCTTCAAGCACCCAAGTCCAAATGGACGCTGCCGCGTAAGCATCAACGTCGCGCCACGGATCATCACCGCGGGCGATGAGGTCCTGATCTGGGGACGGCTCGCTTGCGAGCGTCCAGGCGCGGACGCCGCAACGGTAGTGAAGCTGTTCCATCACCTCCGCGGTGCACCGGGCTTCAGCTATGTGCAGAGCACCACAACCGACTCGCGTGGTTTCTACGAGATCGAAAACGCCGACAGCCCGGTCGATAGCAACCGTGTGTACCTGGTGCGCTCGCACAGGGCACAGAGCGCCCGCAAGGCCGTGAAGGTGCAGGCCGAAGTCAACCTCAGCGGACCGGCGGAAGGGACCCAGCTCTACACCGGGCGCGCGAACGCTGTGACGTTCACCGGCACCGTCACGCCGCCCGACGCGGGAGCGCTCATTTCACTACAGCGCCAGAACGCCGCTACCGGCAACGAATGGCACGCGATCCAGCGTGGTGTCGTGCAGGCGGACGGGACGTTCTCGATCACGCACGCGTTCCGCTACCCGGGCGACGCGAACATCCGGGTGTTGGTGCGCGACCGCCCAGTGAACATCCCCAGCGCCTCCAATGTCCTGACCTACGAGATCTCCCAGACCCAGAATCCGAAGCTGACGATCGCCTCCTCGGCCGACCCGATCACTTTCGGGCAGTCGGTGACGATCTCAGGGACGCTCGCGGGTCAGGCCGATCAGCCGGTCACGCTGTATGCGCGCACGGCCACCACGCACTTCGCGCCGCTGGCCCAGGTCAACACCGACAGCGAAGGCAACTACAGCTTCCCGGCGCAGGCTCCGGTGAACAGCACGTTCTACCGGGTGGCAAGCACCGAGCGGCGCTCGGCGGTGCTGTATGAGGGCGTCAAGGACCTGCTCACAGCGTCGGTCTCTCAGACGACGGTGCAGGCGGGGCAGGCGGTGACCTTCTCCGGCGCGGTCGCACCCGACCATGCGGGCGGGATCGTCTACCTCGAGCGCAAGAACGCCAGAGGAGTGGGCTACCACGTCATCCAGGTGGCGATCATCAGCGCGGGTTCGACCTACGCGATCGAACACCGCTTCTATGACGCCGGGATGAAGAGCGTGCGCATCGAGGTGCCGGGCGACCCTCAGAACGGGGCGACCTCGAGCCAGCCGTTCACGATCGAAGTCACACCCGTCCCAGCCTCGACGCTGACGCCGGAAGTTCCCACCAACAGCTCGCTTCCCGCCGAAGGCAAGCTCACCGGCGGCGAAGAAGCCAACGGAGAAGGATCGGAAACCGAACCCGGCGAAACCGAAGGCCAGACGCCGACGCAAACCGCCTCGGGGGAAGGCAACCCCAAGGAAGGTAAGAACCAACCGCAGCCAGGTAGAGGCCACCGCCGGGTGCGCTGAGCAGCAGGCGCATCCCCGTCCCTTTGCGCACGGCGGTCGGTATCGACCGGCCGCCGTGCGGGCGGGGCGCTTTGAGGATCTCTACTGGATTGGATCCCGCGGGCGCTAGGACTTCTTGGTGGAGTAGCTCGACTTGCCTGTGCACGCAGGCGTTTTCGGGTAGATCGCGCTCAGTGTCCCGTGCTCGGCGCCGTTGGCGAACTTGCCGGTGATCTCGAGCTTCGTGCCAACCTGGCCCTTGAGCGGCCCCACCTTGATCACGTACTTGCCGGAACTCGTGAATGTGCCGGCCTTTGAGATCTTCGCGCTCGGGAACGACACGGGCGTCGGCGGGCCGCCGCCCTGGCAGTAGAAGGGGGTGCTGTTGATCTGAAGCCCGGTGATCTTCTTGGCGTTGGCGGAGACCTTGAACTTCACCACGTAGGTGCTTCTCGGAGCGGCCAACGTGCCGCTGTAGGAACCGCTCTTTATGTGCAGGGTGCCGAGCGCGACGCTTGTGAAAAGAGCGAGCGTGAGCAGCCCCAGAAGCGTTGCCGATGCCCCCTTGCGCTTGCCTGTCATGTGCGATCCTCTCCGGTCGGTGAGCGGTGTCTCTAAGCGCCCGCAAGTCTACGCCAGGGCCGTGCGGCGAGCACCCGACAGCGGCGTGCTCGGCTCGCGAGCGCAAACGCAAAAGCGGGTACTCTCGATCGGATGATGGCTCGATCTGGATCGGGGCGGCGATATTAAGGTCTCTTTAGGTCCCCTGGTTAGCTTGCTTTCGGTGCCTTTCTCCGCGGGGGACGGGCTGATCGCATTGGTTGTCTGCATTGGTTCTCTGGAGAGGGGTTTTGATGAGGGGAATGTCGTCTCGCGCGGATGACGCGGCCGAGGGAGAGTTCAGATCCTTACCCGACGCTGAAGCAAAGCGCGGGGTATTTGCAGACACACGCTCGCTGGTGCTCGCCGGCCCCGCTCTGCTCACACTGACAGCGGCGATCGCGCTGGGTGGATGCGGATCCAGCGGCCCCGCCAAACTGCATTCCGGACTGGTCGCCAAGGTCGGCGATTCCTCTATCGGCGCCGGGGAACTGAGCCATTGGATCTCCCTGGAGGCGACGTTCGCGCAGAAGAAGTCCGGTGTGAAGGTGACAAAACCGCTGATCATCGACCCGCCCACCTACAGCGCCTGTATCGCCGGCTTGAAATCGGCGCCAGCGGCCCCAGCGCCGGGCAAGACACAGACCAACGCGCCCGGGCAGGGTGCTTCCTCGAGCGCCCTGAAGAGTCAATGCCAGACTCAATATGAACAACTGAAGCCCAGTGTGCTCGAACATCTCATCTTCGTCGACTGGGTCCTCGGCGAAGCAAGCCATCTGGGACTGAAAGCCTCGGCCGGCGAAATCCAGCAGAAGCTCAACGAAACCAAGCAGGGTTTCGAAAAACAGGGTGGCTATCAGAAGTTTTTGCAACAGTCGGGAATGACCGCGACAGATCTGCTGAGGGAAGTGACCTTCAGTGAGCTGGAGGGAAAGCTCAGTCAGAAGATCTCAAACGAAGTGATGGCCAAGGCCAGCGCCCAGGGGGTCTCCCACGCGCAGATCTCCTCCTACTACAAACAGAACCTCAGTAAATACGAACACCCGGAAAGCCGGACTATTCAGCTGCTGTTGAGCGAAACGCCCGCCGAAGCGCAAAAAGCCAAGAGCGAAATCTCCTCGGGTAAGAGCTTTGCCAGCGTGGACAAGCGGGTATCGAAGGACTCCGACCCAGTAACCAAGCAGCGCGGTGGGGAAATCGGGGGCCTGGTGGCAAAGGAAATGGAAGCGGAAAAGTCCGCGATGCCGGGCGTCTTCTCGACAGCCGATCGAAAGACTCTCGTCAGTGCGATCTTCTCGGCCAAGGCAGGTGTCCTGGAGGGCCCGCTGAGCACACACGACGCCTCCTATGTACTTCTGGTCAAGCAGATCAAAAAGGGAGAACCCACCGAAACTCTCGCGCAAGTCGAAAGCGCGATCAAGCAGACACTCACCCGCAATCGAGGGCAGCAGATGTTCTCCAACTTCAACGATGAGCTGCAAAAACGCTGGAAGGCGAGGACCAACTGCGCAAAGGCCTTCGTGATCCCCTACTGCGAGCAGTACAACCCGCCCAAGCCACCCTCGGCCAAGCAGCAACGCTCGGAATACCAGCGCCAGCAAAAGGGAACGGCGGCGGCAAGCAGCCAGTCTGTTCAGATCACGCTGAGCAGTACTGCCGTCAGCAAACCGAGCCTGCTCGCCGCCACCAACGGCGCGGTCCCGAAAATCCTCAAGCGCTACACCTGCGACGGCGCGAACATCTCACCGGCGCTGTCGTGGGGCACGCTTCCCAAAGGCACCGCCGAAGTACTGGTCGAGGTGCTGCAGGCCGGGGGGCGCTCACTCAGCACACCGATCTGGATGCTCGCCGGGATCAGCCCGCAGACCCACAGCATCTCCGCGGGGTCGATCCCGCCCGCGGCGGTAGTGGGACGCAACAGCGCCGGCAAGGCCGCCTGGGGTGGCATCTGCCCGGCGCACGGAGCGGAATACCAGTACACCGTTGTGCTGGCGGCGCTGAGTAAGAAGCTCGGACTGAAGAGCGGGTTTTCCCCGAGCAGCGCCCAGAAAGCCCTCCAGGGTGACCGGTTGGGCAACGGCCTGCTGAGCGCAAACTACAAGCGTCCCTGAGCCCCTAGCAAATCCTCCTAGGCCCTTCACCAGTGCTCGAGCTGCGCGAGCTGATCAAGAGCTACCCCTCGGTGAGCGGCGAGACGGTGAGTGCGCTTGACGGCGTCTCGTTGACGTTGGGCGAAGGTGAGTTCCTGGCTTTGTATGGGCCGTCGGGGTCGGGCAAGACGACGCTGTTGATGTTGATCGCGGCGCTGCTTTCACCCGACAGCGGTGTGGTGGCTGTAAACGGACGCGAGCTGCTCGAGCTCGGTGAGCGTGAGGCGGCCGACTACCGTCTGCGCGAACTGGGCTTCGTGCGCCAGTCGCTTGAACTGATCCCCGGGGTGAGCGCGATCGAGAACGCGGCGCTGAAGCTGCTGGCGTGTGAGCGGGGGATGAAGGCCGCCAGGAAGGAGCTCTCGCCGCTGTTTGAGCGGCTCGGCATCGCCGAGCGCTCAGAGCACCTCTCCGAGCAGCTGTCCGCCGGTGAGCGCCAGCGCGTAGCGATCGCCAGAGCACTCTCGACTGGACCGCGGCTCTTGCTCGCCGACGAGCCGACCGGGAGCCTGGACTCAGAGCGCGGAGCGCAGGTGCTGGAACTGTTGCGCGAGCTCTGTCGCGAGCGTTCGGTGACGCTGCTGCTCGTGACCCACGACGAGCGTGCCGTGAGCTACGCCGACCGGGCACTGGAGCTACGCGACGGCAAGCTGATCCGGCGAGCCTCGAGCGCTCACTCGATCGGCATGGCTCCCGAGGAGCCGGCATAGCTCATGAAAATCGCAAACCTCATTCACCTCTACCGCGTGCGTCTACGAGCACGACTGGTGGGAGAACTGTTCGCACTCGCCGGTGTCGCCGTCGGCGTGGCGCTGCTGTTCTCCTCGCAGGTCGCGCAGGAGAGCCTGTCCGGTTCGGTGCGAGCGCTGCAGCAGGGGATCGCCGGCAAAGCTCGCTACGAGCTGGTCGCGCGCGGACCGCAGGGCTTCACCGAAGCGGTGACCAAGCAGGTGCGCCACGCAGCCGCAGTGGCGCAGGCCGCACCGGTGCTGGAAACCAGCGCGAACGTGCAGGGACCGAGCGGTCAGCGGCCGGTCGATCTGATCGGAGCGGACTCCCGGATCATCGCTCTGGGCGGATCGCTACTCAGGCACGTGAGCGCCGCCCAGCTCGAAGGCGCCGCGGCGCTAGCGCTGCCGGCGCCGATCGCCAACGCCACCGGCATCTCTTTGTATGGGACGTTCACGCTCCAGGTCGCCGGCAGGAACTTCGAAGGCTTTCTCGGCAAGCGCCTGGACAGCTCCGACGTCGGCGATCTGACCGACAGCCCGATCGCGATCGCGCCACTGTTCTACGTGCGACAGCTGACCGGGTTCGCGGGCCGTGCCAGCCGCTTGCTGGTCGAGCCCCAGCCCGGCCGCGACCGGGAGGCGCATAGAGAACTCGAGCGTCTGGCTGCTGGGCGCTTTGATGTCCGTGACGCCGACTTCGAGGCTGGGCTGGTCGACCAGGCGGCGCTCGCCACCAACGAGTCGACCGAGCTGTTCTCGGGGATCTGTGCGCTGGTGGGCTTCCTGTTCGCGTTCAACGCGATCCGCATGACGCTGTCCCATCGCCGCCGGCTGATCGACGATCTGCGCCTGGATGGCTACAGCCCCAGGGCGTTGATCCAGATACTGCTGCTGGACGCGTTGATCCTCGGAGTGCTGTCCTCGATCCTGGGGCTGGCGCTTGGCGAGGCGCTCTCCAATCGTCTGTTCGGGGCGAGCGCCGACTATCTCTCGCTGGCGTTCCCGATCGGCTCGCAGCGCGTCATCGGCTGGCAGAGCATCCCGATCGCCGTCGTGGGCGGGCTGTTGGTCACCTTCCTCTCGGTGCTCGCACCCTTCCGGGAGCTCTACGGCGGGCGTCTTGGCATGTCGCTGCCCTCGCGGATCGGCGGCCGCGGCAATCGCGGTAGCTGGATGGTGGCCAGCGGGGTGGCGCTCACGGTGATCAGCACACTGATGGTGCTGGTGGACCCGGCCGTCGCGGTGATCGCCACGGGGATCCTGACGGTGGCGCTGTTGTTGCTGTTGCCCTCGCTGATCAGACTCTCGCTGCTGGCGCTGGCCTGGCTTGGACGCGACGTCAAGAAGCCGGCGCTGCTGCTGGCGCTGATCGAGCTGCGTTCGACCGTGACCAGGAGCCGTTCGGTCGCGGTCGCGGCAACCGGTGCGATAGCGGTGTTCAGCACGGTCGCCATCGAAGGGGCGCGCACGAACCTGCAGGCCGGACTGAATCAGACCACGCACGGCCTCACCGATGTCGCCGGCGTGTGGGTGACACCCCGCGGTTCGGGGAGCCTCGGGGCTGTCACCCCCCTTCATCCGATCGATCTAGCGCCGCTTGAAAGACTGCCCGGCGTGCGGGCGGTTCGCGTCTACCGCTCGGGCCTGTTGGACTGGGGCGAGCGTCGCTTGTGGGTGATCGCCCCGCCGCGCCAGGCCACCGACCCGATACCAGCGGGCGAGCTTCTCGAGGGGAATCTCGCGCAGGCGAGAAGACTCCTCCGTGGGTCTGGCTGGGTGGTTCTCTCCCGCACGGTCGCCGAAGAACACCACCTGCACCTGGGGCAGTCCTTTACTTTGCCCTCGCCCACGCCGAGGAGCTTTCGCCTGGCTGCGCTGTCGACGAACATCGACTGGCCGCCCGGGGCGATCGTCATGAACGCCGAAGACTATGCCCGCGCCTGGTCCACCGACGAACCGAGCGCCTACAACGTCATCCTCGACCGCGGTGCCTCGGCGGCGCGTGTCAGCCGGGAGGTGCGGGGCGCGTTGTCTGGGCAGTCGGGGCTGGTGGTGCAGACCGCACGTCAGCGCGAACGGCGCCTGTTGGTGGTGGTCAGCCAGGCTGTCTCGCGCGTGGCACAGATCGCGTTGCTGGTCGTGATAGCCGCGGTACTGTCGATGTGCGTGGCGATGAGCGACCTGTTGTGGCAGCGGCGAGCCAGGCTTGCCGCGATGAAGGTCGACGGGCTGCGCGAGAGCGTCCTGTGGCGGGCGCTGCTGGCGGAGAGCGCGCTCTTGCTGGGCTGCGGCGCCACGATCGGGGCGCTGTTCGGGCTCTACGCCCAGCCATTGCTGGGTTACGCACTGGCCAACGTGACCGGCTTTCCCGTGGTGTTCTACCTGCGCGTGGCGCTGGCGCTCGAGCTGACCGCGCTGGTCGGCGCTGTCGCTGTGGCGATACTCGCGATTCCCGGGCGCATCGCGGCTCGCGTCAGCCCACGGCTGAGCCTCGGCGAGTGAGCCCTGGCCGTTTGACACGATCCACTATTTCGCGTTACTGTAAGTATCGTCGATAACTCCTTTCGCGACACCCCTCCAGCACGCGAGTCGCACTCCCCCGGCGAGCGCGCCAGCTGATGCCCGACAAGAAAATACCCACCGGCCGTTATCAGCGCCTGGCGGCAGTCGGGCGAGTGGCGGGCACACAGGCGGCCAAGCGCGCGGGCACCCGCGCGGCGAACCTGGTGCGCTCGCCGCAGAGCACAAGCGCCGCGCTCGAGCGTCGTCACATCGCCACAGCCGAGCAGATCGTGGCGGTACTCGGGAGGATGAAGGGCGCGTCGATGAAGCTCGGGCAGATGCTCTCGGTGCTCGATGTCGGCCTCGTTCCCGAGGAGTACCGGGAGGAGTTCCAGCGCAGATTGGGAGCCCTGCGCGAACAGGCGCCCGCGGTTTCCTTCAAGGACATGCGCAAGGTGATCGAGACCGAACTCGGTGAGCGCCTGAGCGGCGCCTTCTCGGACTTCGGCGAGCAGCCGATCGCCGCCGCCTCGATCGGACAGGTCTACAGGGCGACTCTGCGCGACGGCCGTACGGTCGCGGTCAAGGTTCAGTATCCCGGCGTTCGCGCCGCCGTCGCCGCCGACATGGCGAACCTCTCGCTGATCGTGGGGCTGCTCGGCCGGCTCGCGCCGCAGATGGACACCAAGGCGCTGGCCAAGGAAGTTCGCGAGGAGATCTTCCAGGAGCTCGACTACGAGCTGGAGGCGAGCAACCAGCGGGCCCTTGGCCGCCTTTATGACGGGCATCCCTTCATCGCCGTGCCCGCCGTGGTGAGCGAGCGCTGCGGCGAGCGGGTGATCGTGACCGAGTTCGTGCAAGGCGATCGATTCGCGGCGCTGCAGAGCGAAGGCGAGGCGGAGCGAAACCGTGTGGGCGAGATCGTCTTCCGCTTCTTCTTGGGCTCCATGTACCGGCACGGCATGTTCTCCGGCGACCCCCACCCCGGCAACCTCCTGCGCCGCGAGGACGGGCGGATCGCCTTCCTCGACTTCGGCCTGTTCAAGCGCCTGGGAGGCGAGCCGATCCAGTTCACTCTTCAGATCCTGCGCGCGGTCATCGAGCGCAACGAGTCAGAGCTCCACCGGCTGCTCGCAAACGGCGGCTTTCTGCCCGACCCGGCTCGCTTTGATCCAAGCGAGCTGATGTCCTACATGCTCGACGCCTACTGGTGGTGCACGAGCGCCGATCGAGAGGTGCATTTCAGCCCCCAGACGACCAAGGAGATAATGCACCGCCACCTCGGCCGCGGATCGGAGAACCTGCGCACCACCCGCCAGATGGACCTCGACGCCGAGCATCTTCTGGGACGGCGCCTTGAACTGATGGTGCTGGCAGTGCTCGGGCAACTGCAGGTCAGCGCCAACTGGCACCGGATCGCACGCGAGTGGATCTACGGCGATCCGCCGGGGACCGAGCTCGGCCGCCAAGAAGCGGACTTCCTGGGCGGCCTGGCCGCGCAACCCGCCTGAGTGGCAGTGATCGAGGGTGGACAGCCGAGGACGGGCCGCCTCAACCACCCGCGGCCCAGCGAAAGGGTGGCCCGTGATCGCCGCAGCTGGCGAGCATCCGCGGCGCCTCGGCCGGTGACTCCCGGATGCTCAGCGCGACCCCGCTCGTCGCCTGCTCGGCCGGCTCCATGCTGGCCCACACGACCGGGGCCCGTTGGAGGTCTTGGCAGTCGGCGTAGATCGCCTCGAGCTCCTCCCATTCGGGCGCTGTGAGGTACTGGCGAAACAGCGAATGCCAGATCACGCTCAGGACGCCCTCACCGCGCTCGCCTGCTGCCAGCGCTCCTCTCAGCCACGAGCCCGCGGGCGCTTTCACCACCACATACGGCATCTCGGCGGCTAGTTTCAGCGCCGCCCGTGTGCGGGCCAGCCGCTCGGCTTCATCGGGCCAGATGTAGGAGACGAGGGTGAGGCGATCCTCGCCGGCCGCGGGGTTCAGGGGAGCCAAGTCACAGCCGCAGCGCCGCACGATCTGTAGCTTCTCCGCCGCCGCCACCAAGTCGATCTGCGGCGGGCACACCCATGGCCGCTGGAACCTCACAGGCGAGGCGGCCTCGCCCAGCACCGCGCCGTCGGCCAGGTAGCAGAAGCGATCGCAAAGCAGGTTCAGTCCGGCGCTTGCACCCATCTCCAGTAGCCGGATCGGCAATCGGTAGCGGTCTGTGAGCCACATCAGAAGCGCATACAGAACGACCGAGCGTCCGGGGTCGTTGGTCTGAACGCCCCGGTGCAGGCGTCCTCTGATCCACTCGCGGTGCTCGTTGGCGGCGGCCAGCGCCGCCGGCCACACCTCCCCCGCCGGGCGATCTCCCGCGGCGCTCGGATAGAACGCGGCCAGCTCCGGGGCACGGCCGCTGAGCACGAGGTGATGAAGCGCCGCGAGCAGGCGCAGCGCCGGAACCGATCCCGGGGCCAGCGCCACGTCTCGGAAAAGCCCCGCCACCGCTCCGCCCGCTTGGATGTCCGCCGCGGCGCAGCGCATCATCGTCACATACAGCGGCGAGCGCCGTGAGCGCTCGAGCATGTCCGCGTGCGCGTGAAAGTGCCCCGCCAGCAGCGGCTGCCCGTCGCTGGGATCGCCTGCGTCAGCGAGGAGGCCGGGAGGAGAGCCGCTCATCGGCAAAGACTGACAGGCGCTTGCCGTGGCGGTACCGGACCGGCGGTGGGCCATCCTCAGCGGCTAGATCGGTTGCGTGCTCCAAAACGCGATCCGCTCAGCACTGGATAGCCGAGCTTTGCGTTTTGTCGCCGAGCTCGCTGGAGGCGTGTAGCGGGCCAGATCAAAGCGTGGGGTGAGAGCGCCCACCCCACGCCCGCTTTTTTAGTAGGTGAGTTTGCCGCTGACGTGGACGGTGACAGCGTCGTTGGAACGCTTGACGGTCCCTGAGAAACTCAACCCGGACCCACGCGCGTGCTTGTACTTACCGGTCCCGCGAACGATTGACATCGTCCCTTTGAAGCTGGCCGTCGATCCGTTGTTGCGATAGCTGCCGGACGCAACACCAGTCATCGAACTACCCGAGGGATACACACTCAATTCAGCCGACACGCGATTCGTGGAAACAACATGCAAATGCAGATACAAAGACCCAGAAATCGTCCCAGACGCCGAACCAACCTCATTCAACGTA
>DATBPE010000069.1:0-2814 GCA_036561505.1 Solirubrobacteraceae bacterium
CCCGCAGGCACGATGTTCTTTCCGTTGAACACCGGGTCGATCATGCTCTGAGAGTCGAAGAAGTCCTTACCCCACCCAAGCGTCGGACAGATGGCGACCTTCGCTTTGGGCACCAGGCAGAACGTGGACAGCATGGTCGCGTGCGGCACCTCACGCAGGTTCAGCGTTATGCCGATCTTGGCAAGCTGCGATTGCACGGCTTCGGCGGTGTTCTTGGCAGGAGGTTCGTTGTCCGCGACGGCGAGCAACGGCGGACCCGTGTACTTGCCACTCGGATAGCCGGCCTTCTTCATATACGATTCGGCCAGCGCGACGTTGCCATTGGGGTTGGAGTAAAAGTCATACCCCGGCCCCGCTTCTCCCCCGGCCGCGCCAAAGCCCGGCATCGTCGGCGGGATGAAGTGCGTCGCGAGCGTGCCGATCGCAGCGCCACCCCTTGTCAGGCGTAGGGCGTTGCGGTCGATCACCGCAGCGATCGCTCGGCGGACATTGACGTTGTTGAGAGGCTTGACCGTCGTGGTCAGCGAGATGTAGCGGTTGCCGCCGCTCGGTTCGATGTAGAACTGGCTGCGGTTGTTGGCCAGACCTTCCTTGAGCACCGCGGGCGGCGGAGCCGCGAAGTCCCCGCTCATCATGCTCTGGCCGGTGAGGATCTGGCGGCTTGCGACGGTGATGTCGTTGCCGCCCTTGATCACGATTTCATTGAAGTGCGCTGGTCTGATCGGATCCGTCGATCGCTGCCACGACGGGTTGCGCACGAGCACCAAGAGCTTGCCCGGCTGATAGCCCGAGGTTGGCACCGTACCGCTGCCGGCTCCCCTGATCATGTACGGGCCGGTGAAGACCTGGTGTTCGCCGTAGGTCGAGTGCGAACCCTTGTCGTACTTTTCGGCATAGCTCTGGGGTACCGGGATCGAGCACGGCAGGCCGAGCGCGTCCGCAGTCGTGAGCACGCCCACCGGGACGCTGGTTTTGATGATCAACGTTGTGGAATTCGGCGTTTCGAGGCCGGTGATGTTGGGCAGCTTGGCCGCCGGTTCCGATGGTGCGCCAACGATCTTGCTGTAGTAGACAGGCGCGTATCCGTTGGAGACAGAAGCCATGAAACAGCGCTCCAGCGAATACTTGAAGTCGGCGGTCGTCACTTCACGGTTTTGCAACGGCGCGCTGTAGTGAACGCCACTCCTGATGTGGATGGTGAGCGTCTTGCCGCCGTTGGAGAGTGCCGGCAGCGCGGTCGCGATGTCAGGAACAGGGCTCGTGGCTGCCGCCGGCCACCCGTAGAGCGAGCGCTGCGTAGTCTGGCCGAGCTCGGTGTAGTCGGTCTGGTAGTACCAGTAGCCAGGATCGAGGCTGTCGACACCGCCGGCGATGTCGAGAACCGTCACCTTGCCGCCGTTCTTGACGCTGCTGCTCGAGCTGCCGCAGCCTGCGACAACGGACGCCCCCGCCACGAGGACGGCGAGCATCAGGATCGAGAACACGCCACGTGAACCGGTGCGTTGCATTTTCGAGTCCATCCCTTCTGCCTCCTTTGTTGATCAGGTGTGTGCAGCCCTGGGCTGAAGCGCGTCCTGCAGCCCGTCGCCCACGAGATTGAACGCGAGCACGGTGAGCAGCAGTGCCGCCCCCGGGAAGACCATGTACCACCATGCGCTGTTGAAGATCGTCGTCGCTTCGGCAAGCATGCCGCCCCAGCTGGGATTCGGTGGCTGAACCCCTACTCCCAGGAACGACAGCGCCGCCTCGAAGAGGATGTTGATTGGGATGAAGAGCGTTGCCACCACGATGATCGACGCCGTCAGGTTGGGGAGCACCTCTCTGAAGATGATCCGCGCGTCGGATGCTCCCAGCGAGCGCGCGGCCTCCACGAACTCCTTCTCGCGCAGCGAGAGCACCTGGCCGCGCACGATGCGTGCGATGTAGGTCCACGTCCCCACGACTATGACCAAGATCACCACATCCACGCCCGGTTTGATCGTTCCACCCAGACAACCTTTCCCGAGCGAGCAGGCAGCGCCGAGTCCGAGACCCAAGAGCAGCACGGGGAAGCAGAGGGTGATGTCGATCATGCGCGAGAGCAACGTGTCGACCCAGCCCCGGTAGAAGCCGGCGATCATGCCCACCGCGATCCCGATCAGCATCGACAGCCCGGTGGCGATGACGGCGACCTCGAGCGAGACCCGCGCGCCATAGATCACGCGACTGAAGACATCGCGGCCGAGCGGGTCCACGCCGAAGATGTGGTGATGGGCGAAGCTCGGGCCGGTCGGCGTCCCGAACTGATCGAGCGCTCCCGAGTTCTGCACGTCGGGACCGGCGGCACCTGCGAGTTTGACGACGAGCGGCGCGGCCAGCGCGACCACGATCAGGAGCACGATGAAGGCCAGCGAAACCATCGCCACCCGGTCTCTGCGAAGGCGCCGCCAGAAGAGCTGCAGGGGCGAGCGCGCCGTGATCTCTGCTCCCGTCAGCGGCTCGAGCGGTGCGGAGCGCCCCTCGATGAGATCGAAGGTGGTCGAGCTCATGGCACCACCGGGACCAGCGTCATCCTCCTCCTGGGAAGGACCTGTGTATCCCTAATGTAATTCACTGGAGCCCTGAATTCGACGTTTGGGCCACGGCAACCTCCCCTCGCAGCGGAATACTCAAGGCCATGGACACCCTGTTCGACCCCGCACAGGGAGACGCAGGTCGTGGCGCGCGCCAGAACACACGCGGGCTCCAGGATGCGGGTGACTACCGACCCCCGCTGGCGGCGCGCGTGCGCCCGCGCGAGCTGGGCGAGTTCGTGGGGCAGGCGCATCTGCTCGG
>DATBPE010000070.1:0-8331 GCA_036561505.1 Solirubrobacteraceae bacterium
CCCGCAAGCAATCTCAGCCTGTGGCCGCAACGAGGGGCGCTGAGTGGCCGCGAGCCCGGTAGGCGCTGTTCAGTGACATCACCGCCCGGGCGTAGGACTGATCCGGTCGATGCCCATCGAAGGAGACTTCCAGCGATCCAGAACGCCCGTTCAGTTTGATCGTGGGGCCGCTCACCGGTCTGCCCGAGACGCGTACGTGTCGTGCCCACTTGGGCAGCGTCCAAGTCAGCGGCGTACCCGCAGTCAGAGAGCTCCTCCACCTCAGCACCTCTCCGTGGACGCTAGAGCGCTCGGTGAACGAGATAGCGCCATGATCGGTGGGCGCGTCGAGCACTGCGATGTGTTGCCCGGCAGCCAGCCATGCCGGGCTCGCGCCGGCGAGCAGACTCACCCCATCCTGTGCAGTGTCGGTGACCAGCAGGTTGCGCAGCAGCGCCACATAGTCGCCGGCGAACGTTCCGTGGGGAGACATGTCGACGGGCGACCCCCGGTAGCCCCATGGGGCTATGTCCCACTCCCAGCCGGCATCGGTCGAGGTGGTATGAGCTAGCTCCGAGTACAGACCTGCGATCGCATCCCTGCTGTCGCCGGCCGCCAGCTCGGTCTGGTACACGCTGAAACCGAGATAGTCGTGCAGGCTGTCGCCGTTGGAGTAGGTGGGCAGACCCTGGACCATGTGTGCACGAGCCCAGGCCATCGTCGCCCGCACCGCGGCGGAGCCGGCGGGAAGAACTTCAACGGGATAGGCGGCGTAGTAGTTGCCCCAGTCCTGGCCGCCGCTGATGTCGAGCACGGGCGGGATGTGCCCGGTCCGGGCTACGGCGTCGGCGATCGCCCGATCGAGGGAGACCTCAAAGCGATCATCAACGGCTTGCCAGGCGAGGGCCAGGTCGCCGCGTCCGGCCAGGACTGCATCGGCTACCGCTGAGCGCAGCCCCGCCGCGGCCCACAGATTGTCGCCCGTTATGTGTCCATAGGCAAGCTCGTCATCGCCTGGATTTCCGGACGGCAGCAACCCGAGGGGATCGCTGGCCGTAGCCGAGGAGAGCCAGCCGATCGCAGCTCCAATCCGAGGCAACTGCGCCGCCGCGTAGGCGGGGCTCTGGGTGAGCTGGGCGTTCTGATCGAGCGCCCACAATGCCTGGCCAAGCCCGTCGTACTGATCGACCCGGCTGATGAACAGTCCGTCCGGCTGCTGAAAGGTGTCCAGGAAGTCGAGGTTCTGTTCTGCTTGAGCGTGCAGCCCTACGAGATCCAACGCCTGCGTATCGATCGCGCCGTCACGAATCCAGAACGCTTGGTATTGCAGCTTGTTGGAACCCTGCACCCAGCCCGAGGGTGTCTGGTAGCGAGAGCAGAGGATCTCGGTGATGGCCGCGCGATAGGTGCTTGTCACCTTGGCCTCGGGCACGCTGATCTGTGTCATCCCCGCCTCCTGAGCCGCCCACATGCGTCCCAGCTGAGCCCGCGCTCGACCCAATGGCATCTGATCCAGGGAGTTGTCGGCCTCAGCGCTGGCGACAGGCGGTTCCAGCGGGATCTGCCAGGTGAAGCTGGCACGACCGTGTGCTTTCAAGAGGACCTTGAACAGCTTGGCGTCGTGAGTGGCAGTCAAGGTATTTGCTTCTGAGCTCTGAAGCAGCCGACCGCTGGCCGCCGGGCCGCGGGCAAGCAGCAGGCCAGAGCGGTCCAGGTCGCGTCCGGCAACGCTGTAGGTAAAGGCCGTCGAGAACGGCTGTCCTGGCTGATCGTAGAAACCATCGGGCTGGCCGATGACCGGGCGCTCGTAGCGGTAGGCACCGGTCATCAGGCCGTGCACGCCTGGAATCTGACGTCCGCGCGTGTAGGCGATCTCCATGGCGAGCTGGGCCTCACGTGGGTGATCGGAGGTGTTTGCCGCGCTCACTGTCTCATAGGCAACCGGACGGCCAGCGACCGCGACGGCAAAAATCGTCTGGGTGTAGTGGACAGGCCCGTCTGAGAGGTTGCTGGAGAGCAACGGGAGGCTGGGGTCAGGCAGTGTGCGCGTCGGCTGTTCCCATGCCGCCAGTCGCCTACCAAATCGCAGCTCATACTCCGCCCAGCCGGTGTATAGGTCTCCCTCCGGTGTGATCTCGCCTCCGGCGATCATGCCGGGCACTGCGACCTGTTCGGTCGGCGATGCGAGAAACCCGGTGATTGGTCTGGACGCAGCCGCACTATGGCAACGCAGACCCAGTAGCGCTGTGATCAGAAGTACCAGTGACACGCCGAGGCGCGGATGTCGGAGGAGACCGCGGGTCATCGAGGATGACCGAGGCGATGCTTGTGCCTTTGAAGGTCGGTAACGCCAGCGGACTGCGCGATCGCTATTTGCCACAGATCAAACCGTAACGACCGTATACCGGCTCGTGAGGCGGTAGCGCAACCGCCTCAACCACCGATACGGTGCCCAGCACAGCCTCGAGCGGGCGGTTGTGACGCCCGGGCGCGGGAACTTCTCAGTCGCGCTTGCCGCGCCCGTACATCACCTTGAACAGACGCGCGAGCATGCGTGAGGTGCGTGACTTATATGGATACATGTGCACTTCGCGCTTTAGCGCCAGGCGCGCCGTGACGACGATCGCCTGCTGAGAGCAGTACTTGCGGATCCCGCCGGCGCCGTGACGCGAGCCGAGACCGGAGGCCTTGGCACCGCCCATCGGCAGCTCGAGCACCGTGTAGTTGATGAGCGCGTCGTTGACGTTTGCGGCGCCCACCTCCAGCTGACGCGCTATTGCCTCGCCGCGCTTGGCGTCCTTGGTGAACACCGACGCACCGAGACCGTAGGGTGAGTCGTTGGCCATCCGGACGGCCTCCTCGGCGTCTTGGACCTTCATGATCGGAAGCGTCGGCCCGAAGGTCTCCTCGGTCATGATCTTCATCGAATGGTCCACGTCGACGAGCACTGTGGGCTCATAGAAGCGTCCCTCGCCTGGTGTTTGACGCCCGCCGGTCAACACCCGGGCCCCCTTCTGCACGGCGTCGGCGACGTGCTCCTCGATCGTCTGTAGTTGCGGTGCGAAGGTGATCGCTCCGACCTCGACGCTACCGAAACCTTCGGGCTTGCCAACCCGCAGCGCACGTACCTTCTCTGAGACCTTGGAGACGAACTGCTCATACACCGGCTCCTCCACATAGACGCGCTCGATCGAGATGCACGTCTGTCCGGCGTTCTGCATGGAGTAGTAGGTGGCGAAGTTTGCTGCCCGCTCGAGGTCCGCGTCTGAGAGGACGATCATCGGGTCCTTGCCGCCGAGCTCCAGTGACGCTGGGATCAGCCGTCTGGCGGCGGTCTCGGCGACCTTCTTGCCGGTACGGGTTGAGCCCGTGAACATGATCATGTCGACGTGCTCGACCAGCGCGGCGCCGGCCTCGCCCCGTCCGGTGGCGACCTGGAAGACATCCTCCGGCAGGCCGCACTCGCGCAGGCCCTCGGCCATCAGAAGTGAGGTTAGTGGCGTGATCTCGCTCGGCTTGAGGATCACGCTGTTGCCGGCCGCCAGCGCCGGGATGCAATCACCGAAGGAGTTGGTCAGTGGGTAGTTCCACGGGCCGATAACGCCGATCAGGCCGAGTGGGCGGTAGCGCAGCAGGAGCTTCTTGCCCTTGACGAGGATCTGACCGGACTTGACGTTTTCATCGGCGAGATACTCCGAGGCGTGGCTGGCCCAAAACCCGAATGCGTTGCCGGCATAGGCGATCTCTGCGAACTCAGCGTCCTCGTAGGTCTTGCCGGTCTCTGAGACGATCGTTTCGATCACGCGTTCGGAGTTGTCCATCAGCCACTTCTGGGCGCGTCTGAGTACTCTTGCGCGGCCGTCGAAGCCGTAGGCCGCCCAGGTCGGCTGGGCGGCTCGTGCACGCTTGGCCATAGCCGCGACCGAGTCGCTGTCGAGATCCGGAACGGTTCCCACGATCTGGCCGGTTGCCGGATTTTCCACTGGGATTTCCCCGCCGGCATGAGCGGCACCATTTTGACTGGGGGCTACATGCTGCTCGACGCTCGCCATGTCTGTCTCCCTCTCGTTTTGGCCTGAGCAAAGGCTACTCCCAATCACAGATTACGGCTGCCCGAGCGAGCGACCGTAGGGGGAGGTGCGCCGCTTATTGGTCTGCGATGGTCAGAGACTCGATGAGGATCGGCTCTGAAGGGCGGTCGGCTCCATCGGTGGCCACGTTTTGGACGTGCTCAATTACGTCCATGCCGTCGGTGACCTCACCGAAAACGGTGTGCTTGCCGTCCAGCCAGGGGCACGCGTCGGCGGTGACGATAAAGAACTGCGAACCGTTCGTGTTGGGGCCCGCGTTTGCCATCGCGAGTGCGCCGCGAACGATCTTGTGGGAGTTGATCTCGTCCTCGAAGGAGTAGCCGGGACCGCCGGTTCCTGTCCCCTGCGGGCAGCCGCCCTGGATCATGAAGTCCTTGATCACTCGGTGGAAGCTGAGCCCGTCGTAGAAGCCCTCGGAGGTGAGCTTGCGGAAGTTCTCGACGGTCTTCGGTGCGTCTTGATCGAAGAGCTCGATCGTGATCGCTCCCTCGCTGGTCTGCATCGTGGCGGTTGACATCGGCGGCTCCTAGATCGGGGATTACCGACCTTATTAGCAGACCGACATCGCCAGGGACCGGCGGCTGGCTTTCCTCAGCTATCGGCCAACGCTAGATGCAAGCGATGACCTTCGATCTCGGTGCCCTCCACCTGCTCCAATACACGCGGCGCTTCGCCGGCGGGAACCTCGAGCAATGCGAAGCGGTCGAGCATGCGCACGTTGTGCACCGACTCTCCATCCAGCCCAGTCGCCGCGGTGATCGCGTGGATCAGATCCTTTGGCTGAAGGCCATGGGCGTGACCGGCGGCGACAATCAACTTGACGCGCTGGCCGCCGTCCCCGGCGGGGCTCAGATGCGGCTTTGAGTGCCGGCGCGGCGGCGGCTGCACCCGCGTGGGAGGCGCTTGTGCCCCCTGCTCCCAGTGCGAGATCGGGATGCCGATGTGACGCTCGATCGCCTCCAGCTCATTCTTCTGGCGCGCCTCGACGAATGTGATCGCGCGCCCGGAGCGACCGACGCGACCGGTGCGACCGACGCGGTGCACATAGGTGTCGGGGCTGGTGGGAACGTCGTAGTTGATCACGTGTGTGACGGTCGAGATGTCAAGCCCTCGTGCGGCCACGTCGGTTGCGACGAGGATCGGCACTCTGCCGCCCTTGAAGGCGAGCATCACTCCGTCGCGTGAGCCCTGTGACATGTCGCCGTGCAACGCTCTGACGTTCATGCCGCGGTCACGCAGGGTGCGGTAGAGCTGATCGCAGCGGACCTTCGTGCGCACGAACACGATTGCCTGCTCGGGGGACTCGGCGCGCAGCACCTCGACGAGCTTGTCGGGCTTTCCCTTGGTCTCGACCGGCAGCTGAAATTGGGCCACGGTGTCGATCGTCAGCGTGGCGGCCTTCACTTGGATCGTGACCGGCTCATACATGTAACGGTCGGCCAGCTTGCGGATCGGCGCCGGCATCGTGGCGCTGAACAACGCCGTCTGGCGCCCCGAGGGTGTCAGCGAGAGAATCTTCTCGACATCCTCGAGGAACCCCAGGTCGAGCATCTCATCGGCCTCGTCGAGCACAACGAAGCGGCAGTCGTGGAGCATCAGCGAATGGCGGGAGATCAAGTCGAGCACCCGCCCGACAGTGCCCACGACCACCTGTCCGCCGCCGCGCAGCTGAGCTTGCTGGGTGCGGATCGGCGCCCCACCGAAAACGGCCACGACATCCACCCGCTTGTGCGCGCCATAGGCACGCAGCGCCTGGGTGACCTGGATGCACAGCTCGCGTGTGGGTGTCAGCACCAGCGCCTGCACCTCCTGGGTGCCAGGATCGACGTACTCCATGATCGGCAGTCCGAAGGCCGCCGTCTTGCCGGTGCCGGTCTGAGCCTGGCCGATGACATCGGCTCCGCCGAGCAGCGACGGAATCGCCTGCTCCTGGATCGGGCTTGGAGACTCATAGCCGACGTCGCGCAGCGCGTCGAGGGTCTGCTCGGAGAGACCGAGCTCGGCGAAGGTGGCGCTCATGTGCAGCTACCCAGCTTACGCAGTTGCCCAGCTCATGCTGTTGGATCCAGTAGCAACTTGCCCGTGGTGCGTCGCGAGCGCAGCTCAACCTGTGCCTGACCGGCCCGCTCCAGGGGGTAGGTGCCGCCGATCACCGCCCGCAGCTGGCCGCTGTTCGCCCGGGCAAACAGATCCTGCAGAGGGCCGCTGAGCATCTCCGGGCGCTCCAGGAAGTGAAAGAGATAGAAGCCGATCACCGAGCGCGAGTGCCTCAGTAGCGAGCCGGTGGAGATTCGATTCGGTTCCTGGGAGGCGATCCCGCAGACAACGATCCGCCCGAACGGCGCCAGCGCGTCGTAGGAGGCATCGAACACCTCGCCGCCGGCCATATCGAAGACGACATCCACTTGGCGCCCGCCGTTGGCCTGAATCAGTCGCTCGGTCAATCCATCGGCAGCCGAGTCGATCGCCGTCGCGGCGCCCAGCTCGAGCGCCAGTGCGCGCTTGTCCTCGCTGGAGGCGGTCGCTATAACCGGGTCGGCTCCGAATAGAGCACCGAGCTGCACTGCCAGCGAGCCGACCCCGCCCGCCGCGGAGTGCACGACGACGCTCTCCCCGGCGGCTACCCGCCCAGCCGTCAGATACAGATGCCAGGCGGTGAGACCCTGTACGAAAACCGCCAGAGCTGTCTCGTCCTTCAGTCCATCGGGTATCGGGAAGGTCAGCTCCCGGCGGGCCTTGGCGTACTCGGCATACCCGCCGGTGCCCGTCAGCGCAATCACCCGCTCGCCCGTGTCCTCACGCACACCCGCCACCTCGCCGCCGGGTACGAGCGGCAGCGTCGCCTTCTGGACATAGGAGTTGGTGCGCGTGTGGGTGTCGCCGAAGTTGATACCCGCGCGATTGACACGAATCAAGACCTCGCCGTCCCCCAGCTCGGGGCGCTCCATCTGCACCAGCTCGAGTACCTCCGGGCCACCGAATTCTTTCATCTGGATGGCACGCATAGCGGCGCAGGCTATAGGGTCCGCGCCCGATGCCCATCACAGTTGTCGGATCGATCGCCTATGACGCCGTCAAGACGCCCTTCGGCGAGCGCGAGCGGATGCTCGGAGGCGCCGCGGTGCACTTCGCCCTGGCCGCGTCGTTCTTCGACGAGGTGCGGGTGGTGGGGCCGGTGGGCGATGACTTCGGCGAGTCAGAGCTAAAGCTGCTGGCCGAGCGCGGAGTGGACACCACCGATATCGAGCGTGTCCCCGGCGGCAAGACGTTCTTCTGGCGCGGCGAGTACGGATGGGATTTGAACTCGCGCGAGACGCTCGATACGCAGCTCGGAGTATTCGAGGGGTTTCAGCCCAAGCTCTCTGCGAGTTCGCTCTCGAGCGATGTGCTGTTCCTCGCCAACATCCAGCCAGATCTGCAGCTGCAGGTCCGCGAGCAGCTTGCGCAGGCCCGGTTCGTGGCGCTCGATTCGATGAACCTGTGGATCGATATCGCGCGCGAGGGGCTCGTGAGCGCGATCAGAGGAGTCGACTGCTTGATTCTCAACGACGCCGAGTTGCGTCAGCTGACGGGCAAGCCGAACCTCATCACCGCCGCCAGAGAGATCCTCTCCTGGAAGTCCCCCACGGACTCCCGACGAGGCCCGAGCGTGGTCGTCGCCAAGCAAGGTGAGTACGGAGCGGCACTCGTCACGCGCGAGGGTTTCTTTGCTCTACCGGCCTATCCGCTCGAGAGCGTGATCGATCCCACTGGCGCGGGCGACACTTTCGCCGGGGGCTTCGTGGGCTACATCGCGGCTCACGGCAGCCAGCGACTCTCAGCGGATTTGCTGCGCGGGGCGATGGCCCACGGCACAGCGCTTGCTTCCTTCAACGTCGAAGAGTTCGGCACCGAGCGCGTGGAGCGCCTCACCGCCCAGGAGATCACCACTCGAGTCGGGGAGTTGCGCCAGATCACCGACTTCACCGCCACTGGGCTGAAGCCCGCTAGCTCGTAGGGAAATTAAAGGGAGCCGCCCTTCGGGGGAAAAGGACGGCTCCCGGTTGTCGCTCCCGTCAGACGGGGCGACATCACGTGAAGCACTCGGTCTTTGGATGTGAGCCGAGTGGTCCACGAGGCACCGCTGGGCGCCATCCGGTAACGCACTGGCGGTGAAGCTCCACGTGGGTTCACCGATGAGTTCGCACCAGCCCCGGATACGGATCACTCGCTTCAGAAGTTTTTTTTTGAAGTCCTGCTCAGCCACTCCCGCGGGTAGCGC
>DATBPE010000071.1:0-17439 GCA_036561505.1 Solirubrobacteraceae bacterium
CCGTGCGCTGCTCTCAAGCGTTGGGGCGCACCCGGAGATACGGGCAATCCTCGAGAGCGAGCGTACCTTTCGACGAGAACTGATTGAAGGGCAGCTACCTGAGGACATACCTCGCGGGCCGGCCCTGACAGTCGCGCTCAAGGGCTGGCTCAGCTTTGTAGACGGGGCCGTCTTCGCCTGGCTAGAGGAACCTCTACTAAACCGCGCTCAGGTGCGGGAGCTGTGCATGCGCGCATTTGGCGGCTCGGTGTTGGCCGCGTCAAAGGTTGACGAGAAGTATCGACGCTCTGGGTGCTCAGGGCCGCTATCCTCTGTACTGAACGAGGGTCAAAACACTGGAGGGTAGAGGTTGAAGTCGAAAACTAGACACCAGCACTTGGCGATCGCGACCGCTTACTGCGGGCATCGCGCGGCTCGTGCGAGCGTGCTGCTAACCGGGCTGGTCATGGTAGTGGGGATGTCGCTGCTTTCCGCCCCGGCATGGGCCGAAGAGAAGGTGACGATTAGTGCCGCCTTCTCCCCAGACAAGCTGGGTGCGCCCGCGCTTGTCAAGGGTGGAGCTGAATTCTCGAGCACAACCAGCCGCGTGCCTTCGCCAATAAGCAAGATCACGATCATCGGTCCTGCTGGCTTGAGTCTGGATCTTAAAGGCTCAGCGACGTGCTCTCAAGCGATACTCGAAGAGAAGGGCCCGGAAGGCTGTCCCGCGAGGTCGGTAGCAGGATCCGGCGGGGGCATGGGCATCTTCGAACTCGCCGGACAGATCATCGAAGAGGCCTTTACGGTCGAAGTCTTCGTTGGAAACAACAAGCCCGGTCACTACGAAGTGCTGCTTTACGTCAACGCGGTGAGCCCGGTCTCGGTGCAACTGGTGTTCCATGCAGTGATCGTCCAGTTCCCCAAGCCCTACGGTCTTGGCTTCAGCTTCGACGTGCCGGAAGTAAAGACACTTCCCGAAGCCTCCAACGCCTCGGTCAAGAATGCCCACCTAACTCTCGGCGCCACACCGGCCGAGCAAAAGCACTTCCACGTGAAGGGCATCATCGTGCCGAAGAAGTGCCCCAAGGGAGGGTTCCCGGACGAGGCGATCTTTGGCTTCGAGGACGGCAGCACGGTGGCGGCGAAGAGCACCATCCCGTGCCCGAAGAGCTCAAAGAAACACTGATCTAGACGGCTCGTGTTCCCCCCGTCCGGTTTCGGCCAAAGCGATTGGTCCAAGACACGGGCGGGGAGAACACCCGAGCACCAGTCCACCCGCCGGATGCTCAGGTCGTCGGGGACCGGCTGGGCACGCTTGTCATTGAGGCGCCTGAAGAGCCGTCCATCTCCTCGATGGTTCGGTCCCTCGGCATCTCTCGGCGTGCTCTTCCTCGGAGCTGTTCTGGCGAGCTTCTCAGGTGTAGAGAGAACCTCTGCTAACGCTAGCCATGCCGAATGGCCGAAGATCAACGGCAGGATCGTTGTAAATCGCCACGACCGCAACGAGGTCATGCATGGCCAGAAGAGCAAGCACAACGAGCTGCTCGGCGGCAACGGCAACGACACTATCTACGGTGGACAGGCCGGCGATGTGATCTGGGGCGATTACAAGCCCTCGGGCCAGCCGAGCACCCAGTTCGATCGTGTCTACGCGGGGAACGGCAAGAACTTCATCTACACCAGCCACGGCACCAACGTCATCTACACCGGCTCCGGCCCTTCGATCGTGCACGCCCATTACGGCAGCGGCACGGTTCACTGCGGCTCGACGGCCGTCACTGTCTATGTGACCCACCACAGCGCCTACCAGCTGCTCGGCGGCTGTAAACGGATAGTCGACTAAACGGCGCGGGGGGCCGGGTGACGCCTGGGTCTTCTCAACCCTGCGCCGGAGCGGTAAGCAAGACCTGTGTCAGCGCAGGGACTATTTGCGCGGGCAGGGAATCGTCGGGGTCGTTGTGATCGTTTTTTGACCCTGGAAGAAGAGCTTGGTTGGGAAGGCCAGCCCGCCACGCGGGCAGCTCCTCGGAAGCACGATGCCGCGCGGTAGGGGACCATGGGCGTGGCGATGACGCTCGAGTGAGAGCGCCTTCTGACGCCCGAGGCTGATCGTGAAGTCGACGACCGAAGCGCTTGGGCCACCGACGGTCGATGGGATCGGCGGAACCGTGATCGTGAATGTCTGGCCAGTCGCGGGGGAGCCGGTGATAGTCGCTCTGGCGACGACCTGCTCGGTGACTGGATATGTGCCTTCCCCATCGAGATAGATGAGGATCCTTCCGGGGCCAGCCGATCCGAGGACCGCCGTCACCGGCGCGTGCTCACGAATCGGTTCTCCTCCTCCCCCCAGTTGGACTTCAGCGAATGTGGTCCCGGCCCCGAGCAGAGAGGTACTCGGGCAAGCCCCGGCGCCCGGTTCTTCCAGTTCGATCTTGGCCAGCGAGCATGTTCGCAGTCCGCTGACGTCGATTTCCATACCGGGTGGCAGGTGCGTGACAGACTTGCGAATTGGTGCTGGGACACCACCGTCGGACGCTCTGAAGTTCGCGGTGATAGTGACGGTGCTGGCAGCTCCCGCGACATTTGGAGCGAACTTCACCTTGATGGCGGCTGTTGTGGCTGCCGTCGCCGATCCAGCGCAGAGCACACATGTAAGGCAAAGCACGCCCAGCGCGCTGATGAAGTGCGTGACCCTCAAACGCAAGTCGATTCTCCTCGCCACTCGACCATTTTGAACTATCCCCAAGAACTACAGGATAGCTGCTCGATGGCCCAGGCGCTGCCAAACCTCCGGCTCCGCTACCCTGCCCGCTCCCAGGTCACCTACCGAAAGGACTAGTTCATGAACAAGACCCAGCTGATCGAGGCGGTCGCCGCCGAGAGCGGTCTGTCAAAGGCCGACTCCACGCGAGCGATCGAATCGTTCGTAGCGACTGTCGGCAAGACGCTCAAGAAGGGCGACGATGTCGTGATTACCGGCTTCGGCAAGTTCTCGGTCGTCAAACGTGCGGCGCGTATGGGCGTCAATCCGCGTACCGGAGAGAAGGTCAAGATCAAAGCGTCCAAGGCACCCAAGTTCTCGCCCGGCGCCGGTCTCAAGCAGACGGTGAGTCCAAAGAAGTAGGCGCGTTTGGCGGCAACCAGAGCGGTCTGTGTTCACGCTCGGCCTCCAGGCCGGCGGGTGATCGATGGAGACTCTCGCTCTGGTTGCTCTCGCGCCCCACACCCCCCGGCCAGACGGTCGCGATAGCGATCGGTGGGCGATCGGCTCCGATTGGCGATAGCGTGCGCTCATGACGTTGGTCAGCGAGCTTGAGCTCGCCAGCTTTGACTACACCGATGCCGAACTGCACGGACCTCGCTTTCACGCGACGATGCGAGAGCTGCGGACCGAAGGGTGGCTCGCGTCTACCCCACTCGGATATGTGATCCTCGAGAGGGAGGCCGCAAACTTCTTCTTGCGCACCCGAAGCGCCGAGTTCCCCGGCATGAAGATCGCCGAGCTGTTCGAGATACAGGACGGCCCGCTGCTCGAGGAGATGCGCCGCAACATCTTGCATCTCAACGGCTCAGACCACGCCCGCTTGCGAGGGCTGGTCAACCCCTCGTTTACCCCTCGCGCCGTCGAGCGCTACCGGCCGGTGATGCGTGGCTTTCTGGATGACCTGTTGGGCGCCATCTCATCGGACGGATACTGCGAGTTCGTCGGTGCCTTCGCAAAGCCCTACCCCTCGCAGGTGATAGCCACCGTTATGGGCGCGCCGCTGGCTGACGCCCCACGGCTGCACGAGTGGTCAAACTGGATCCAGCGACAGTTCGATCCGCCGGTGCTGATGGCCGAGCGCGCGCGTATCGAGCGGGCCGTGAGCGAGTTCTATCTCTTCGCCGAGGGGTTGCTCGAGCAGCGCCGAGACACGCCCAGTGACGATCTCATTTCCCAGCTGATCGCCGCCGAGCAGGATGGCGAGCGCCTGTCGGATGTCGAGCTCCTAAACCTCGTGCTGAATGTGCTGATCGGCGGCGTAGACACCACACAGAGCCAGCTCGCGCATGCCGTGCGTTTGCTGGCTGAACACCCGCAGCAATGGGCAGCGCTGCGCGAGCAGCCCGCTCTTGCCCAAGCAGCCGTGGAGGAGGCACTTCGTTATGAGCCGATCACGCCCTTCACGGCACGCATCCTGGTCGAGGATCTGGAGTACCGGGACGTCGTATTCCCCAAGGACACGGTGCTGCTCGTCTGCTCCTTCACCGCCAACCGGGATGCGGACAGCGAGGAGGACCCGCAATGTTTCTCGATCACCGCCGAGCGGGACGCTGGCAAGCCGCTCACCTTCGGTGCTGGTGTTCACTACTGCCTTGGGGCCAACCTCGCCCGCGTCGAGCTAACCGAGGCGCTCGGGTTCCTCGCCGAACGAGTGCAGACACTCGAGCTCGCCGGTGAGCCTGTCTATGAAGGTGTGCAGGGCGTCTACGGGCTCGCTGAGCTACCGGTGCGCCTCGGGCTTGCGTAAGGCATCCAGCTGGTTCAGGGCGATACCGGTTGGGCTTGTAGCCCTCCAAGCGTGGTCGATCCACACAAACGGCTCCGGCGGCGTTTTCGTGGGTATCTGACGGCGCTGATGGCCGCATCTTTATCGCTAAGCTCTGCTGCCGTGAGGGCTACCGCGAACACATTTCGGCCTCTAGGCGATGGCGGCCGTGAGTTGCCGGCGTTTGCATCCATGTGCGCCCAGTGAGGACTGAATACCCAAGGAATCGATGGCGGTGAGTGACATCTCGCTGTCCGGGCGGGTGCTCAGTCTGCTGCGTCGTGTTGGGTCTAGGATCGTCCCGGACTCCGGCAAGCGCGCGATTGACCGCGTTCGCATGCGCAGGTTCCTGTCGATCATCGCTCCGGCAAACGTCGAGTACACCCGCCGATACGGTCTGCAGGTCAAGCGCGGGCCGTTCGCCGGCATGCACTACCTGGATGGTGTGCAACGCACGTCGGCCGATCTGATTTCCAAGCTTGCCGGCACCTATGAGGCGGAGCTACATCCGGCGATGGAAGAGTGGCTGCGTGACGGCGTCTCGCTGGTGGTCAACGTCGGCTGTGCGGAGGGCTACTACGCGGTTGGCTTGGCGCGCTCTCTTCCGCAGTCTGAGGTGCTCGCATATGACATCAGCGCTCACGCTCGCGCGCAGTGCGCTGAGCTGGCAGAGATCAACGACGTCGCCGAGCGCGTGAGTATCCGCTCCGAGTGCACCCCCAGCACCCTGGTCGATCTGCCGGGGAGCAATGTCGCCCTCCTGTGCGACTGCGAGGGCTACGAGGAGACATTGCTAGACCCGGATCTGGCACCTACGCTGCGAGGATGGCGGATCCTGGTGGAGCTGCACGATTTCGTGAACCCGCTGATCACTGAGACGATCACCAAGCGATTCGCAGCCAGTCACGAGGTGGAGCTAATCGCCTCCTTCCCAGCCCAGACGGTCGACGTTCCCGAGTTCCAGTTCATGACGGCGCGCCAGCGCTGGGCTGCGCTCACGGAGCGTCCTGTGCCAATGAATTGGGCTCACCTGCGCCCGCTAGAGCCCTCGTTGCGCTAGACGTGCGCCAGCTGGGTGAACTAGCTGGCGTACCCGGAGCCGCTCGACAGCAGCATGACCTAGATGCGTGGCTGGCGTACCGCGTCTCTCGGCAGGGACTCGGCTCTCAGCCTACGCTCCCACAGCTTCAACTCGGCCAGCAACCAGTAACAGAAGGAGAGCAGCGCTACGGTTAGGCCGTAGCGGCCGCTGCGATAGCCGCGCTTCACGAAGTACAGCTCGGCGAAGCGCATCGTTGGCACCGTCACCAGCCGGGTCACACTCGCCGGCCGCGAAGAGTCGCTCAAATGCTCGGCCTCGAGATCCGTATACCGGTTCGCGGCCGTGACCCACGCAGAAATCGAGGAGAAGCTGTGGTGGATGATCGCGTTCTCCGTGCGAGCGGGCGCTCGCTCGACCGATCCAGACACCTGGGGGCCAACATGCGTTCGGTCCCCGGGCCAGGTCGTTGCCTGCCGGCGGAACAGGCGCAACTGCCAGTCTGGCCAGATGCCAGATCCTCTAAGCCACCAGCCGAATTGAAAGTTCTGGCGAGGAAGCCACACGCCAGCGAGATCGTCTCGCTTGACATAGCCAGCCGCGAGCTCGCCCAGCTCCGGACCGGCACGCTCGTCAGCGTCGAGCACGAGGATCCAGGGCTGACTCGCGGCCTGGATACCAGATTGGCGCCCCGGCTCCGCCCAGCCCGCCGCTGGCACAGCCACCACGGTGGCGCCAGCCGCACGGGCTATCTCGCACGTCGTATCATCGCTCTCCATGTCGACCACCACGATCTCGCTGACCCACGGCCGTGCGCTCGCGATACAGCTCTCCAGATGCTCGGCCGCATTTCTGGTGCTGATACAAAGCGTGATCGGAAGAGCGTCCACGCCCATAACATAGTCACGTGCGCAACCATGAGCCTGCACGGACCGGCGAGTAGAGCCCTGCTCCAGTGGACGCCGCTGCGTCACAGAGCCACCCGCAAGCGGCTCGTGCACGCCCGTCGGCGGGTATACGAGGCGGTTGGCTCGGCGCGCTACTCGCGACCGGGTCACGACGAACTCGATGCCAAGCTCGAGCGCTATCTCCCCAAGGTCGGAACGTTTCTGGAGGCCGGCGCAAATGATGGCTACACCTGGAGCAACACCTACTACCTAGAGCGACTGAAGGGCTGGAGTGGCGTGCTGATCGAGGGCATTCCAGTACTCAGCGAGGAATGCCGACGTCGCCGACCCCGCTCGCGGGTCTACAACTGCGCGCTCGTAGCAGCGGATTTCCCAGATGAGTACGTGACGATGAGATACTCCGATCTTCGCTCGCTGATCAAGGGATCCGAACCACAGATCGAAGCGTTGATCGACCAGGGCCCCGAGCGCGCATACGAAGTGCGCGTCCCCGCCCGCACACTCGATCAGGTGCTCGACGAAGCTGGCGTGGAGCACATCGACTTCATTTCGCTCGATCTCGAGGGACACGAGGCGAGCGCGCTTCGTGGACTGGATCTAGACCGCCGCCGTCCAACGTGGCTGCTGATCGAGGTGGCCAACGGCGAGCACAGGGCCGGAGTCGAGCGAGTACTTGGCGACCGCTACGAGGCCGTGGACGATCTCACACCCGGAGACGTGCTGTATCGGCGTGTGTGATCTTATCGGCGACCGATCGATGCTCGCAGCCTCGACTCCGCGGTAGCAGCCAGCATCAGTGCCGCCCGAGTCCGCGGCGCGTAACCGGGGAAGTGCCGGATCCGGGCCTGGCGTGCCGGTGCGTCGATGATCGAATTCCAGCGCGGGGAGATGAACTTCGTCTGAGCTAGTAGCGGCGTGTCACGCGCCGGGCGCGGCGGATCGAGCTCATAGCCAAGCAGCTCGCAGACCGCTGCGTTCTCCCACCAGCGGTGATTGGCGTAGTCCTCCAGCGACCAAACCGCGTCCAGGAAGCTGGCCGACTCACTGCCTCCGCGCAGCAGCATCACTCCGGTATTGGGCATACGCCAGCCGCTGTGGACATGCTCGACCAGATAAAAAAACCGACCATCCTCGAGCTCGCTCGCGAGATCCTCCCGCATATCCACGATCACGAGATCGGCGTCGAGCCACACCACCAGCTCGTAGCGCTCCACCAGCTCGCGCAGCATCCGGATCTTCGACCAAGGCGCCGGGCGCGATGCATCCACAACCTCTGTTCTGAGATCGAGCTCGTACCCATGACGTCGCGCATACGGCTCGATCGTCTGACGCGCGATCCTTAGCAGCGACCGCTGTCGCCCGGCCCCCAGCGAGGCGATCACACGCTCGCTCACACCACTCCCGCCCACTTGCGCCGATAGTAGCGGCGGTTGCGTCGATGGATTCGCCACAGCATCTCGGTGCGGCCGTTGTGGCGGAGCCGTCGCCACGGCCGTGCGCTTGAGATGTGAAACTCGTGCTGATAGTTCACGCCCGCAACCACATAGCAGTGCAGGCCTAGCCGCACCTGGACTGTGGTGCAGAAGTCGAGCTCCTCAGACGTGCAGGGTGCATAGCGCTCATCGAAGCCCCCCGCGCGCTCATAGACATCCCGCCGCGCGGCAATCATGAATCCCGAGACAACGTCGCACTGCTCTGTCTCTCCCGCTGGGTGTCCGGCGAGATCCACCCAGGCGATGTGACGTTGCTCGGCCAGTGACCAACGAGCACCGAGCGGCCCCACCGCGCCGGCGTCGGGAAGCTCATGTAGCGCCTTGGCCAGTTGAGCTAGGGCGTCGGGACCAAAGATGACGTCATCGTTGGCGAATACGAGCACATCTCCCTTGGCTTTCTGTGCCGCCGCGTTCCACCCAGGTGCCACGCCACGATTGATGCCTAGATCAACGATCACGGCATCCTCGGGCAGCCCGCCCCGGTCTGGTGCAACACCGTTTAGTGCCACCACCAGCTCGCCCTGCAAGCCGCCGAGCGCGGCGGGCATGCTCGCCGCCAGCGTGGAGATGTTGGGGGCGCCGTGGCCTTGATACACGGGCACGCAGACAGAGATGCTCGCCATACCTACTCAGATAGTGGCGCTGAGGTCATTCGCACGAGCACAAGCCGCCAGCGCGGCGTCTAGTCGGGCTTGCGGGAGAGTACGAACCATTGACCGGCAAAAAACTCCGTGCTGCGTGCGCGGGTGAGACGGTGAAGTGTCCTGGACGTGCGCCACAGCTTCGATGGATCCACCCTCAGTAGCACCCACCCTGCCTCTTCCAGGAGCGCCGTGATGTCCCGACGCGTGAACCAGCGCAGGTGTGTCGCGTCACGGTGCCCAAAGGGCTGGTATCCGAACGTGCCGCGCAGGATCAGATCGCGCAGCAGCGAGACGTGGCTCGCGTTTGGCACCGAGACATGCAGCCGAGCCCCCGGAGCGGCGACCTCCATGAGCCCTCGGACCAGTGAATATGGGTCATACAGGTGCTCGAGCACGTCATAGCAGAGGATCGTGTCGAACGGCCCAGTTACGTTTCCCAGCTCCTCTAGCGCATCCCCACAGCGAACCTCGTCATAGACTCTGCTGGCCTGCTCGGCCGGAGTGCTCAGCAGCTCGATGCCACTGAGCCAGCTAGCGCCCGCAGCGCGCAGCGGCTCGGCCGCCCCGCCTTCGCCGCAGCCAACATCGAGCACGCGCCCGACCGGACGCGGCAGATATGCGATGACTTCCTCGCGTCCGAGTCCGTAGTAGCCGTCGGACTTGGGGGCGTCGAGTGGAATCGTGGTCGGCACGCGAATGGATGTTAGTCGCGCCTGTGGGCAAGCGCCTGAATTAGCTCGTCGGGCAGTGCGCCCAGCGTCATGAGGATGGCCGCGAACACAAGCGACCCTATTGCCACGGCGATGACGGGATGCACGGGCAGCACAAGTGCAGCGGCGAAGGCGAGAGCCAGCGCAAGCGCGATCTGCGGCGTTTGACCTAGGCGCGGACGCAGATCAGGGTGTCCGCGTGTCAGGGCGAACACGTAGCCGATCGCGAGCGTCACCTCGAGCGTCGCGGTGACGATCGCACCGCCTCGCGCACCGAACGCGGGAATCAGCACAGCGCACAGCACGATCGCCAGTACCACGATGACGCCATTGACGACGATCAACTCGCGATAGCGCTTGAGTGACAGCAGCGCAAATGCCCAAGTCGCTACCAGGAAAGTCGCCGGCACGCCAAGAGCAAGGATGCGAAGCACCGCCACGGAGGGATGGAAACTCGCACCGCCCAGCACTTCGATTGCAAACGGAGCCCCAACGAACAGGCCGAGCGCTATCCACCCGCCCAGGATCAGCCCACCCTCAAACAGTCGTTGTAGCGCATAGTTCAACCTGTCGATGTCGTCGCGGGCGGCGCGGGCGAGGATCGGGAATGCGGAGGTGACGAGCAGCCATGGGATCGCGTTCACGATGTCGATGATCCGGAAGCCCAGACCGAAGTAGCCGGTCTGGTGGGCGCTGGTCAGCAGGTTGGTAGCGACGACCACCAGTCGGAAATAGACGACTCCGAGCGCGGTCGCGGCCGAGTAGACGATCGAGTCCGACAACAGCGCACGCCATCGAGACGGGTGAAACGCCGGGCGCAGCGTGAGCTGGTTGCGGACCAGCATGACGACCAGAGCGAGCGTCACGGTGGTGGCAATGGCCGTGACAGCGAAAAACGGCAACAGCGATGCGCCGAGCAGAACCAGGGTCAACATCGCTGCGGCTGTGATCGTCTGCCCAAGGAAGTCACAGACGGCGAGCCAGCCGAGCCTTAGTTCGGCGGTGAGAGGTAGCGCGAGGGTGAGCTGGAGATTGGTCAGCAGCAGGCCCACACAGGCGATGGCCGTCCCCTCGACGAGCACTGTTTCACTGCCGGTCAGCAGCTCGAAGCCGATTGCGCACGCGGTGCCTACCGCGGTCAAGGCGAGCCTCAGACCCAGTAGAGAACGCATGTACTCACGTCGCTCTGGCTCATCAGCGGTGCTCAACTCGCGCACGCCGAGATTCGCAAGTCCACCCTCGGTGAGCGCGCCGACAATAAATATGAGCGCATTGACCGCTACGTAGTGCCCCCAACCGACCGAATGCAGGTGGCGCACGACGAACGGAGTCACACCGAGGCCGACGAGCAGACCGGCGCAGTAGGCGACCAAGCGCAGTCCGCCGCCCCGCAGGTAGCGCCCGCCCGCCTCGCTGGAGTCCAGGATGTCGGAGCTCACGTCGTGCCGTCTACGCCACACGCGCGTAGGAACTGCTCGGCGCGCCGTCGTGTCGTGTTGGCGCGAACCCACGCGAGCGCGCCGTCTTGCAGCCCGCGGTAGGTGACTTCGTCCATTGCCGCGATTCGCGTAAGCAACTCGTCGGGATCGTTGTAGATCACGCAGTTGGTGTCGTCAAGCCCGTGTGGAGCGCACCGTGCTGGCTTGCGGTCTAGGGCGCGGAAGCACGGGACGCAGCCGTTGGCGGCCTGCTCGTAGTGGCGCAGGCAGTCCCAGCCGGCGCGCTTGGTCGTGATCCCGAATCTGGAGCGCTGTAGATCGGCGTAGTACTCGCGCTCGTCCGCAAACGCGTACGTCGTTGCGGCTCCAATCCGCTCAGCCACCTCCGGGTCGACAACATGGCTGGCGATCAGACGATCCTTCGCCGGCGGCTCCCGCACGATCTTCTCCTCCGGAAACGAGAAAGCGATCTCTTGCATGCCTCGCACCGAGGGCAATCTCGCTGCCAGCACCGGTGGCAAGGCGAGGTAGGCGCGAAACGTGCCAGTCCAAGGTGTGATCTCGCGCTTGAAATAGAGCGCACGCCGGTGTGCCCGGGGCAACGTCCACCACACCCGTCGGCGCCACCACAGACCGGCATACGGGTAGGGCTCGGGTCGATCGGCTCCATCCAGTACAGCCATTCGTGTGTGCCCGCCCAGCTCGGGCGCAAGTTGTACGAACATTCCGAAGGTTCCCCAGATGTCAGCGAAAACCACCAGATCGAACTCTCCATTGACGGCACGGTGAAGCAGGCGATTGCGATCCAACGGCAGGTCGGGTAGCAGCGTGTACAGCGAGAACCCATGCCCATACAGCTCGCTTCGGCGTGCCTCGGGATAGCTGTCGTATGCGAACTCGCGCTTGGGGAAATCGATCACGTCTGCGCCGAGGATCGTGCGCAGGCCGTGGAAGAGCCCATCGGCGAGGTAGTCCTCGTGGTTGGGTGTTAGGAGCAGGATTCGTGGCACGGGCGCGTTCAGTGTGATGGTCGAGCGCCCCAAATTCTCGGCGATCGCTAGCCTGTCAGACGGTGGAGCGAGGACAGGGGCTACGCATCCTACGCCGCGTGGTGGAGCGCATGCGAGTAGAGATCGGCAAGGCAGGGGCGACCGATCCCGGCACCGGTGAGCTCTTCGGCTCGCTCAACGCAGAGGAGGCGGTTGCGTGTGGGCGCGCCACCGTTGGGAGACACACCTACGGTGCTTTCACGATCCATGTCGGCCGCGGTGAGCGAGCGCGTGTACATATCGGCGCTTTCTGCTCGATTGCGATCGGTGTTGAATTCGTAGTCGGAGGCAACCACCGGACCGACTGGATCTCGACCTATCCGTTCAGGGTACTTTGGGGCATGCCCGGTGCGTGGACCGACGGCCATCCGCGACCTGAGTCGGACATCGAGGTCGGCAACGATGTTTGGATTGGTGCCCAAGCGCTGATCCTTCCAGGGGTCAAGATCGGCGACGGCGCTGTCATCGGGGCCCGGGCCGTAGTCACGCGGGATGTGCGCCCATACGCAATCGTCGCTGGTGTTCCCGCCCGCGAGGTTCGTCGCCGCTTCGGCGACGAGCAGGTCGACGCTCTGATCGCGCTGTGTTGGTGGGATTGGCCAGAGGAGAGGATTCGCGCCAACGTCGATCTGCTCTGCTCACCAGAAGTGGACGCGCTGGGAGCTCCTCACCCACTGCGCCCGTAGAGCACGTCGTACTCTGAGAGCATCTCGACCGGCTCATAATGCGATGCCAGAGCTGCGTCGATGGCGGGCTGTTGTGCTGTGCGGTCCAGCATCTCCACAAGCAGATATCGCGGTGCGTGGCGCTCGAGGTCCAGCCCGGCTAGGACGTCTAGCTCATGACCCTCGACATCGAGAACGATCAAATCTACCTGCGCTAGGCCAGCCTCCTCTAGTGCCGCGGACAGCGTGCGTGCGGGCACATCAACCGAGTATCCGCGACGCCCGGTGACTTCCAGCCCTCCGGTCGCGTGGTGGTCGTGCCCCTCCATCGTGGACATCAGATCACCGAAGTCCATCGTCACCTTTTTTTGATCTGCTCCCGGACCAACCAGTGCCACTCCGAGTACTCGTGAGTTTGCTCGGCGGCGTGTGCAACGTCTGTTCAGCTCGGGTATCGGCTCGACCAACAGCCCCGACCAGCCGCGATGACGTTCCAGGTAGTAGGTGTTGGACTGTGTGTAGCCGTCGTGCGCTCCGGCCTCGACGAAGGTTCCACCACGCCAGGGCATCAGCTCAGCCAGGCGACTATCCATGCCGAAGAGGGCTGGGTGGGAGAAGCGCTTGGATCCGAGAGCCTCGAACAGGCGGCAGCGGTACCACGGTCCCCCGATGTTGTAGAACGCTCGGCGGCCGCGTCGCAAGGCGGCGTCGATCGGGCTCGGCATGATCGAAGTGTGTCAGAGCCCGGTTGTCGTCACTGAGCTCATTGCCCCATGCCAGATGCGGTTTCGAGGGTTCTCACAGTGATCTGGGCGAAGTTCTCCCAGGAGAATGCGCCGGCACGTATTTGTCCACGACGTGCCAAGTCCGAGCGACGCAAATCATCTGAAAGCAAGCGGGCCAGACCGTCCGCGATGCTCGCGACTTGATGAGGATCGACATACTCGGCGGCGTCGCCACCGACCTCAGGCAGGGAGGAGAGATTTGACGTGAGCACCGCTGCGCCGGCGGCCATCGCCTCAAGCACCGGCAAGCCGAAACCCTCCCCCAAAGACGGGTAGCAGAACACCGAACAGCGCCGATAGAGCTCCGCCAACGCCTCGTCTGATACATAGCCAAGCATCGTGCAGCGCTCACCCAGCGACTTGAGCGCGTCCACGGTCTCGCCGGTCTGCCAGCCGAGTGCGCCGACCACAACAAGCGGATGAAGGCGTTGAAGCTCCCCAGGCAATTGGCTGTATGCCGCCACCAGCCGCGGCAGGTTCTTGCGGGGCTCGAGCGTTCCCACGGCCAGGACGAAACCCGGCTCCGGAAGAGATGACGCCTCTGCCGGGTCGGGCTCCGTTGTGAGTGTTGGCGCGACTCCTAGCAGAGCGACGGTCGTCAGCGCAGCCGCCCGGGGATAACGCTCGGCTAGGGCATTTGCGGTCGCTTGAGAAATCGCGATGAACGCGGCGGAGCGACGCACCGCGAGCCCCAATGTGGCCCACTCGATGAGCGCCGAGCGGCGGTTTGGACGCATCTTGCGGTCGAACGCCACCAGGTCGTAGATGATCGGGACCGCCGGCACGCGCAAGAACCACGTAGTGAGATACGAGTTGGATGACAGGAAGACCCCGCACTCGCGGTTGGCGGCACGTGCTGCGAGAAGGTGCCACCACGGGTCCCGGGCAGGGATCAGCCGCCATTGGAAGCGCTCGTCGAGGGATTCGCAGTCCCACTTCGTGCGCGCATACAGGAGGTAGCGGTGGCCGTCGTCCTCTCGGGCGGATAGTGCGAGCAACAGCTCACGAACCAGCCGTCCCCGTCCGGCGGGGACCTCCACCGCGGCGCGCGCGTCGATACCAATGGTGAGGGGCCTGTGGCTCAAGAGTATGGGAGCCTTGCACATCCTCCGTTAGCCTCAGCCCTGCATGCACGTGGGCCTGAACCTGATCTTCCTCGTCCCCGGCGAGACAGGCGGAATGGAGGTCGCCGCACGCGAGCTCATTCCCGCGCTCGTAAGGGCCGCCCCAGACGTGCGCTTTACCGCGTTTGTCGCTCGCGAGGGAGCGGCGGCCAACGACGCTCCCTGGATGGGACTGGTAGAGGCAGTCACGGTGCCCGTGAACTCGACCAATCGCCTGGAGTGGGTCAGAGGGGAGCAGACCCTGCTGCCCCGACTCGCTTCGCGTCACGGTGTGCAGTTGCTGCACAGCCTGGCGAGCACAGCTCCAGCCTGGGGGCGCTTCCGCCGGGTGGTGACTGTGCACGACCTCATATACGCCCGTTTTCCCGAGGCGCATGGCGGCCTACGCGCTCGTGGCATGCGTGTACTCGTGCCTCTGGCGGTGCGCAGGTCTGATCGTGTGATCGCCGTCTCGCAGAGCACCAGTGGTGATCTAACGGAGCTTCTCCATACTCCAACGGCAAAGATCGATGTGGTGCCACAGGGTCTAGGAGCACTGCGCACGGCGCAGCCTGTGGACGCACGGATCATCCGCGAACGGTTCCAGCTCGACGCGCGTCAAGTGCTTCTCGGTCTCTCAGCCAAGCGCCCGCACAAGAATCTGCTGGCGCTGATCAGAGCACTCGCCAGAATCTCGCCTGATCGACGACCGGTGCTTGTGCTGCCTGGCTACCCGACCTGGCATGAGGCTGAACTACGTGCGCAGGCAAAGGCCGTGGGCGTCGAGGCCGACATTCGCCTGGAGGGCTGGCTCTCCTCCGAGGAGCTGGAGGGACTATGGGATGTCGCCGACGCGTTTGTGTATCCGTCGCTGTATGAGGGGTTTGGCCTGCCGGTGCTTGAGGCGATGGCGCGTGGCGTACCGGTTGCCTGCTCAGATGCCTCTTCGTTGCCGGAGGTGGTAGGCGAGGCGGCGCTGCTGTTCGACCCCTACGACGAGGACTCGATCGCCTCCTCGATCGAGCGTCTGCTGGGAGATCGAGCCGAGCACGAGCGTATGCGAGCCAGTGGACTCGAGCGCTCCCGGATGTTCACCTGGGAGCGGACGGCTCGTCTGACGCTAGAGAGCTACGGGCGGGCGCTTGCGTAGCTGTCGAGCACCACGCGCAGAGAGGACTCCAGAGAGAGGCGCTGGGAGTTCTGCGCGAACCATTGCGCGGTGCTCTCACGCAGCGCCATTCCGGCTTCGTGGACGCGCACGATTGCCTGGGCGATCATCTCGGGATCGGCGCTTGGGACGATCGTGCCGTTGACGCCCTCGCAGACCAACTCGACGGCGGCGTTGTCTGCCGCGGCGACGACGACCGCGGGGGTTGCTTGTGCGCATGCCTCCACCACGATCATTCCGTAGCCCTCGCGACTGGAGGGCAGCAGCATGCATAGCGACTTGCGCAGAGCCGCATCCACTTGCTGAGAATCGACGAAGCCGGGGGCGGTGATCGTCTCCTGGGCCCCGTGTTCGGCTATCGCCGCGAGGACGGCTTCTCGCTGCGGTCCGTCTCCGAAGAAGATGCCGCGCAGCCCCGGTAGACGTTTGGCGGCCGCGGCCACTCCGGCTACCCCGAGCAGAGCACGCTTCTCTGGGATCAGCCTCCCCGCGAACACGACCACAGGGTCCGCGATCTGAGGGGTCGGTGTCTGTAGCGGTCCGGCGTACTCGCCCTCGAGTACCGTCACACCGCCGCGCAGACCTTCCTGGCTGAGTCTGCCGGCGTGCAGCCGCGAGAAACAGAACGCGCGTTGGGGGATACGTGCACAGAGCATCTGCACCGCGCGGCCGATCCTTCCGCCCAGCGGACCGAGATATTCGCGCCAGTACTCTCCGCTCCAGACCTCGTGCCAGTCGACCACCAGATCGAAACGCCCGAGTTTCCGTGTGGCACCGGCCGCTAGAAGCGAGAAGTAAGGGAATGAGGCCGTGTGCACCACGTCGTAGCGACGGCCGTGGCGCAGCAGATGCCAGAACACGCCGGCGCCGAATACCAGCGGTGGGAGTATGCGGCGTCGCCCACCGGTATAGAGGGCCATTCGCGGTCCCGCGATCCGCACTCGCACCCGCTCGTCGATCTCCGCTGAGCGACCGCGCTCCCACTGGCGCAGGGTCAAGTATGTGACCTCGTGCCCCTCCTCGACCATGTGCTCGGCAAGGTTGCGATACCACCGCTCAGCGCCCCCGACAGTGTGGGGGAACAGGCAGTCATAGACCAAGCAGATACGCATAGGCC
This sequence comes from Solirubrobacteraceae bacterium, assembly GCA_036561505.1. Lineage (GTDB taxonomy): Bacteria > Actinomycetota > Thermoleophilia > Solirubrobacterales > Solirubrobacteraceae > Palsa-744. The sequence continues at coordinate 16,629 of DATBPE010000071.1, forward strand.
CGTGGAGACTGTCAGACCTTGCGATAGCATTTCTTTTCAAAGCGCGCCACTTTCCGGCTTACGGTGCGTTTACGTTATGCGTAGGGCATCGACGGACCATTGCCCTGGACGGCTTCCCGCTGATGAGCACTGCAGAGAAGACAAGGCCAAACATGCCCTCGGGGGGAGCAGACCCTTCTACGACGCTCGTGTCCGTGGTCATTCCCTGCTTGAACGAGGCCGAGAACATCGAGGCCTGTGTGACCGGCGCCCTGAAAGTACTGGAGCAAATGGGGATCCAGGGCGAGGTGGTCGTCGCCGACAACAACTCTGAGGACGATTCCGCACGACTGGCCGAGCAAGCAGGCGCACGCGTCGTCATCGAGCCCCGTCGTGGCTATGGCAGCGCCTACCTGGCGGGTTTTGCGGCGGCTTGCGGCAAGTACATCGTGATGGCCGACGCCGACCTCACATATGACTTCAGTGAGATCCCGCGCTTCGTCGCGGCGCTCGAGGAGGGCGCGGAGCTCGTGATGGGGGACCGCATGGACAACATTCAGCCGGGTGCGATGCCATGGCTTCATCGCTACGTCGGCAATCCGATCCTCACAGGCCTGCTCAACTTCTTCTTCCGCACTGGCATCAAGGACGCGCACTGCGGCATGCGCGCCCTGCGCCGCGACGTGCTGGCGCGTTTGGATCTGCGCACCACCGGAATGGAGTTCGCCTCCGAGATGGTCATCCGCGCCGCCAAGGAGAAGCTGGTGATCAGGCAGTTCGAGATCGAGTACCACCCTCGCGGCGGCGAGTCCAAGCTCTCGAGCTTCCGGGA
>DATBPE010000072.1:0-15562 GCA_036561505.1 Solirubrobacteraceae bacterium
GGCCACGAAGGCAATCGCCAGCGGGAGTAGCGCGTAGAGGTAGAACAGTCGATCGTCTGAGTACTTGCCCGCGACCGCGAGGGAGCCGACGGCCACGGCGAGGGTCAGCGCGCTTCCCTGACCAACCCGCAGGCACACCCAGAAGGCGCCACTGACCTCTTCGCGGTACCAGCGCAAACCCCCCAACAGCGCCGCAACGGCGTTCAGCGCGGCGACCGCGAGCGCTCCAGCGAGAACCGCTTCGCTCACCTCAGGCCCTCGCTGGTGTCGATGCGCCGCGCCACAGACCCCCGGCTTGCCCCGCCCGCAAACGCCGGATCCCAATCAAAAGCCGATATCGAGCCGATTGCCACTATGTAACACACTGACACAAGCGGTGATATAACAGCGCCGGTGCTTCGAAGCTATCTCCCCGCAATAGTTTTCCTTGTTCTCGGCGGCGTCATAGGCACAACCTTCGCCGCACTGAACTCGTTTGTGGGCCCGCGCCGGCAGACCGAGCACAAGCTGGATCCCTACGAGTGCGGTCTGCCCTCCGAGGTCAAGAGCAGCATGCGTTTCGGGATCAGCTTCTACCTGATCGCAATGCTGTTCATCCTGTTCGACATCGAGGTCGTGTTCCTGTATCCAATCGCGGTGCAGCTGCGCGCCTACGGCACGTTCGCGCTGGCCGAGACGATCGTCTTCATCGGCCTTCTGCTGGTCGCGTTGCTCTACGTGTGGCGAAGAGGAGCCCTGCAATGGAAGTGAGACGCGAGCGGATCGACCCCGCCGCGTTGCGCATCAACGATCGTAGCGCCCGGCAGATGCTGCGCGGCGGCGATATCGAGGGCGCCAACCCGGCCGCGCAACTGGAAGAGAGCCTCGAGGAGGAGGACCTAGAACGTCACGTCGCCGAGCGCGTACTGACCACGACACTCGACAAGGCGATCGTGTGGGGACGCTCCAACTCCTTCTTCCCTCTGTCCTTCGGGCTTGCGTGCTGCGCGATGGAGCAGTTCCAGACTGCCGGCCCACGCATGGACATCGCACGCTTTGGCTTCGAGGCGTTCCGCGCCTCCCCGCGCCAAGCCGACCTGATCATCCTGGCAGGACGCGTCTCGATCAAGATGGCGCCGATCATCCGCAGGCTCTACGACCAGATGCTGGAGCCGAAGTGGGCCATATCGATGGGCGCCTGCTGCTCCTCGATGGGTGTCTTTAACAACTACGCCCTCGTTCCCGCCGACAAGTTCCTGCCGATCGACGTGCACGTACCCGGCTGTCCCCCGCGGCCCGAGGCGCTGATGCACGGGATCTTGAAGCTTCGCAAGATGGTCCAAGAGGATCCCGACGCCGGCTGGCGTGAGCGTTATGAGGCCCACGGCACCGAGGAGCTTCTGATGGCGCCCGGGGCGGACAGCGCCGTCAACGTGCTCCTGGAAGGAGATACGCCAGGTGCCTGACGCGACCGGCCTCGAGCTGCTCGCCAAGGAGCTGCGCAAAGCGCTCGCAGAGGAGACGATTCTCGGGACCGTCTACTTCCGTGAACAGGCGACGCTGGAAGTGGCCCCGGAGGGCATCCGGGCGGTGCTAGCCCACCTGCGCGAGCACGGCTACACCGCGCTGGCGAGCGTGCACGGAGTCGACTACTACCCCCAAGAGCCGCGCCTCGGGGTCCACTACGAGCTGCTCGACATGTCCAGCTGCGAGCGCCTGACCGTCAAGCTGCGCGTTCCTACCGACGCGCCGCAGCTCGACTCCGTCACTCCCGAGGGCCCTGAAGGCCCTGGCTGGCCCACCGCCGACCACCAGGAGCGCGAGATCTATGACATGTTCGGGGTGATCTTTCGCGGGCATCCAGACCTACGGCGCATCCTGATGCCCGAGGACTACGAGGGCCATCCGCAGCGGCGCGATTTCCCAGTCGGAGGCGAACCGGTGATCTTCACCCACAACGAAATGGACTCACACGGAGTGGCTCGGTGAGCACAGGGCAGATATCCGAATATCGACGCCGGGAGCAGAGCATCACGCTGTCGCCCGTCGAGCGGCCCCTCGGCGAGACCCACGAGGAACTCCTGACGCTCAACTTCGGGCCCCACCACCCGGCCACCCACGGCGTGCTGCGCCTGCTAGTGACGCTCGAGGGAGAGGTGGTCCGCTCGATCAAGCCGATCATCGGATACGTGCACACCGGGATCGAGAAGACCGCCGAGAACAAGTCCTACTGGAAGGTGATCCCGGTCATCGAGCGGATGGACTACCTGTCCTATTACTTCAACGCGATGGCCTACTGCAGCGCGGTGGAGACGCTTGCCGAGGTGGAGGTCCCCAAGCGCGCACAGTACCTGCGCGTGATCCATCTCGAGCTAAACCGCATCGCCTCGCATCTGATCTGGCTCGGCACGAGTGCCCTGGACCTCGGCGCGGTGTCGATCTTCCTGTACTGCTTGCGTGAGCGCGAGCAGATCCTCGACCTGTTCGAGATGTCCTCGGGGGCACGCATGCACACCCGCTACTTCCAGGTCGGCGGCGTGATCGAGGACATCCCCTCCGGCTTTGAGGCGAAGCTGCGCGCCTTCACGAAGATCATGCCCGGCCGCGCGGACCAGTACGGGGCGATCCTGAACGCAAACCAGATCGTGCTTGAGCGCCTGCGCGGCACCTGCCCCCTGGACGCGCAAACGCTCCTATCGCTGGGCGTCACCGGACCGCTGCTGCGCGCCGCGGGCAACCCCTGGGATCTGCGTAAGGCCACCCCTTACAGCTCCTACGAGGACTTTCACTTCAAGATCCCGGTGGGCACCGTCGGCGACAACTACGACCGTTTCGCGGTGCGTCTGGCCGAGATCTACGAGTCGGTGAAGATCATCGATCAAGCGCTGGACGCACTGCCCGAGGGTCCGCACATAACAGAGGACCGCAAGGTCGCACTGCCACCACGCCACGAGCTGGCGACCTCAATGGAGGCACTGATCCATCACTTCAAGCTCGTCACCGAGGGCTTCCGCGTGCCGCCGGGCGAGGTGTACTTCCCGATCGAATCCCCACGCGGTGAGCTCGGCTGCCTCGTGCGCTCCGACGGCTCTTCCAAGCCCGCGCGCGTGCACATGCGCGACCCGTCATTCGTGAACTTGCAGGCGCTCTCGCACATGGCGGAGGGCGCCTACATCGCCGACATGATTGCCACGCTGGCGATGCTCGATCCGATCCTCGGAGGGATCGACAGGTGAGCGCTCCCGAGAGCACCGGCGAGGAGCTGCTGCTTGCTGGCACGCCATGGCCCGTGCCACGCTACCAACACGGATCGCGGGTGCCGGGCTGGGACGAGTCAGCGGACTTGACCAAGGCGCCAGCCGGCGTCCCCGACCCGGCACTCACCGAGGTCCCCGCCGATCTGCGCGCGGAAATCGAGGGGCACATGGCCAACTACCCCGACCGGCGCTCCGCGACGCTGCCTGCGCTTGCCGCCGCCCAGCGCGTGCACGGATGGTGCTCGCCGGAGGCTATCGAGCAGGTCGCGTGCGTGATGAGGGTGACACCCGGCTACCTGGAGTCGGTCGCGAGCTTCTATGACATGCTCGAGACGACTCCCGTCGGACGCCACAGCGTGTATGTGTGCACCAACATCTCCTGCTCGCTGTGCGGAGCGGATCAGCTTCTGGAGGCGATCAGCGCCGCCGTCGGAGAGGATCCCGATTTCAACGTGCGCGCGTTCGAGTGCCTCGGCGCGTGCGACATCGCGCCGATGGCCTCCGTCGACGGCGTGTACGTCGGACCGCTGAGCACCGATGACATCCCGCAGCTGCTCGAGGACACCCGCGCTGGGCGTCCGGTGCTGCCCGAGAAGCAACTGGCCCGCCGTCTGGTGGCCGACCCACACGCCAACTCACAGGAGTTCGCCGAGCATCCCGCCCAACCCGGAACCGCGGGGCAGCGCTCCAGCGCCGCCCCGACCGGGAGCTCGCCGGGGGCCAATCCCGACATCGATCCCGATCGTGCGAGCTTCGGCGAGCCGATGACCGGCGATCGGCCGGGACCATCGGCCGCACACGAGCAGTCCCACACGCAGCCCCCGCACGAGGGCGAGGTCCCCCATCAGGCGCGCAGCGACCAGGAGATACCGCACCACCCGTACGAGCCGCCGCATCCCGACGCCGACTCGCAGGATCAGGGTGAAGCGGCGGAGTCCTCCGACGGGGAGGCCCAGCGGTGAGCGAGCGGCTGTTGTTTGCCGACATCGACGAGCCTGGGCTTGCGACCCTGGAGGTCTACGAGCGCCGCGGCGGTTACGAGTCGCTGCGCAAGGCGCTCGCGACGAACCCCGAAGCGGTGCTGTCCGAGCTTGAATCCTCCGGCCTGCGCGGCCGTGGCGGCGCTGGCTTTCAGATGGGAAAGAAGGTCTCGTTCCTGCCGAAAGGCTCGATGGACAAGTACCTGGTGTGCAACGCGGACGAGTCCGAGCCCGGTACCTTCAAGGATCGCGAGCTGATGCAGAAGAGCCCGCACATGCTGATCGAGGGGATCGTGATCGCCTCGTTCGCGGCGGGCGCGAACCGCTCGTTCATCTACATTCGCGGCGAGTACCAGCTGCAAGCCGACGTGCTGGACGCAGCGCTCCGCGAAGCGCGCGAGCGCGGCTACATCGGCGAGGACATCCTCGGCTCCGGGCATTCGCTGTCGCTGGTGGTGCACCGCGGAGCCGGCGCCTACATCTGCGGCGAGGAGACGGGCCTGCTCGACTCCCTCGAGGGTAAGCGCGGCAATCCGCGTTTGAAGCCGCCGTTCCCGGCCAATCAGGGGCTCTACCAAGGGCCGACCCTCATCAACAACGTCGAGACGCTCGCGACGGCGCCGACGATCATCCGCATCGGCGGCGAGGCCTACGCGAAGCTCGGCACGGAGACCTCGACCGGCACCAAGCTCGTGTCCGTCTCTGGGCACGTCAAGCGTCCGGGCAACTACGAGATCGAGCTCGGCATTCCCTCCCGGGAGATCATCTACGGACTCGCCGGCGGCCCGCCCGAGGGACGCGAGGTCAAGTGCTGGTTCCCCGGTGGCTCATCCTCGCCGGTGCTAACCGCCCAGGACATGGATATTCCCTACGACTTCGACTCGCTCGCCAAAGCCGGCACGATGCTCGGCTCAGGGGCGATCATCGTCGTCGACGACTCCACGGCGATCCTCGACGTCGCTTTGAAGACCGCAAAGTTTTACCGGCACGAGTCCTGCGGCAAGTGCACACCCTGCCGCGAGGGCACCAACTGGACGGTGAAGATGCTCGAGCGGATCGAGCACGGCGACGCGACGCCGATGGACATCGAGATCATGGCCTCTGTGCAGGAGCACATCATTGGCAACTGCCTGTGCGTGCTGGGCGACGCGATGGCGATGCCGATCGGTTCGATGATCGCCAAGTTCCGGGGCGAGTTCGAAGCGCACATCGAGGCCGCTCGCGCCAGGCGCGATGCGGCGCCGATCCTCGGCGAGATGGCGCATGCCTAGACCACAGCCGCGCATGATCACCTTCACGATCGACGGCGTCGAGGTCACGGCCGCGGAGAACTCGACGCTCGTCGACGCCGCCAAGCACGGCGACGTCGAGATACCGGTCTTCTGCTATGAGCCCAAGCTCGGCAACCCGGTCGGCGCCTGCCGAATGTGCCTGGTGGAGATCGAGGGGATCGGCAAGCTCCAGACCGGCTGCTCGACGCCGGTCAAGGACGGGATGGTCGTGCACACCCAGTCCGAGCGCGTCAAGACCGCGCAGCGGTCGGTGGTCGAGTTTCTGCTGATCAACCACCCTCTGGACTGCCCGGTCTGCGACAAGGGCGGCGAGTGCCCGCTGCAGGACATCACCTTCGGCTGGGGCGGCGGCATGTCGCGCTTCATCGAGCCCAAGCGGCATTTCGTCAAGCCGCTGGAGCTGTCCCCCACGATCGCGATCGACCGTGAGCGCTGCATCCTTTGCTATCGCTGCGTGCGCTTCTCCCAAGAGATCTCAGAGGACTACCAACTGGTCCTGCTCGAGCGCGGCGCGCACTCCTACGTCTCGACCTTCGATGGGCACCCCTACGTCGCTCCCTTCAGCGGCAACATCGTCGAGCTGTGCCCGGTGGGAGCGCTCACCTCCCGCCCGTACAGATTTCGCGCCCGTCCCTGGGACATCGAGGGGTCGGGGTCGGTGTGCACGCTGTGTCCCGCCCAGTGCAACGTCACCTTCACGGTACGCGACGAGCGGGTCTTGCGGGTGTTGGCCCGCGAGCACGACGAGGTGGATGACGGGTGGCTGTGCGACAAGGGCCGCTTCGCATACCAGTCGATTCATGTCGAGGAGCGCATCACCGAGCCGATGGTGCGCGACGGTGGACAGCTGCGCGCGGTCTCCTGGGAGCGGGCGCTGTCAGAGGCGGCGGGCGGACTGAAACGCGCCCAAGGCAAGGTAGGCGCGATCGTCGGCGGGCAGAGCTCCAGCGAGGAGGGCTTCCTGCTTGCCCGTCTGATGCGCGAGGGTCTCGCCAGCGAGGCGATCGACACCGTCGCCGCGATCAAGCCCGAATGGCTGCACCAGCTCGCCCGGCCGGACCTGCAGGCGCACGTAAGCGATCTCGAGTTCGCTCACACGGTGCTGGTGATCGGCACCGAGCCGGTCGATGACATCCCGATCCTCGACCTGCGCATCCGCAAGGGGGTGCGCCGCCACGGCGTGAAACTCGCGCTCGCGGGCGCCCGGCCGTCCTCGCTTGACCCCTCGGCGCAGATCTCGATTCGCTACACGCCGGGCACCGACGCCGCTTTTCTGCAGGCGCTGTCCGCGGCAGCGCGCGGCGGCGAGGTGCAGTCCGCTGCGGAGGCCTGCGAGGTCGAGCCCGAGCAGTTGACCAAGCTCGCCGAACTGTTGCGCGACGGCGGCGAGGAGGTCGTGATCCTCTACGGCCAGCGGGTGCTCGGCGACGCCGTGAGCGTCCAGGCGCTGTTGGAGATCGCCGAGGAGCTAGGCCTGTCCGGTCGGGCCGGCGCTGGCCTGCTCGGCGTGCCCGCCGCCGGAGCCAACGGCCGCGGGCTGGCCGAGGCGGGGGTCATGCCCGGTTACGGTCCGGGCTATGAGCGACTCGATCGAGATGGGTCCTCGACCCCGCAGATCGCCGAGGGTCTGCAAGACGGCCAGCTCGCCGCCGTCTACCTGCTGCAAGCCGACCCGCTGGCAGAAGACCTGCCAAGGGAGGCTTGGATGCTGGCTCTGGAGAAGGCCTCCACCGTGATCGCTCACGCCAACTTCCTCACCGAGGGTATCCGCGAGCACGCCAACGTCGTCTTCCCGGCCGAGTCCTACGCCGAGAAGGAAGGCACGGTCGTCCACCCCGATGGACGCCTGCAGCGTCTACGCCCGTCGATCGCGCGAGGCGGAACGGTGCGCGCAGGGTGGTCGGTGCTCGTCGAACTGGCACGGAGCCTGGGCCTCGACCTAGAGGTGCTCAGCGGCGCGACGGCCTCACGTCAGCTGTTCGACGCGGTTGCCTTCTACGCAGGACTGACACTCGAGGAGATCGGCGGACGCGGCGTGCGCTGGAGCGAGCGCGAGGCGGCCAGCGCCTTCCCCGAGCCGCCGCAGCTCACCGGCACAGCCGATCTTCCCAAGGCGCCGCCGAGCCCCAACGGCGCGCTGCGCCTGGGGTCGTTCCGGTCGATCTGGGCCTCGACGGAGGTCGAGGCATCGCCGGCGCTGAAGTTTTTGCATCCCTCCCAGCGGGTCGAGATGTCCCCCGTAGACGCCGAACAGATGGGGCTCACCAACGGCGAGCGGGTGCTCGTCTACAGCGACGAGGATCACTCGGTGAGTGCGACTGTGGCGCTGCGTGAGGACAGCCCCGCCGGAACCGTGTTCCTCCAGGAAGGTCTAGGGGCGGACTCTGCCAGCGCGCTTACGGGCAACATGGTGCACCTGCGCAGCGCCAGCGAGAGAAACGGGCGATCGTGACGCTCGCGCTGGTCGGCTACTACGAAGCGTGGTGGGTCCAGGTCGTCAAGGGGATCGTGATCTTCGCCGTGGCACTGCAGCTGGTGCCGGTGGTACTGCTCGCCGAGCGCAAGTTGCTGGGACGCTTTCAGGCGCGTTACGGGCCCAACCGCGTCGGCCCCTACGGGGCGCTACAGCCGCTCGCGGATATCGTCAAGCTGCTGACCAAGGAGCAATTCCGACCCAGCACCTCGACCGGTTTCCTGTTTGCGCTCGCCCCGGTCATCTCGATCCTGACAGCGGTTGCGGCGTTCGCGATCATCCCTTTCGGCGACGTGCAGCACATCTTTGGCGAACCCGTTGGGCTGTATGGGATCGACGTGTCGATCGGGCCCCTGTACCTGTTCGCGCTGGGTGGCGTCGCCTTCTACGGGATCATGCTCGGTGGCTGGTCCTCGGGCTCCAAGTACTCCTTCCTCGGCGCGATGCGCGGCGCGGCGCAGCTGATCTCCTACGAGGTCTCCCAGGGCTTGGCGCTCGTGGGCGTGATCTTCACCGCGGGCACGCTGTCGCTGACCGGGATCGTGCACGCACAGGAAGGCATGTGGTACGTGGTGCCGCAGTTCTTCGGCTTTCTGGTGTTCCTGATAGCCGGGTTTGCCGAGACCAACCGCGCGCCGTTCGATTTGACCGAGGCGGACGCCGAGCTCGTCGGCGGCTACAACACCGAGTACGGCGGCGGACGCTTCGCCTCCTACTACTTCGCCGAGTATCTGAATGTGCTGGTCGTCTCGGGGATCGTCACGACCGTGTCCCTGGGCGGCTGGCTGATGCCGTTCGGGATCCATCCTCCCGGCTTCCTCGATCCGTTCGTGGTGCTGTTCAAGATGGGGCTGGTCACGTTCCTGTTCATCTGGGTGCGCGCGACGCTGCCGCGGCTGCGCTATGACCAGCTGATGAGCTTCGGTTGGAAGGTGCTACTGCCACTTGCAACCCTCAACGCCTTGGTGACCGCGGTGCTCGTGGTGGTGAGCCACTGATGAGCTGGGATCCCGGAGATGACGTGATCGAGGTGGTGCGCAGCCCCGCTCCCGGTGCCGCGCGCGGCACCTACCGTGCCTTCGGGGAGACGCTACGCGGTCTGAAGACGACGTTCGGGCGCATGCTGGAGCGGCCCGTGACGGTGCAGTATCCAGAGGAGAAGACACCCGTCTACCCACGCTTTCGCGGGCGCCACAAGCTGCACCGCTTCGAGGACAACGGCCTCGAGAAGTGCGTCGGCTGCTCACTGTGCGCGGCGGCCTGCCCGGCGGACTGCATCCGTGTCGTGGCGGCCGAGAACACCCCGGAAAACCGCGTATCCGCCGGCGAGCGCTACGCGGCGGTGTACGAGATCAACATTTCGCGCTGCATCTTCTGCGGCTATTGCGAGGTGGCCTGCCCATTCGATGCGATCACGATGGGACACGACTACGAGCTGTCCGCCTATGAGCGCTCCGATCTGATCTTCACCAAGGAGATGCTGCTGGCCGAGCCGTTGGAGCGCACGCCGCTCAGAAACGAGGGCGAGTGAGCCAGGTCTTGTTCTTCATCGCGGCGATCGGAGCGCTCACCGGCGCGATCGGCGTGGTCGCGCTGCGCAACCCCTTCTACAGCGTGCTGGCCCTGGTGTGCCACTTGATCTCCCTGGCGGTGCTGTTCTTGCTGTTGCGAAGCGAGTTCGTCGCCGCGGTGCAGGTGGTGGTGTATGCGGGGGCGGTGATGGTGCTCTATGTCTTCGTGGTGGCTTACGTCGGCGGCGAGCAGGAGTCCATCGGCGATCGGCTGCGAGGCTCCGGGCCGGTCGGGTCGGGGCTGCGGCGGGGGGCTTTCGTGATCGGCGCGGCGCTCGTCAGTGAGCTGCTGATCGCCCTGCTCGGAACCGGCTTGAAGGCGATCAAAGGCCACGGGGCGCCCTACAGCCCCGGACCGCAAGCCTTCGGCACCCCCGCTTACATCGGCAACCTGCTGCTCACCCGTTTTTTGCTCGCGTTCGAGGTCGCGTCGTTCTTGCTGTTGGTTGCCGCCGTCGGTGCTGTCGTGCTTGCACGTCGGCGCGGCGGGCTGGAGGAGGAGCAGGAACTCCTGACACCGCTTGATTTGCTGCGTCCGCTTGGCACCGGCACGATGGCGGAGGCCGTCGGCGGACTGGGGTTCGCGTTGGCCCACTCGCGTGCCGAGCGCGATCCGGATGACTCCTCCGCGCCGACATCCACCTCGGAGGGCGGCAGGTGAGCATCGCCTGGTATCTCGCCGTGTCGGCGATCATCTTCTCGCTCGGGGCGGTGGGTGTCATCGTCCGGCGCAATCCACTGGTTGTGCTGCTCTGCCTGGAGCTGATGCTCAACGGCGCGAATCTCGCACTGGTCGCTTTCTCGCGCACCTGGGGCAACGGTGACGGGCAGATCCTGGCACTGGTCGTGATGACCGTCGCCGCTTGCGAGGTGTGCATCGGGCTGGGCATGATCGTGGCGATCCATCGTCGCCGGTTGCCGATTGACGTCGACGAGTTGCGGGAGCTGCAGGGATGAGCGCGACGACCTTTGGCTGGTTGGTGCTGCTGTTCCCGCTGCTTGGCACGCTCGTCATCGGTCTGGGCTTCCGATCGCTGCCTGGACGCTCAGCCGGCTGGATCGCCACCGCGACAATCGCGCTCTCCTTCCTGGCGGCGCTGGGGAGTTTGATCGCACTGCAGGGCCACTCTCCCGCTCACCGCGAGCTGAGCTCCTCGCTGTGGAACTACGCGGCCAGCGCCGGTATCGACGCGCACCTATCGATTCTTGTGGATCCCCTGTCGGTCTTCATGATCCTGATCGTCAGCGGGGTCTCGACGCTGATCCACCTGTATTCGGTGTCCTATTTGGACGGGGACCGCGGCTTTGCCCGCTTTTTCGCCTACCTGAACTTCTTCGTGTTCTCGATGCTGCTGCTGGTGCTGGCTGGCAACCTCCTGCTGTTGATCGTCGGCTGGGCGTTCGTCGGCGCGGCCTCCTACCTCTTGATCTCTTTCTGGTATCGGCGCACGACGGCCACGAAAGCCGGGATCAAGGCGTTTGTGATCAATGTCCTTGGCGACGTCGGGCTGGTCCTGGGTACGTTTTTTATCTTCAAGCACACCGGCACTCTGGATTTCCTTCGCACCTTCAAGGCCGCGCCGCACGTATTTCACTCCGGTGAAGGCGACATCGTCGCCGGCTGTCTGATGCTGCTCGTGGGCGCGTTCGCGAAGTCCGCCCAGATCCCGCTGCACACCTGGCTGCCCGACGCGATGGAGGGCCCGACGCCGGTCAGCGCGCTGATCCACGCCGCCACGATGGTTACGGCTGGCGTCTATTTGATCGCGCGCATGCATCCCCTGTTCGAACTGGCGCCGGCGGCGCAGGACGTCGGCGCGATCGTCGGCTGCGCGACGCTCCTGATCGCGGGGACGATCGGCCTGGCCCAGACGGACATCAAGCGCGTGATCGCATATTCCACGATGTCCCAGATCGGCTACATGATCATGGGTGTCTCGGTGGGCGCCTATGCGGCCGGCCTCTTTCACCTGATGACCCACGCGTTCTTCAAGGCGCTGTTGTTCATGGGCGCCGGTTCGATCATCGGGGCGATGTCCGGCGAGCAGTCGCTTCAGAAGATGAAAGGGTTCCGCAAGGCGATGCCGTTCACTTACGGCTGCTTCATCGTCGGCGGTCTTGCCCTGTCGGGTATCCCACCGTTCTCTGGCTTCTTCTCAAAGGACGAGATCCTGCTCGTAACCGGCGAGCGCGGCGGATGGCATTGGGCGCTCTATGTGGCGGGCTACATAGGCGCTCTGTTGACGGCGATCTACACCTTCCGGATGATCTTCCGGGCCTTTCACGGTGAGCCCTGTCAGGAGGCACGAGAGCTCGAAGCCGGCCACCTGCACCACGCCGAGGTGCCCACCAATCCCGCCAACGGGGAGGTCGAGGACACAGACGTCGGCTTCCCGGGTCCGCATCACACGATCGCCGAGCGTGCGCTGCCGATGAAGATCGCGATGAGTGTCCTGGCGCTCGGGTCGATCGGCGCGGGTCTGCTTCAGATACCAAAGGTCGACTTCGTGATCGACGATTTCCTGCGGCCGAGCTTTGCCAACTCCCCTCTCTATGAAACGCATACGCGCAACGGGCTGCTCGTCGCCGGCCTCACACTCGGCACGCTGATCGGCTTGGCGGGCATCGCGATCGCCTACCGGGTGTGGGTCCTGCGGCCGGGCAGCGCGGCCACGATCCGCGACCACGCACGCCCGCTCTACGTGCTGTTCGTCAACAAGTGGTATTTCGACGAGCTGATCGACACGTTGGTGGTGGTGCCGGCCGCCTGGATGGGCCGCTTCGCGCGTGGGACATTCGAGCGCGTGGTGGTCGATGGCACGATCGTGGGCGGGCCGACGGGGTTGGTGCGAGCTGGCTCGGCCGCCGTCCGGGCTGTCCAAACCGGTTTGTTGCGCTACTACGCCGCCCTGCTCGTGCTCGGCGTCACAGCCCTCGGCCTCTACTTCCTGCTGCAGTCCTGAGCTAGAGCGAGCAACTGAGCTATGCCACTTTCGATCCTGATCTGGTTGCCCGCCGCCTGCGGTCTGCTCGGCGCCTTGGTGGCCTCCCGGGTGCAAAGAGCGCCCGCTGCGTTGGCTCTGTTCGGCTCGCTTGCGGCGCTGGCCCTGGCGATCGGATACATAGCCGACTACAAGGTGGGAGCCCACGGCCTTCAGCACGTCACCGACGTCGTCTGGATCGCCGCTTTGGGGATCCACTACAAGCTCGGCGTGGACGGCCTGAACGTGATGCTGCTGGGACTCACCACGCTGCTGTTCTTCGCCGCGGTGCTCGCCTCCAACCTGCGCCGCTGGGAGCGCCCGCAGCTCTTCTACCTGCACTTCATGCTTGCCGAGTCGGCCGTGCTGGGAGCCTTCCTCGCCCAGGATTTGGCTCTGTTCGTCGCGTTCTTCGACTTGATGCTGATCCCCTTCTATTTCCTTATCGGCTCCTGGGGCACCGGTCCAGACCGCGTGAAAGCCACGATCAAGCTCGTCATCTACACGCTGGTGGGCTCGCTGTTGATGCTTGCCGGCGCGATCGCGACCGGCGTGTTGGCCGCCCATCAGAACGGCGCGCCGATAACGTTCGTGCTCTCCTCGCTGCAGTCGCTGCCGCTACACAGGGGCTCCCAGGAATGGATCTTCTTGTGTTTCGCGGCCGCCTTTTTGGTCAAGATGCCGGCCTTCCCGCTGCACGGCTGGATGCCCGACGGTTATCGCGCGATGCCGATCGAGGTGCTGATGGTCTTCTCCGGGGTGCTCTCCAAGGTGGGCGCCTATGGTTTCCTGCGGATCGCTCTGCCGCTGTTCCCCCAAGCCGCCGTGCACTTTCAACTGCTGATGCTGTTGATCGCGCTCGGCTCGATCATCTACGGCTCCGCGGTGGCTTTCACCCAGACCGACGCGCGTCTGATCGCCGGCTACTCCTCGGTTGCCCAGCTCGGGTTCATCACCCTGGGGATCTTCGCGCTGAACCCCCAGGGCGCCCAAGGGGCGCTCCTGCAGATGGTCAACCATGGCCTGGTTGTCGCGGCGCTCTTGTTCATCATTGCCCTGCTGGCCCAGCGCGCAGGGGGCTCAGAGGACATCCGTGAGATGGGCGGCATCGCCTTCCGCGCCCCGGTACTCGCAGCGCTGTTTTTGATCGTGGCACTCGCGACGCTGGCGATCCCGGGCTCCTCGAACTTCGCCGGGGAGTTCCTGATCCTGCTGGGCGCGTTCAACGCCAAGCTCGCGATCGCGATCATCGCCTTCAGCGGCGTGGTGATGGCGAGCGTGTATGCGCTGCGGCTGCTCATCCGCTCGATGCACAACCGTGTCGGACCGAAGGTGCACTCGCGTGAGCTGACTTTGCGCGACGGCGCGGTACTCGTTCCTCTCGTCGCCGTGATTCTCCTCCTCGCGCTCTATCCGCAGTTCGCGCTGCGGCGAAGCGAACGTGCCGTCAGCGCCGCGGTGTCTGCCGCACACGCGTTGAGCGGGCAGAGAGCACTACCCCGTCGGCTCGACTTCGCCCGGGCGGCAGGTTCGCTCGCGGGGAACGCTGGCGGCGCAGGCGCTAACCAGGACACCGGGAGCGCGCCGTGATCGCCACGCTGAAAGGCCCGCATGTCGATTTCGCCGGCCTGTCCCCGCTGATCGCGCTTCTGGGTGGAGCCATCGTGGTCCTTTTGGTCGGGCTGCTGGGCGCCAGGCGGGCGCGTGAGGTTGGTGCGCCGCTGTTGTCCCTGATGACGCTCGGTGCGGCCGCCGGGCTGACGATCTGGCAGTGGAACGCGCAGAAGTCCGTCGTCGCCGGCGCGCTCAGGATCGATGACCTCGCGCTCGTGCTGAACCTGATCCTGGTGAGCGCTGGAGCGGCAACGGTGCTGCTGGCGTGGCGCTCGGTGGCCTCGCAGGAAGCAGCTCATGGTGAGTTCCACGCGCTGCTGCTCAGCTCGATCGCGGGCATGTCGCTGCTGGCCGCCGCACAGAACACGGTGGCACTGTTCGTGGGGCTCGAGCTGCTGTCGATCCCGTTGTATGTGCTGTGTGCGAGTGAAATGCGCCGTGAGCGTTCGCTGGAGTCGGGGCTGAAGTACCTGATCATCGGCTCGGTCGGCTCGGCCACATTGCTCTACGGCTTGGCGATGATCTACGGCGCGACTGGAGCCACCGATTTCACCTCGATCGCCCAGGCCGTCTCCAACAGCGGTATGGGCAAAGACGTGCTGCTACTCAGCGGGGTGGGGCTGTCCCTCGCCGGCCTGTGCTTCAAGTCCTCCGTCGCCCCGTTTCACCAGTGGACCCCCGATGTTTATGAGGGCGCCCCGACACCGGTCACCGCGTTCATGGCGGTCGCCACCAAGGCAGCGGCCCTCGCGGTCTTCCTGCGTCTCTTTGATGTCGCGCTGATCGGCGCCCAGGCCAGCTGGGGACCGGCGCTGGCGACACTGGCGACGCTCACGATCCTAGTCGGCAACGTCGGGGCGCTCGGGCAGTCCTCGCTGAAGCGGATGCTCGCCTACTCCTCGATCGCGCAGGCCGGCTACATGCTCGCCGGCGTGGTGGTGTCCACTCAGCTCGGCGCTCGCGCCACAGTCTTCTACCTGGCTGTCTACCTGTTCATGAACCTGGCGGCGTTCGCGGTGATCGTGGCCCGCGAACGGGAAACGGATCTGGGTGACAGCATGCAGGCGCTGGCGGGGTTGGGAGCAGAGCGTCCCTATCTGGCTTGGCCGATGACCCTCTCGATGCTGGGTCTGGCTGGGATACCCGCGACGGCCGGCTTCATCGGCAAGTTCTATTTGATCGACGCCGCCGTCAGCGGGGGCTACGCCTGGCTGGGCGTGGTGATCGTGGTCGGGTCGATGATCTCGCTCGCCTACTACCTGCGGGTCGTGGCGGCGATCTGGATGCGCGACGCGCCGACCGGAGCCACGTCCCCGATCCCGGGCGCCGTGCGCGTCGTCGCCGGCGGCGCGCCGGAGGTCGGCGGCGCCCGCGTGCACTTCGAGGTCGTCGCGATGGCGGTCGTGTTCGGCGCC
>DATBPE010000073.1:0-4658 GCA_036561505.1 Solirubrobacteraceae bacterium
ATCGGCTGCCCAGGCGGCGATGAAGCCCAGGGCGAGACCGGCGCGGCGGTTGGAGAGAAATTCGTGCCATTGGCGCTTTGCGTCGAGCGCTATTGGCTGGGGGAATTCGCGTGTGACATCGATGAAATGTCCGCCGGAGAAGCACCAGATGCGGATCGGTAGCCCGGAGTAGGCATAGGGCGCGAACTCGTAGGCGAAACGATCGTCGGCGGACTGGAACTCGAGAGGACCGTCGCCTGAGAGGTCGCTCAGGCGCGCGCCGGGATCACCGAAGTTGTGTTCGGAGAGGCGATAGGTGCCGACTCCTGGGTCGAATGCAAACACCTGGACGACCGAGCAGCAATGAGCTCCGCCGGTGTACAGGTCGAGTACGACGTCCGGCTGTCCGTTGCCTTCCAGGTCTCTGACGGCCAGGGCCCCGCCGCTCGGCGCCTGTTCAACGAGGCATGAGGTGCCGCACGAGGGAGAGCTGACCGGCTGGGTGTAGTAGCTCACGCCAGAGCGCTCGATGGTCAGCTGAAGGTTCGAGAACGTCGCGTTGCCGAAGCTGTCGCTGCCCTGCTGATAGCTGAGCGTTGCGCTCACCAGACCTTCGCTCGCGACCGCCGTCTTCTGTGCGGCCGCCGCCGTGCCCGCAAAGCAGAAGAGGAGTGGCACAACGGCCACCAACAGAGCCGGCCCGACTATTCGACGAGCACCTGTGCTCAAAGGCGGTATGCCTCCGCGAGCTCCGGGTCCTTCTTGGCCAGCATTTCGGCGAGGTTGACCATCACCTTGCACTGCTTCCAGGTGGCGTCGTCCTGCATCTTGCCGTCGATCATGTGCACGCCACGCCCGTCGGGAATCGCCTCGATCACCTTTCTGGCGAACGCGACCTCGGCGGGATCGGGCGAGTAGACCTTCTTGGCGATCGCGATCTGCGCGGGGTGCAGCGACCACGCACCCACGCAGCCGAGCAAGAACGATGCCCGGAACTGCGTCTCGCAGCCCTCGCTGTCGCGAATGTCGCCGTAGGGGCCATAGAAGGGAAGCGCGCCCACCGACGTGCACGCGTCGACCATGCGGGCGATCGAATAGTGCCACGGGTCCTGCTGGTAGCTGGGACGTGGCGCCTCGGGGTTCTCGGGATCTGGGTCGGCGATCGTGCGGTAGCCGGGATGCCCGCCACCCACGCGGGTGGTCTTCATGCGCCGTGAAGCCGCCAGGTCAGCGGGACCGAAGCTCATTCCCTGGATGCGCGGCGACGCACACGCGATCTCCTCCAGGTTGGCCACGCCCTGCGCGGTCTCCAGGATCGCGTGCAGCAGGATCGGGCGCTCCAGGCCGGCCTTGGCCTCCAGCTGCGCCAGCAGCCGGTCGACGTAGTGGATGTCCCAGGGGCCCTCGACCTTGGGGATCATGATCACGTCGAGCTTGTGGCCGATCTCACGGACGAGTTCGGTGAGGTCATCGAGCACCCACGGCGAGGCGAGCTCGTTGACACGGGTCCAAAGCGCGGTATCTCCGAGCTGCATCTCACGGCCAACCTTGATCAGGCCGGCGCGGGCGGCGAGCTTGCGGTCGACGGGCACGGCGTCCTCCAGGTTGCCCAGAAGGATGTCCACAGTTGGGGCGATGTCGGGCACCTTGGCGACCATCTTCTCGTTGGAGAAGTCCAGGAAATGAATCATCCGCGAGGGCTTGAAAGGGATCTCGCGGGCGGGCTCGGGGGCGCCGATAGCGAGGGGCTTGAGGAAGTCTCGGGGGTTGCGCAAGGGCACTCCTGGGTCGACTGGGGATAGTGGATATGGCAATCTGCTGCTAGGAAGTATTGAGGATGAGTCATCGACCTGGTTTCGTGGTAGCGCTCGTGGCATGTGTTCTGTGGCCTCTCGGTGCGCTCTCGCCGGCCGCGACACCGCTGGCCGAGAGCACCGGCCACGTAGCCTTCTCGGCCAGTCGCCGCCCGCTGCAGCGCGCCTGGGATCTGACTCTCGCTCCCCAGCCGAACGATCTTGCCCTGGCGCAGTTCAGCTTTCGCTCCAACAGCCGGGCGCAGAGGATCTCGCCCGCGAGCTTGCGGCTGGCCGCCAGGGGCCCCTTCGGTGATGACTACATCGCGGCAGCCACACCCATCCTCAGAACGCCAGGGCAATTGCAGATCCTGGTTGTGCTCGTCAATCGCCCCTCACCGCTACTTGACCCAGCGCAGGTGCATCTGCGCCTGTCGGCGCGACGCGCCCTTGGCACGCCGGTCCTCTGGACGCTGAGCGATCCGTTCAGTCATTCCAGTAGCGGTCTGACGCCGGCGCTCTGCGATCTGCCGTTGCGCGGTCCGGCGCTGGCGGGCCCGCAGCTGCGCCCGTTGCGTTCTGAGGGTGGGGCACTAGCGGGCTTCGACGCGGCCAGTGCCGTTGCGCAGGCCTACGACGTCGTCTGCGGCCTGCCCTTTGAACACTCTTTCGAAGCGGACATCACAGGCTCCCCGGTGCCCAAACCGCCGCTATGCACGCCCTGCGATCCGGCTCCGGGCTACGCCTGTCCGCTGGCGCAACCGAACATCTGCGCGGTACCCGTGGCTGGCGCCGCCAGACGAGCGTCCCCGGTCGCCCACTAGAGTCCCAGGGCCCCTGCTCCATCCGATCCCCTGCATAGGAGAACTCCAAGACCCATGAGCGAGACCCAAACCGTAGAGACCGATCAGGCAGCACGCGAGGCCAGCGGCGCGCATCCGTATGGCCGTTATCTGGAGGAGTTCGAAGTCGGTGCCGTCTACAAGCACTGGCCCGCAAAGACAGTCACAGAGGCCGACGATCACCTCTTCTGCCTGATCACAATGAACCATCACCCGCTGCACATAAACGACATATATGCAGGCAAATCCCAGCAGGGCCGCAACGTCGTGGTAGGTCCGCTGGTGTACTCGCTGGCGCTCGGCATGTCCGTCTCAGACGTCAGCGGCAAGGCGATCGCCAATCTGGCCACCGAAGAGCTCAAGCATCCCGCGCCGGTGTTCCACGGCGACACGCTGTTCTGCGAGTCTGAGGTGCTGGAGAAGCGCGAGTCTCAATCCAAGCCGGACAGGGGCACCGTGAAGGTGCACACGCGCGTACTCAACCAGGACGGAGTGCTGGTGGCGGAGTTCAAGCGACTGGTGCTCGTGCCGCGCAAGAATGAAGGTCCCGCCCGCCCCGCCGGCTCGGCCGAGGGCAACGTGGAGTGAGAGCGCCCTATCGGGTATTTGAGCCGTGCGATACGCTTCTCTTCCGCCCAAGGAAGGGCGTTTTCCGTTTTCAAGAGCCGAAGCCGGCCCGGCGCTGCCGCCGATCGAAGATCGCCCAGCGCGCTGAACTTGCCCGCCAATGAGGAGCCCTCAGCACCGATGAACACCACAGTTCCCGCCCCCACCAAGAACAAGGGCCTGCTGGCTTGGGTCAAGGAGATCGAGGCGCTAACCGAACCTGACCAGGTTTACTGGTGTGACGGATCGGCCGAGGAGTATGACCGCCTCTGCCAGGAGATGGTTTTGGCCGGCACCTTCGAGAAGCTCTCCGAGGCCAAGCGCCCGAACTCCTATTTGGCGCTGTCTGACCCTGGTGATGTGGCCCGCGTGGAGGACCGCACGTTCATCTGCTCGGCCACCGAGTCCGAAGCGGGCCCGACCAACAACTGGCGCGACCCCGCGGAGATGCGCGTCATGTTGACAGAGCTGTTCTCCGGCTCGATGCGGGGCCGCACGATGTACGTGGTGCCATTTTCGATGGGCCCGCTTGGCTCGGACAAGAGCCACGTCGGCGTGGAGCTGACCGACTCCCCGTATGTGGTCGTGAACATGCGGATCATGACCCGCATGGGCCAGGGCGCTCTGGACGCGCTCGGCGACGGGGACTTTGTGCCGTGCCTACATTCGGTGGGTATGCCTCTGCTCGACGGTGTGCAGGACGTGCCGTGGCCGTGCAACGCCGACAACAAGTACATCGTCCACTTCCCCGACACCCGCGAGATCTGGTCCTACGGCTCCGGCTACGGCGGCAACGCGTTGCTGGGCAAGAAGTGCTTGGCGCTGCGTATCGCCTCGGTGATGGCCCGTGACGAGGGCTGGATGGCCGAGCACATGCTGATTCTCAAGCTGACCTCGCCCGAGGGCGAGGTGAAGTACATCACCGGTGCCTTCCCGAGCGCGTGCGGCAAGACCAACCTGGCGATGCTGATCCCGACGCTCGAGGGCTGGACCGTGGAGACGATCGGCGACGACATCGCCTGGATGAAGTTTGGCGATGACGGGCGTCTGTATGCGATCAACCCCGAGTATGGCTTCTTCGGGGTCGCGCCGGGAACCGGCGAGCAGACCAACCCGAACGCGATCCACACGATCGAACGCAACTCGATCTTCACGAACTGCGCCAAGACAGACGACGGCGACGTCTGGTGGGAGGGCATGACCAAGGAGAAGCCCTCACACCTGATCGACTGGCACGGCAACGACTGGACACCCGACTCCGATAAGCCCGCGGCGCACCCCAACGCCCGCTTTACGACCCCGGCCGCGCAGGACCCGGCGATCGCGCCCGAGTGGCAGGACCCCGCGGGCGTGCCGATTGATGCGATGCTGTTCGGCGGGCGTCGCTCGACGGTCGTGCCGCTGGTGACTGAGGCGCTCGACTGGGAGCACGGCGTTT
>DATBPE010000074.1:0-13214 GCA_036561505.1 Solirubrobacteraceae bacterium
GCTCGGACAGCGCGGCGATACGGCCGAGCTCAGTGTGCATTCCTGTCGCGAACACGATCCCGCGCGCCTCCCCGCCGGTGGCGCTCGTGCCGCTGAACAGCAGGTCCTGTGCGGCGATCCGCGCGACGCTCGGGTCAATCAGCTCAGCCGAGCGCAGTGCCGGTGCGGACTCGCCGTTGAGTGTGGAGAGATCGACCTCCACGGCGCCCGAGATCAAGCGCATGTCGGCGGCGATGCGATCACCCTCCTCGACGAGCACGACATCGCCGGGGACAAGGTCAACGGCAACGATCTCCCTCGGCGTGCCGTCACGCATCACCCTGACCTGCTGGGGCAGGAACTGTGCCAGCGCCTCCACCGCACGCTCGGCCTGCATCTCCTGAACCAGCGCGAACACGGCGTTGAGCGCGATCACGAGCAGCACGGCGATTGCGACGGTCTCGCTGCCGACCGCGAATGACAGTGCGGCGGCGAGCCACAGCAGCAGCGCCAGGGGGTGCGTCAGCTGGCGTGCGAGCTCGCCTGGCCACTTCAGGCCACCCCGGCGGCTCAGTTCGTTGGGGCCATACTGAATCAGCCGGCGTTGTGCCTCGGCTCTTGAGAGTCCCTGCGGCGAGCTGCGCAGATCGCGCATCAGCAGGTCTATGTGCTCGGTCGGCTCGAATGCCTCACCGGGATCGGCGCGCTCTGCCATAGCTGGCTGCATCAGCACAACGCTAAGTGCTGGCGTGGGGAACTCCATCGGGCATGCTCCACGAGGACTGTCAGTAGAAAACCCGGACCGCTCGAGCGCTCCGTGGTGACTACTGACTGGCGAGCGGGGCGGCGATGGGCTTCTCGCTCGAGAGCGCGGAGGGCGTTCACCTCGTTGCGCTGGGGGTAGAGATTGCGGGTGGCTAAGCCTGCGTCTCGGTGAACGCTGCTGAGCCCAGGGCGCTCCGGGGAACCACCAGCACCGGGCAGTGTGCTTCGCGTATCACGGCGGCCGAAAAGCTTCCCAGCACTGCGTTGCGCAGCGGTCCATAGGCGTGTGAGCCGAGCATCAACATGTCTAGGTTGGCGGAGCATTTGATCAGCGCTGTGTGAGCATCTCCTCTGATCGGTTTGAGGTCGATCTGCACGTTGTCACCCAGCTCACTCTCTGTTCGCTCCAACTTGGCCTTGGCCTCGTCGTACATTTCATCTTCGAACTGCGGCAGTAGAGCTGAGGAAAACGCGTAGCTCGCAAGGGTGGCGTTCACACCTGAGGAGGAGATCACTTCCAACTCGCCGGCAACGTGTCCGGCGAGCTCGTAGGCTAGATGAAGCGCTGCTCTGCCCTCTTGGGAGTCCGACAAGCCGACACCTATACGGTGAAGGCCGCCGTGGTCGCGCTCGGCGTAGCCAGAGGGAGCTATGGCAACCGCGCAGGGAGCACGGTGCAGCATTCGCTCGACCAGATTGACGTGCATGTGAGCTGCCAGTCCCTCTCGAGCAGCGCCGAACACGATCAGGTCTGCCTTTTCTTTGCTTGCCACGTCGTGCAACGCATGAATGGGCCAGCGTGCGGAAGTCGAGCGATAGGTGAGTGTCGGCAATCTGTCGATGTCTGCCACGAGTTCCTGCACCTGTCCTCTGGCGTACTCTCGGGCCTCCGCGGCCGGCAGTTCGGCGAGTAGCGGGTTGTAGGGAAGCACGATCGTCACATGACTGCTCAGCCCAGCCGCGAGCCTCCCAGCCAGTGTGACCGCGTCGCGCCCGTCTTGGTCGCCAGCAAAACCCACCACGATCTTGTCGAACATGAGAACGAGGCTAAGCACACGCCAGTGGATGCGCATCGGGATTCGCCCGCCTGTCGAATTCGGAGGAATACGGATGCTCGCGACGGGGTCGACATCGATGCGGTTTTTCCCTGAGTCCCTGTGCGGGCGAAGGCTGATGCTCGCTGGCGCAAATCGCAATAGGCTGCCGTCAGTGTCCCGTATTGGGCAAGAGACTTCGTGATGCCGGCGATTCACACGGAGCGGCTCTCTAAGCATTACGGCGATACGCTTGCGCTTGACGCGCTTGGTCTCACTGTGCGGGCAGGAGAGGTGTATGGGTATCTGGGTCCGAACGGGTCCGGCAAGACGACCACCATCCGGCTGCTGTTGGGGCTGCACCGCCCGAGCAGCGGACGCGCCGAGCTGTTCGGGATAGATGCCTGGGCAGATCCGGTGAGCGCACACCGACGGGTCGCTTATGTCGCGGGAGAGCCGTTCTTGTGGCCGTCGCTGACGAGCGCTGAGACGTTCGAGTTCCTCGCGCGTCTGCACGGCGGCGCAGACGTCGCCTACCGCGAGACGCTGATCGAGCGTTTTCAGCTGGACACCTCTAAGAAGATCCGGGCGCTGTCGAAGGGCAACCGCCAAAAGGTGCAGCTGATCGCGGCGCTCGCCACCCGCGCGGATCTGCTGCTGCTAGACGAGCCGACGAGTGGCCTTGACCCCTTGATGGAGGTCGCCTTCCGCGACTGTGTCAAGGAAGCAAAGGAACGCGGGCAGACCGTCTTTCTCTCCTCGCACATCCTCAGCGAGGTGGAGGCGCTGTGTGACCGCGTCGGGATCCTCAGAGAGGGGAAGCTCGTCGACGAGGGAACGCTAAAGGAGCTGCGTCATCTCGCCGCACAGACAATCGAGGTGACCTTCGAGGGTCCCGCCCCAGGTCTGGATGGCCTCGAGGGAATCATCGTCACGAGCGCCGGCCCCAATACTCTGCACATAGAGGCAGGCGGCAGCATCGGGCCTTTGATAGCCGCGCTCGCCGAACATCCCGTGATCGCTCTGACGAGTCGAGAGCCATCGCTGGAGGAGATCTTTCTTCACCACTACGACGGCTCTGAGGACCGTGTCCGCGACTAGTCAAGCGGCTGGGTCGCCGTGCGCGGTCGAGCCGAGGGTGAGCGTCGGGCTTGGCTTTGCGCGCGCTCTCATGGGGCGAGCATTGCGCGACGCTCGCGTGCGCACGATCGCATTCGGATACCTGTTCGCGATCTACGCCTACATCCAGCCTGTCGGCTTCCGCCACGCCTACCCAACGCTTGCCGATCGGCTCGCGTTCGCTCACAGCTTCGCCAGCAACGACGCGCTGCGCCTGTTCTACGGCTACCCATACAATCCATTGACGGTCAGTGGCTACAGCGCTTGGCGTGTCGGCGGGACGCTTGCGATCCTTGCCGCGGTGTTTGGGCTGCTGGCAGCGGTAGGAGCGCTGCGCAGCGAGGAGGACAGCGGTCGGATGGAACTCATCCTCGCCGGAAGGGTTGGGCGAAAAACCGTGTATCTCTCGGCGATGGCGGCGATCGCGACTGGCACGTTGATTGTGGGGGTCGCGGGGTTGGTCGGCTTTGTTGCGGGTGGCCTTCCCGTGGGCGGGTCGACTTACCTCGCTCTCGCGACAGTGTCAGTTGTTCCGGTGTATGTGGGTGTCGGTGCGCTGGCGAGCCAGCTCGCACCAACCCGGCGCATCGCGCTCGAGCTCGGGGGCGCGATCGTGGGCCTGTCGTTGCTACTGCGGGTGGTCGCCGACACCTCGAGCGGCGCGGCGTGGCTGCGTTGGCTGACGCCGCTCGGCTGGTCAGAGCAGCTGCGTCCATTCACGGGCCCACATCCGCTGGTCCTGCTGCTACCGGCAG
Source organism: Solirubrobacteraceae bacterium (assembly GCA_036561505.1). GTDB lineage: Bacteria > Actinomycetota > Thermoleophilia > Solirubrobacterales > Solirubrobacteraceae > Palsa-744. The sequence continues at coordinate 3,653 of DATBPE010000074.1, forward strand.
CGGCAAGCGCACTGCTGCTTGTCTTGGCCGCACGGATCGCCGCTCGGCGCGACATCGGCACCGGTGTGCTGCCGGCGCGCGACACCGCCGAGCCGCGCCTGCGGCTGCTGTCTTCACCGACCGCGCAGGCGCTGCGCTCAGAGCGCGCCAGCGTGATCATCTGGACAAGCAGCGTCGCGGTGTTCGCGTTCATCCTCGGCATGGTCTCCACGAGCATCTCATCCGCCGGGATCTCAAAGAACGTGCAGCAAGAGATAGCCAAGCTCGGCTCCGGCTCGATCGAGACACCCCCCGGATATCTCTCCTTCGTGTTCATCTTCTTCATCCTCACCGTCAGCCTGTTCATGTGCGCACAGATCGGCGCGGCGCGCCACGAGGAAGCCAATGAGCGCCTGGAGACGCTCCTCGCGTTGCCGGTCGCCCGCCGCGGCTGGCTCGGCGGACGCCTACTGTTGGCGGCATGTGGGGCAACGACAATCTCGCTGCTCGCGGGGCTGCTGACGTGGGCGGGCGCGGCCTCTCAGGGCCTTCACATCTCGTTGCTGCGGATGCTCGAGGCCGGCGCGAACTGCCTGCCAGTGGCGCTGTTGTTTCTCGGACTCGCCGCGATCGCATATGCCGTTCTACCCCGGGCGAGCACAGGCATCTCATATGGGATAGTGACCGTTGCGTTCCTGTGGCAACTCGTCGGGTCGCTGCTCGGCGCCCCGCAATGGCTGGTGCAAGCAACGCCTTTCGCCCACGTTGGGCTCGTGCCCGCACAACCATTCCGCGGCGGCGCGGCGGCGATAATGCTCGGCATCGGACTGCTCGCTGCCCTTGTTGCCCTCGCCGCGTTTGACCGGCGCGACCTGACAGGAACCTAAGGAGGTAGCGCCATGCTGCAGAAGGTCAGAGTCGGGCGCTGGTCGCTAGACGCCTACGACACGTTGGTGCCAGGGGCGATCGTGGCGGAGCTGCGCGAGCACGCACGAGCCCTCAAAGGCGCACGCATCCTGAATGTCAATGCGACCTCCTACGGCGGCGGGGTGTCTGAGCTGCTTCGCTCGAGTGTCCCGCTGCTGCGCGACCTCGGTCTGGTTGTGGACTGGAAGGTCATCGGCGGCAATCAGGATTTCTTCCATGCCACCAAGGCACTGCACAACGCGCTGCAGGGCGCGCCACGCTCGTTGACCGATGCCGAGAAGTCCGCCTACATGCGCTGCGTAGAAGAGAACGCGAGGACCCTGGACGGAGGCTATGACTTCATCGTTATCCACGACCCCCAGCCGGCCGGGCTGCTGCAGGCGCACGGCAAGAGCAACGCGCGCTGGGTGTGGCGCTGCCACATCGACACCAGCGAGCCCAACCCTGACGCATGGAAGTTCATGGAGCCTTTGCTCGCCGGGTTCGACGCGGCGGTATTCACGATGCCCGACTTCGTTCCTCCCGATTTCCCGGTGGCACGGGTGGAGGCGATTGCGCCCGCGATCGACCCGCTGAGCCCCAAGAACATCGACCTCGATAAGGATCTGGCCAGCCAGATCCTTGACTGGATCGGAATTGACCTGCCCGGAAGACTCGTGACGCAAGTCTCGCGCTTTGACCAGTGGAAGGACCCACTCGGAGTGATCGACGCCTACCGGCTGGTGCGCGAGGAGATCGGTGACTTGCAGCTCGCGCTCGTCGGCTCGATGGCTTCTGATGACCCGGAGGGCTGGGAGGTGTACCGGCAGGTGGCGGAGGTCGCAGAGCGTGACGAGCTGATCCACGTCTACACCAACCTGACTGGGGTCGGCAATGTCGAGGTCAACGCCTTTCAGCGTCTCTCGGAGGTGGTCGTTCAGAAGTCGATTCGGGAGGGCTTCGGGCTGGTCGTCTCGGAGGCGCTGTGGAAGGGTACCCCCGTCGTAGCCGGCCGCGCCGGTGGCATCCCGATACAGATGCCCGACGGGACTGGCGGGATGATGGTCGACTCCGTGGCGGAGTGCGCCACTGCGATGCTCGAGCTGCTGAGCGACAAACAGCTGGCTTCAGAGCTCGCTAGCGCGGGTCGTGAGCACGTACGCCAGCACTTTCTTCTGCCCCGACTGTTGATGGAGGAGCTGAGGCTTCTGTCTTCGCTGAGCTGACCGCCCAAGTTCCTAAGGGCGCCTTCAGGGACGTGTTAGAGCCCAGTCACAGTGAACACTTCATGCTGGGGTAGTAGGGAAGATCGATGGGCACTGGCGCAACATCGCGGTCGATACCTTCGCTGCTGTGATGTCTGCCCTGAACGAAGGAGTGGCTCGGCTTCGCCGTGGTGTGTCGCGTGGATCTGTGGCCGGGGACCAGTGGCTGACATCGGTGTCCAGAACAGGCGGCGATTGCTGCCAAACGGCATCTAAAAGTGGTTCAATAGACGGATTGGGGTCGCTGCGGCAAGGCCCCGGCTGGGGAGATCTAGCCTTGCTGGATGCCGATAGCCATGGTCGGTTGAGAAGACTCCTTGCGTGTAGGCGACTAATGGACCGAGCGACACACGGCATTCTCGATGTCGCGCGAAGCGTGCTGTCCGAGCTCGACCTGGACATTGTGTTGAACCGTGTGCTCGAGGCCGCCCAGGATCTCACGGAAGCTCGCTATGCGGCGATCGGAGTGCTGAGCCCCTCGAGAAAGGAGCTGGCGCGCTTCGTCACCAAGGGAATCGACGCGGCCACCCACTCCGCGATCGGTGCACTTCCGCGTGGGCGGGGGGTGCTGGGCGCGCTCATAGACAATCCCGTGCCGTTGCGCATAGCCGACGTCAGCGGGCACCCCTACTCCTACGGTTTCCCACATGGGCATCCTCCGATGAGCACATTCCTGGGAGTCCCGATCCTCGTGGACGGCGAACCGTTTGGGAATCTCTACCTGACCGAGAAGGCCGGCGGAGTTGAGTTCTCAGAAGACGACGAGCAAGCCGTCATGGTGCTTGCTGAGTTCGCAGGGGTGGCGATCGACCACGCGCGCCGTTATACCGGCACCAAGGAACGCCACGACGAGCTCGAGCAGACCGTCGCGGCGCTGGAGGCCACGACGCAGATCGCACGAGCCGTGGGAGATGAGACTGACCCGGAGGTGGTGCTCCAACTGGTCGCTAAGCGCGGGCGAGCCCTCGTGTCCGCGCGGACGCTGCTGATCGAGCTGATACAAGGCAACGAGCTCGTGATCGTGGCAAGCGCCGGAGAGGTGCCGGCGGATCTGATCGGCCGGCGGCTGGCGCTGGAGAACAGCCTGGCGGCACACGTGATGCGTACGGGCTGTGTTCAGCGCTTGGAGGATGAGCTCAACCGTGCCCGCTTTGAGGAGTACGGTCTTGGTAGTGTCGGCGTCGGCGCCGAAGGTGGGCTGGTCGTGCCGCTGGTATTCCGCGGGCGCACCCACGGTGTGCTGTTCGCGCTTGATCGCCTGCGAGACGGACCGTCGTTCTCCGCTGAGGACGAGCGGCTGCTCCAGGCGTTCGCGACGAGCGCCGCGACATCGGTCGCGACTGCCCAGTCGGTAGCCTCCGAACAGCATCGTCAGCGCCTGGCGGCAGCTGAGGGTGAGCGCCAGCGCTGGGCCCGGGAGCTGCACGACGATACGTTGCAGAGCATGAGTGCGCTGCGGATTGGGCTTTCAGCAGCCGAGCGTTCCGATCGTCCCGAGGCGATGAAAGTAGCCCTCAAACAGGCGGTTGAGCAGTTGGAGGAAGGCATCTACAACCTGCGAGCACTGATCACCGACCTGCGCCCGGCGGCGCTGGACGAGCTCGGCACCCATGCGGCAATCGAGGCCCTGGTAGACCGCAGCGACCGCCACGGCATCGAGGTCGACCTGAACATCGAGATGGCCTACGAGCAGGGCCTGCAACCTACCCGCCACACCCCTGAGCTCGAGACCGCGGTCTACCGAATTGTCCAGGAGGCACTGACTAACGCCTCCAAGCACGGCAACGCTAAGCGCGCGGTAGTCGAGGTGCATGAGGATTCCACCTCTGTTCATCTCAGCGTCCGCGACGACGGCAGCGGCTTTGACCCAGATGCGGCAAGTGACGGCTTTGGCCTACTGGGTATGCGCGAGCGCGTCGAGTTGCTCGGCGGAGAGCTCACGATCGAGTCAACTCCAGACAAGGGCACACTGGTACGAGCTCGCATACCCGTTCAGCGCCGCGCACAAGAGCCTGAGGCCACCGCGATTAGCGCGAGCTGATCAATCTGTCCCGTTGAAACAGTGGAGGATCCTATGGCCCCGTCATGGTCATTCGCTGCCTGCACCGAGCAATGGCTGTCTAGCCATGGGGAATATGAGGGCACGCGTGGCATGATCTGAAGGTGCGGGCAATACAGATAGAGCGCCCCGGTGTGATGAGCATGGTGGACCTCGCCGAACCCGAACCGGGACCAGGGCAAATCCTGGTGGCAGTGAACGCCTGCGGTGTTTGCCGCACCGACTTGCACCTGCTGGACGGGGAGGTTGAGATCCCGAGCCCTCCCATCGTGCCCGGCCACCAAATTGTCGGGACCGTCATCACCTGCGGTGAGAGCTCACAGATCAGTGAGACGCTAGAGCCCGGTACACGTGTCGGGATTCCCTGGCTCGGGTGGACCTGCGGTCGCTGCCGATACTGCCTCACCGAACGGGAGAACCTGTGTGAGCTTGCACGATTCACCGGGCGAGACATCGACGGTGGCTTTGCCGAGATGACGGTGGCTGACGAGCGCTACTGCTTCCGGCTGCCCGAGAGCTATCCGGATCTGCAAGTCGCACCGCTGCTGTGCGCTGGCATGATCGGCTACCGGGCGCTTGCAATGACCGGTGAGGCTGAGCGGATCGGGCTGTATGGGTTTGGCTCCTCGGCGCACATCATCGCCCAGCTCGCGGTCTTTCAGGGACGGCGCGTTTTTGCCTTTACCCGTGAGGGCGATGAGCCCACACAGGCATTTGCGGTAAAGCTCGGCGCCGAGTGGGCCGGTGACTCGCTGACCGGGCCGCCAGAGGAGCTGGACGCCGCCATCATTTTCGCCTCCGCCGGCGAGCTCGTGCCGGTGGCGCTGGCGGCACTGGCGAAGGGCGGCATCGTCGTTTGCGCCGGGATTCACATGTCTGAGATACCGAGCTTCCCCTACGAGATCCTGTGGGGCGAGCGGACGATCCGATCGGTGGCGAACCTCACACGCCAGGACGCGCGCGAGTTTCTGCAGATCGCTCCGAGCGTTCCGATTCACACAGAGGCCCATTCCTATGCGCTCTCTGACGCGGCTCGGGCGCTCGAGGATCTGCGTGCCGGACGTTTCCATGGCAGCGCGGTCATCGACCTGGGCCTCTGACTGCGGCCAGACCGCGAGCAGCTTGCGGACACTCCCGGATGCCAGCATCGAGCGAGTGAGCAAGTGTGAAGTACTCAGAGCGGATCGATAGAAGGAGCCCACACATCGATGAGTTCGCCGATGCTGCAGAGCAGTTGCCGTGAACCAAGCCGCGATGAACAGACCGATCCGGCACTGCTGCGAGCGCTCAACGCGCCAGCAACATACGGGAGGGACGGTCCGGTGGACGTGCACGAGACCCACGCATCCTGGGTGTTCGTCGCCGGGGAGCACGCCTACAAGATCAAGAAGCCAGTCGCGCTCGGTTTCCTTGACTACAGCACTCTGTCGCGCAGGCATGCGGCATGCCGAGAGGAGGTACGTGTAAACCAGGAGCTCGCGCCCGGCATTTACCTCGGTGTGCTCGCCATCGTGAAGGGCGAGGACGGATTCCGCTTCGCCCCCGAGGGAAGCCCCCACGCCGTCGAGTACGTGATCCAGATGCGGAGCTTCCACGAGTCAGACACGATGGAGGCAGCGATTGTCGCAGGTGCGCTCACGGCGACCGAGCTCGAGGGGATCGCCAACTGTCTGACTGCTTTTCACCATCGCGCTCCCGTAGTGAGCGCAGGCGGGCCCGGGGAGGTGCTCGAGAGCTGGCTGGTGAACGTCGAGGAGCTCCGATCCCTCAAGTACGCAAACAGGTGGCGCGTCGATCTCGCGTCCCACTTCGGTGAGGCATTCGTACACGCTCATTCTCGGGAGATCCAGCAGCGCGGGCGGGAAGGACAGGTTCGCGACGGCCATGGCGATCTTCGGTGTGAGCACGTGCTGCTGAAACCCCAGATCCGCGTGGTAGACCGGATCGAGTTCGATCCCGCGCTGCGCCATATCGATGTCGCCGCCGACTTGGCGTTCCTGATCATGGACATCAAGGCTCACGGACAAACATGGGCCGCACAGGAGCTCGTGCGCGCCTACACCCATGCTGGAGGTGACCCGGGCAGCGAAGCCCTGCTGTCCTTTTACGCCGCTCAGCGCGCGATCGTACGAGCGAAGGTGGCGCTCCTGGACGCGGCCGAGCACGAGCCGGCGGATCGCGGCGCGCGATATGAGCGGGCCGAGGTCCTGTGGGCGCTCGCGGAACGACTCTGCTGGCGTGCGCGCCAGCCTGTGGCGATCGTGGTGTGCGGCCCACCGGCCAGCGGCAAGTCGACACTGGCCGCAGAGCTCGCACGTCGCTCTCGGCTTCCGGTCGCCTCATCTGATGTGGTGCGCAAGAGTCTGGCCGGCCTCACACCAACAGAGCGGGCATGCCCCGAGTATTACAGCGACGAGTTCACCGAGGTCACTTACTTGCACCTGGCCGTGAAGGCGCTAGGGCATCTGCGAGAAGACGGCGGCGTGATTGTCGACGCCACCTGCCACTCACCCGAGCAGCGCAAGCTGCTGCTCGATGAACTGAAGCTGGCCGGCGTCACGCAGCTGGTGATCTATTGCCATACCACCTCTAAGGTTGGGCTGCAGCGCGCCGCGGCGCGAATGAATCATCCTGAGCGCGTATCGGACGCCACGCCGGAGATCGCCGCAAAGCAGATCTACCGCTTTCAGGCACCGCTCGAGTTGCCGCCGGCAAGCGTCTTGAGCCTCGACACCGAGTTGGGACTGGAGACCCAGGTCAGCGAGGTCGTCGGTGCCATCGATAAGCGCCTGGCTCAGCGGAGCTAGAGGGGCGCGGACTCGAGGTCCTCGCGAACGATGATGTCCTCTTCGTCGGCGGCAGTGGACTGTGAGATGACATCGGTACGGACCGCCAGCAGCAGCGGGCAGCGGGCGGTCCTTACCAGATGCTTGGAAGCGCTGCCGAGCATCAAACGTTGCAGCGGCCCGTACTGGCGCGAGCCCACCACGAGCAGATCCACTTGGCCGCTGAAGGCGGCGAGCTCCTCGCCTGCCAGCCCCCAGACGGCATGACCTTCGACTTCCTGAAGCGCGTCCATCTGTTCCTTAGCGCAGTCAAGCACAGCATCGAGGGTCTCAAGAGACGCAAACGGAGCTGTCAGTCCGAAGCCGAGGGGCTCTGGCTGCATGCATGCCGAGGGCGGGATGCCCATCACCATCAACGCCTGAATTCTCGCCCCGTGCATGCGGGCAAGGCTCCGTGCGAGCGCGAGCGCCTGATCGCTCTCTGCAGAGCCGTCGTAGCCCACGCCAATGACAGCGATCTGATCGCTCTCGACCGAGTGGGCGTACCCACTTGGTGCGACAGCCACCGCACAGGCTGCACCGCTCAGAGCCGCGCGAGTGTCATCGCCGAGGAATATGCGTCCGATGAAGCCTCGCCGGCAGGAGCCGATGACCAGCAGGTCGGCGTGATGTGTCTCGATGAGATGGTGCAGTCCGGCGCCCGTAGAGGGCGCAGGCTCGCTCAGCAGGAGCGCGTCAATGCTTGCGGCGGTTCGCTCGTGTTCGAGCAGCTCCATGGATTTCAGGTGGAGCTTGCTTGTGAGCTGATCGGTACCGAGCGCGCTGGAGATAGCTTCGTCGTAGTGGTGGATGTTGGCGAGCGACAGCTGCCCGTCAGGATCCATCAGTTGAGCGGCGAGCACAATGGCATCATGGCCGCTGGGCTGACCATCGACTCCGACGATGACATTTGCGAACATCTCCTCCTCCTCGAGCTCGGGTTAGGGTTAGGGTTAGGCCAGCCTAGGATTCGCTTGAGTGGCGATCATCCGGGAGGCGCCGCAGCCGAGATGTGGACTTCTACCGGGCCGCAAACCGCCGCGTGCTTTACCACAGTCGGTTGAGGGGTTCCCCCGGAGGCGCGGCTCCCCGCGCGGATCTACCTTGGGAGCATGGGTGGACCGCATCTACGACTGGCACCCGCACCGTCTGGCTCTGATCGCCCGGCGGCTGCCAAGGGGACAATCCGCGTGGTACTGGCTGATGACCACATGCTGATGCGTCGCAGCCTGCGCCAGCTACTCGACAGCGAAAAGGACATCGATGTAATTGCCGAACTCAGCGAGCTCGCCTGCATCCTCCCTGAGGTTCGCAAGCACAAGCCGCATGTGCTGGTACTCGACCTGGGCATGCTCGAAGGATCCAGCCGCGAGACGATCGGCCAGTTGCGCGCGCTAGCGCCGGAGACTCAGATCGTGATGGTGACCATGCAAGAGAGCCCGGCGTTCGCACAGCGGACTCTCGCCGCCGGTGCGCTTGGATTCGTCATCAAGGATTTCGCTGAGGAGGAACTTGCGCAGGCAATCCGCGCGGCTGTCTGTGGAGAGCGGCACCTGAGCCCGCGGATGGCGCTGCCGCCGGCGTCCTCGAGGGGCTCGCTCAGCAAAGACACACTCACAGCACGTGAGGTCGAGGTGCTGCAGCTGATCGCGTTTGGCCACACCAACGTCGAAATCGCACACAAGTTGCATATATCGCCCCGCACGGTGGAGACGCACCGTGCCCGGATACACCGCAAGCTGGAGCTGACTACTAGGGCTGAGTTGGTTCAGCATGCACTGACACGGGGTCTGCTGAGAGCCTGACGCAGATCTCCGTTGCGAGTAGCCGGGCACCGGTGCCGCTAGTTCGCCGGGGCCGGCCTTCAGAACTTCGGAGTGTTCGGTCAGTCTCATCCCGCCGCCTCGCCAAGGGCACCCAGCGTCGCAGCAGCAGGCATCGGCTGCAGGTTCTTACGGGGCGTGCACAGCGCCGACCGTGTCCTTCGGGAGTTTCAGCACCTCGATGTCGGTGAGACGATCAACTTCGGCGCAAACCACATGCGCATAGAGCGGGTCGAGCCCGAGCACGTACTGGCCTGACGCTCACAAGACAGCAACTGGGTGTGGACATTCGTGCTCAGAGAGAACAGCGGCAAGACAAGGCTAGTCAGCCGCAACCGTTTCGCCTCCCAGCGCTTGCCGCTCGCATCGGCATGTTGGGAATGAAGTTCGGATCGCTCGTGATGGACCCCAAGATGCTCCTCGGGATCAATCAGCGCACCGAGCACCTCTCGAGCTCAGCGGCACAACATGCGCCATCGGCGTTGTGATGGCGCCTAGACGCGGCCGACTCAATCCGTAGTCGGCATACCGATCGCTGCGGCTCTCTACGGACGCCGAAGCCACTCTCCCAACCTTAGGTTTATGGGCCACCAGAATGAGGACAACCAGGCGGATGGAGCTATGGCACCCAACCTACGGATCGGTATGAATCGCGCCAATGCGGACAGGACTAGCAGAGAACCTGGAACACGGGAATGTACCTAG
>DATBPE010000075.1:0-10104 GCA_036561505.1 Solirubrobacteraceae bacterium
GTCCTTACGCGCGACCAGGCCATCTCGCAGCGTGAAGACGTCCGCGCCATCGCACGCGAATGGCTTCCCGTCGACGGTGCCGCTCATCTCATACTCGGTCACGAAGTGATCGGTGCCGAACATCACGCGCTTGCGCTCAAAACGCAGGTCGGGCGACTGCTCGAGCACACCCGCGACCGCATCTCTAACAGCGTCGCGACCGCACGCGGGCTCAGCGATGTCGTGCATGTGGAAAACAGAGTCCTCGGTGTGCAGAGCGGCGATCGCGTCGGGGTCGTGCTCCGCCCACGCTTGCCCGTAGCGCAACGCCAGTTCCTGGGTGCTAGAGCTCATGCTGGGTCCTCTCGCTCGTAGGTTTGATCGTTCGATGCTCACCCACTGTGGGCTGCCATCAAACTACGAGCGTTTCACCCTCACTACATCTGCCAGATGGCATATATCGGCCGAGCGACCTGGCCAGATCTCACGCGCCGAGCGCCAGCATTGGCGCCCGACCATGCCCGCCTAGATCTCTCTCCGAGCCCGTTAGTGTGGCGCGAGGATAAACGCGCGAGCGGCGGCGCTCTGCTCATGCTCAAAAGCCAACTCGAGTTGTTCGAGTTGTCGACCGCCTAGGCCCGCCACCCGTGCGACGTCTCGCCAGCGGGCAGTCGCGGTTGATAGGTCCGCAACGATTGCGCGAGCCCGTGCCTGCGACACCCTGAACAGCTCGGCGACCTCGAGGGCCGTCGCGAGGCTTGCCTGCGTGTTGGTCTCGTCAATGGCGGTCGTGAGATGTTTGGCTGCGCCTTCGGGGCTGGGGTTCAAGTCGAAAGCGGGCGATAGGGACCAGCCCGCCGTGGTCTTGCGGAGAAAGCCGTGATTGCGAAGATGGTCGTCGGTGTTCGAGATCAAAATCGTGAAGACGATCCTGCGCCACAGCTCCCGGCCGCTTTGCGATTTTGCGCCCGAGCGGTGGCTTTAGACTTGTGCTACCGGACAGTGGCCTGCTATATTTGCTACCGGACGGTGGCATATCCTTAGCGCAACCGAACGGTGGCAGGGGAGGACCATGAGGATTCGATCTATACGAGACTTGGCCGCAGCGATACGAGGACGCCGTAGGGAGCTAGGACTCACCCAGGCTGACCTCGCTATGCGTGCAGGCGTCTCGCGCAAGTGGGTGTATGAGTTCGAGGCGGGCAAGCCAGCCGCTGAGCTGCAGCTAATTCTCCGGGTCATGGATGCCCTCGGACTAGCGCTCGACGTTGGCTACACAGACGGCGCACGACACCCCGCGCGGCACGATGGCTGATCTCGACACGCTGATAGAGGACCACAGCGCACGATGAGTGACCTACTGGCGGTCCTCTTGGACGACGCGGTCGCGGGTAGCATCATGCGGCTCCAGGGTGGCCGACTTCGCTTCGACTACGACGACGACTATCGGACAACGTCGGACGCCACTCCCTTGTCGGTGTCGATGCCCAAATCGGTTCGGTCCCACCCCGACGCGGTCATCAGCCCGTGGCTCTGGGGTCTGCTTCCAGACAACCCCCGTGTCCTCGAGCGGTGGTCCCGACAGTTCCACGCAGCGACCAAACCGTTCTCGCTGCTCTCGACGCCGATCGGTCACGACTGCGCCGGAGCGGTGCGCTTTGCGCCTACCGACCAAGTGCTGCAGGTCTTGGGCGCTCCGGGTTCTGTGACGTGGTTGACCGAGGAGGAGGTTGCCCAGAGACTACGAGAGCTACGCGAGGACAGCACAGCATGGCTCGGACGAGAATTCACCGGCCAGTTCAGTCTTGCGGGGGCGCAGGCGAAGACGGCCCTTCTCTTCGAGGACGGTCACTGGAGCGTTCCGTCCGGGGCAGCGGCCACCAGCCATATCTTGAAGCCAGCTGTAGTGGGCTTTGACGACCACGACCTCAACGAGCATCTCTGCCTTGACGCGGCTGGTCGTGCCGGTCTGGTTGTGGCTCACACGCGGGTCGCTCGGTTCGCGAACGAGAGCGCAATCGTGGTGGACCGATATGACCGCCGACTCGTTGACGACCAGCTAGTGCGCATCCATCAGGAGGACATCTGCCAGGCGCTTAGCGTGCACCCCGACCACAAGTACCAGCGCGATGGTGGTCCGGGCCCGCGCGACGTAGTTGATCTCCTACGTAACGTGATGGCGCCTCGGGCCGCCGACTCCGCGGTTTGGAGGTTCTTTGACGCGCTGAGCTGGAATTGGCTCATCGCCGGCACGGATGCGCATGCCAAGAACTACTCGCTGCTCCTGGCAAGCGGTGATGTGCAGCTCGCTCCGCTGTACGACATCGCCTCGGCGCTTCCATACGCGACGCACGAGCGCAAGCTGCGCTTTGCGATGAAGACCGGAGGCGACTATGACGTCTATCCGAGACGCAATACCTGGGACAAAGCAGCTCAGGAACTCGGCCTGAACGTGAATCGGGCGCTCGAGCGAGTGGTGGCGCTGGCAGAACGGACACCCGATGCGTTTGCCGACGCTGCGAGTGCGGCCGAGGTCGCAGCACTCGACCGTCCTCTCTCGCCTCGCCTAGTCGACCTCGTGGCTGACCGAGTCAAGCGGTGCATGGCGACAATGCCGGCCTCGGTCAAGTCTCGCGTGAGGAGCTCCGCCAGATACACGCGCCTACTCGCCGAGCTCCTCGATGCTTCGCCCGCGCCCCAGATCTCGGCCGACGCCGGACCTCAGCTGATCGGAGAGGCCACGCAAGCACTGCGCAACGCCATCGCGACCCAACCACGCGATCTGACGCTTGTGCGCGAGAGAGTCGCGGAGCTCGGAGCGATGGCGCTTCGCGTCATCCGGGCAATCGGCGAAGACGAAGCACCGCCCGGATACGCCAACCCCACTCCAAACCGCCTCCCGGCCCTGATAGATGAATACGCTCCAAACATCGCAGGCCTCCCGATTGCGAACGACGACCCCGTCGCACGCTTCGGCGACGAGATCCTCCGAACGACCGACAGCTATGCCACTGCTGATCCGCAAAGCTTCTTCGGCGGACGTGAGGAGCGCTTGCGCCTCCTGTACAGGGTTGTGGGCCTGGCAGCTCGCGCCCTGGCTCTCTAGCCCTCGGACACACCGTCAGACTCCAAGACAAGCAGGCAGCCTGAACGTTATTTTCCTGTCAGCCCTTGATGGCGTCGCGTGGCACCCGGAGGGGTGGCATAGCGGTTGAATGCGGCGCCCTCGAAAACCTCTCATGGAGCTCCCACATCCGGCCGCGGGGCCGGAACGCGGCCGTACTCGCGATCTTGGCGACTTGCTCGGCGCTCACGTTCGACCTCCGAGCGCCGGCCGGTAAATCGTCCGTGGGCGACCGGGGCGGTCTGATCGCTCGACGCTCGACTCCACGAGCTCAGCCTTCTGCAGCTGTGAAAGAAGCGTGCTCACACGCGCGCGCGTGAGGCCGAGTCGGTTGAGTAGCGCCTCATCTGATGGGCTAGCCTGGCCGAGGTCCAGGAGCTCGGCCATCAGCATCCCCTGTGGGCGACCGATCTGCGCGGCCGCGTCGAGCAGCCTCGCGCGGGCTGAAAGTTCGTTGGCCGGGTCGCCGCCTCGGACGAGCCTGTTGTTCGCCGCCCGTATCGCCGCGCGCGGGTTGCCGCGGGCGTCCGCCGCGATCTGCGAGACGAGCTTCGGCTCGAGCTCGTCGGTGCGGTTGTGCAGGATCGCCATCAATCGCTCGATCGGGAGCGGCGCCAGTTCGATCACGATGTCGAAGAACGTGTCGGCCGGGGGCTTCAGCGCGGTGGCCCGGTCGTCGTTGTCGATCGCGACCAGCCAGCTGTGGGGCAGCTGCCAGACGGTGTCACGCATCCGACCGAATACGCCATAGAGAGCTTGCGCGGCGGCGGTCGCGTCGAGCAGAATGATCGTCGGCGGCACTTCCTCCCCCAGCCCGTTCAGCTCGTCGTAGAGCAGCCGTGAGACGCCGCCGGGCGGGGAGGACTGTTCACCGGTCACATGCGCGAGGCTCCGCGAAACAACGTCCGGCGCCGTCTGCGCGATCCCGGGCCTGCCCTTCAGCGCGTCGCGCACGCGAACGACGAGCTCGAGCGGCTCAGCGACGGCGGTGGCATCCACGTACACGATGCGCTCCTCCTTCTTGCGTAGCGTCAGCTGAACCTGGCGCAGGAGCGAGGTCTTGCCGACGCCGCGCTCTCCGCAGACGAGGGTGTTGTTGCCGCGCTCCAGGGCATGGATCACCGGGTCCCACTCGGGCGGGACGACATAGTAATTGGCGTCGGCCGGAGTGTCGTAGAGAGGACGTCCCTGCAGCATCCAACGAATCATACAGTATGTTTCGGTTGGTGCCGGCTGGCGTCCGGCGGGGTGCCGAACTGTCCGTTACCTACGCGAGGTACCGTTGAGCGCTCCGGCCCGCGGCCGGGATCGGCTGGGAACAGCACCACATTCCGCGGAAGGGGCTCTTGCCGTCGAACATCTCGTTCTCGTAGGACCACTGCCCCTCCTCTGGGTAGAGGTAGAAGCCGTACTCGCCGTTCGCGGCCAGGGCCTCCTCGAGGTTGGGCACCTTGAGGTTCGCGGGGTCCAGGTAGGTGTAGTCGGCGTCGGCGATGGACTGCCGCGGGCTGCGGTAGACGTTGGAAAGCACCGTGCCTCCCTTGAGCACGAACAGGTCCTTGTACTTCTCGTGAGTGGCGCGAGGTGCCGCACTGTGGCGCTCTTAGCGACCAGCACCAGTAGCTGCGGACGGGTGAGGCTGGTGCGTTTCTCGGCGGCGTCGAGGATCTCGTCGGTCGTGACGGGACCTGTGGTCACTTGAGCTCCAGCGCGGTTCCGATGATTGCGGGGTCCTCATACACGCGCCAGCGTCTGTTGACCGGGAGACGCTCGCCGTCGGGCTTTCCTCCGGGCGCCAGCGGCACGGCATAGGTGCGTCCGACCCGTAGCGCCAGCGGCTCAGTCCCGGGGATTGCGTAGAGATCCATGAAGAAGCCCAGCCGGCGGTTCAGATTGGGGCTATTGAATAGCAGCGCGTCCGCGACCAGCCGGTCGGGGTCAAGGCTGCCGTTGCGGTAGGCATTCCGTAGCGCGTTCGCTACGACCGGCAACGGGGCGGCGAGCCGGGGCTGGTCGAAGCAGTCGATCAGGGCTTTCTCGACGGTGGCCATCCAGACCGGCCACTCGAAGTCCTCCACGCGCGTGCGACCGAAGAACTTCCGCTCCGCGACAGTCACGAAGCGAACGCTCGCGAGCCCGAGCGTGACAGGGCGCTTGCGCTTTGTGACCGCGACATAAATGCGTCGCGACTGCCGGTCGATGAGACCGTAGTGCCAGAGCGCTGAGTGCCACGAGACGTAGTAGTCCATGTCGAGCCGGCGGAGCACCGCGTCGGCGACGACATCCAGGTTGTCCAGGCGCGGACTTCGCGATGGACTCTGCTCAGGACTGATGACGTAGCGCCCGCGTTGGAGGGTGTGCAAGAGCTGCTTCTCCCGCATACGCTGAACAACGCTCTTCAGGCGTATTGGACGCATGCCTCGTTCGAGCGCGAGGGCGGTGATGCCCGCGGCGTCTAGCTTGAGATCGAGGGTGCGGTCGGCCTTCCCCGTGACGTAGTCGAGGACGACCTGCTCAGCATGGTTTGGCCGTCCGAGGGGCATTTCGGTGCCAACGTTACATGATCTGTGTGCACATCGTGCAACGCTTAGAGCGAAAACACTTCCGGCCAGGTCGTCGCACCGCTTGGCCTGACACTCCCGTTCGAGGCTCGTGTCTGGTGGAGCTGGTGGAATGGTGCAACCAGAGAAGGTGAAGAACGATTGTTTGGTCCGAACCGGGACTGCTTGTCTCTGCACCGCGCCGTGGAGGTGTACATGATGATGCGGCGTGCAGCCTCACCTCGGCCGGATGAAGCGAGCGAACGTAGCGGCAGAAGGCGAGGAACTCCGTCCTTGTCTTGAGCTTCTTGAGGTGGCCGTAGAGGCGATTCGCCTACGGGCGGCCTACCGGGTCCCGACGATGAATTGGGTGGTGTTCCGGAAGCGACGGGGTTGGTCGGGGTCCTGCCACATCGCCGCCTGAACAGCCGCCTTCGCCTCCTGCCTGCGCTCCGGCGAAAGGTGCGCGGTCGTGACTCCGGCGAGCACGTCCCAGGCCGCCTCGAAGTTCTCGAACTCGAACTCGAGCACCTCGGTCTCCACACGCGCCTGCATGCCTGACCGAGCTAGCTGTTCGAGGAAGCTGCCGGTGTCGGCCAGCGCTCCCGGGCCGACGCCGGGGACGGGCGGAGGCGGCGCGAAGCTGCCCGCGGTCTGCTGGAAGAGGACGATGTCGCAGAGCTCCGGCCCACCCCAGACAGCGGCTACGAGCCGTCCTTCATCTGCCAGTACGCGCGCGATCTCGCGCGCCGCGGCCTCGCGGTCGATCACGTACATCAGGCTCAGCGACGCGAGGACCGCGTCGAAGGCTCCGTCTGCGGCGGTGATCGCCTCCGCCTTGCCCTCCGCCACCTCGAAGGCGGCGACGCCGGGCTGCTCAGCGCGCCTGCGAGCCAGAGCGACCATCTCGGGGCTCACATCGGTCGCCAGCACCGATCCCTCGGGTCCGACGGCGGCGGCCGCCTTCGCCGCGACCGATCCCGTACCGGTGCCGAGGTCGAGCACGCGCTCGCCCGGCCGCAACGCGGCTCGCGCGATCGCGCCGTCGACCACGGGGGCGAATCGAGAGTCGATCTCGGCCCAGTAGAGCCCTGAGATGCGGTCCCAGATGCCCACCTGCCACGCGAGCGCCTCTCCCTGAGCGGTACTGACCTCACCGGTCATCTCGACTCCTCTCCTCGACTGCCTCGCCACCCCATGAAAGCCACCGAAATTGACGTTGATGGCACCCTGCGCAACGCTGATGGCAACCTACCACCAAGCGCCGGAGCCTGTTGAGCCGAGTGAGACACTTTGGTCGTCGAATTTAGTGAGTCGCCTCCTCTGTCGTCGGACTGTTGACCCAAGCGGCGGTCGGTAGTGCTGGTGGTCGTGGCGGCCGGCGAACTAACCGCTCGGGCGTCGCGGCGTAAGCGGTAAAGAGGACGCGCTGGCGCTCGGTGTGAGGCGCCTTCGCCTGACCGTGGTGGACGGCGGCCGGTATCAGCAGGCCGATCCCTAGTGCAGCGTTCCTGAAGTGGCTTGTCTTTGGTGGCCTTGGTGTTGATGTGCTCCGCCGTCGCTCCTCGTGACTAGCGGCGGTGCCGGTGATACGCCTCGGGCGTTATGCTGGCCGCGGATGACCACTATGGTCGACTTCCGTGAGTTGCAAGCGCCGATTGTTCAGGCGGGGATGGGCGCTGTAGCGCGCCACGAGCTCGCCGCGGCTGTATCGGAGGCCGGCGGGCTCGGAACGATCGGCGGCGCTCGCGGACGGATCGCTGAGGAGTTGGCCGCCGCCCGCAAGTTGACCGGCCGACCGATCGCGGTCAACCTCATACTGCACCTGCTTCGGCCAGGCGATGTACAGGCCGCGAGGGACGCCGACGTGATCGTCACCTTTTGGGGCGAGCCCCGCAGGCTCGCTCCCGGAACATGGGTCCATCAATGCGGCTCGGTGCAGGAGGCAAGAGCCGCCGAGGCGGCGGGCGCCGACGCGGTGATAGCCCAGGGCGTTGAGGCCGGCGGGCACGTCCGCGGCACGACGCCGCTGCTCGAGTTGATCGAGAGCGTTTGCGCTGCGGTGAAGGTTCCGGTGCTCGCGGCCGGAGGGATCGTTGAACAGGGGGACGTGCGCGAGGCACTCGACGCAGGCGCGGTCGCTGCGGTCCTTGGCACGCGCTTTCTGCTCAGCGACGAGAGTCGCGCGCACACCGATTACAAGCAGCGCTGCCTACAGGCCGACCGCACAGTGCTGACCGAGCTGTTCGGCTTCGGGTGGGCGGAAGCGCCGCATCGGGTGGTCCCGAACGCCGCAACCCGGCGCTGGCTCGACGCAGACCCGCGCGGGCCGGGATGGATCAGGACTGCTAACCGGCTCACCGCGCCGCTGGTCATGCGCGTGCCAGAAGCGATTCAGGATCGCGCGCTTGCGTTCCAGCGACCATCGTTCCCCTTCCTCGGCCCGGTGATGGCCCTGGATGACGGGCCGCGCAACCTTCTGGACTCCGGGCCGCTCTACGCGGGCGCGAACGTGACTCGAATCTCGGAGATCCTTCCCGCCGCGCGAGTAGTCATCGACCTGACCCCGTAGCCCGCTAGACCCGACTCGGGGTTTGTGCCGCAGACCCCCGCGTCGCGGCACAAACCGCGGCACAAACCCTTGACAATAGTGCGCTGTTCTGAGGCCCGCTGCCGCGTCTCGAGAAGCCTTACTACGAGTCACTTACGTGTCCTTTTTCGATACGTGCACGTGATGGGCTCGGAGTGCGATGACCGCGACCCAGATAAAAAAGATGACTCCAGGGATCTCGACTAGGAGAGAGAACTCTCTGGTACAGGTGAAATCAATACCGTGTTGCGACAGATAAAGGAAAGATCGTTGTGATCACTATCGCCAGCCACAAATGCGACTGCTAGCTCGGATATCTCTAGCGCTCAGCGCTGTAATCTGCTCTACGGCAATAGCAACGCCCGCGAGCTTCGCGGCCGCTACACCGCACGGTACGTTCACCACACGCTTGACCGGGGCTTCGCCTGAGTTTCTCAATGGGATCTGGAACGTCGAGTTCGGTGCTCGAGGCCATATGACGGTCACACACGGAGGCGAAGTTGCCGAGCGTGGCACATACGCCGCTCTGGCTGGGGGGCGTCTTCGGATCGAAGATCACAGCGGCCCTCTAGCGTGCACCAGCCCGCAAGACAAGGGACCAGCCACTTACCACTGCCACCTGAAGGGCCACAAGCTGACCCTCGCTTTCATACACGATCGCTGTGGAGGCCGTGAGATCGTGCTCACTACGCACCCACTGACACATACCTGACCCAAGTTCGAGGGACGAACCGTCGGTAGCGCCCGTTGTCCCACCGGCCACGGTACGGGTCTTAAGATCGGCAGTCTCGTCAATACTGGAGCGTCCGCGGCGGCGGCTGCGCTCAGTGCTTCTTGCGCGTCTTGATCGTCGCCGGCTCGCTGCCGGTGAACGAGCGTTGACCGAGCGTCACCGCGAGCCTGAGCGTGATCTTCAGCCTGGCCCCGGTCTTGAGCAGCTTCTTGCCGAGCTTGTTCAGATGCAGCTTGACGTGGCCACTGTGCCCGGCCTTGATCGAGATAGATCCCGTCGCGATCACATCTAGGCGCTTCTTGAGGGAAGTTGCCCGTGCACCGTAGGCCTTGATGTGTTTGCCAGTGAACAGGTACATGGCGTAGGCGCGGCCCGCACAGCTTTCCCCCTGGTCGCCGTTCTGTTCCTGCGTGGGCGGGGGGCAGTGCATTTCGAATTCGAGTGCCTTTGGATCGATCGTCGGGATAATCGCGAACTGCTGCAGCACGAGCGGTTTGATCGACGGGGCAGGCGTCGAAGGCGCCGGTTTACCGGGCACATTCGGCGCGGGGGAAGTGATCGGCTTGGTTTCTTCTTTCATGACCGGGGTCACTCCGCCGCCGGGAGTCACCCCGTCGAACACACGCAGGAAACGTTCTTCTCCGACGCGGTACCAAGCGAAGATCTTGCCGGCCGGTTCCATCGCCCAGCCCTCGACCAGCTGGAGGTTATTGGCGCTCAAAGGCGTCAGTTCAGAGGTCCCCTGGTCGGTGAGCCCAGCGGGCCCGGAGCGGTAATGGTGGACGATCAGCGAGCGCGTCTGTGGATACGGGCTGGCAGGGCAGTTCCCTTCCTCGTGCACGCGGATCATCGGCACCGAGATGTCATTCCCCGAGGAGAACGACGTCGAAGCGGTCGCGGGGATGCTCGCATCGGGCCACGAGCTTGGCCCGACGTCCATCGCGGTCGACCACACCCCGAGGTGCTGTGAAGCTCCCCTGATCGCAGAGGAGGGACATGCCGCGTTGCCGAGACCATTCTGTTTCCAGGTGAGTAGCCCATCGCCCGATGAGCTCACCGCGGGCGTGACGTTCGAGATACTTTCGCCAGTGGCGAGGACGGTCGCGGTGGGAAATGATCCGTCGGGTGCGCGAATCGT
>DATBPE010000076.1:0-5592 GCA_036561505.1 Solirubrobacteraceae bacterium
TCGCGCCAAGAAGACGGTCAGGCCGGCGGTGAATGCTGCGCCGGTGACCTGCGCGAGGAAGGCGAAAGCCATGTTGCGGCGAATCGTGTCCAGCCGCACACGCTCGCCGTCGGGCGCGGCCTGATTCACGGCTCGCCGAGCAGGGTGCAGACACACGTAGGTCCGGAGACCCGGACTGAAGTATGCAAGGGTGCCGAAAAATCCGAACCACTCCGGAACCAGTCAGCATTGGCTCGCCCGCCGGGACACGGATTTTCATTACCATCGACCATCTGGGATGAGCGTATCGATCCAAGCGACTGTATGTGGTTGCTGGCAGTGTCAACCCATACGATCTCCCGAATGAGCCCCGCGAGTGAGGAAAATCCGTCATGAGGGTTGTCCATCTAGCTGACTACGGAGGGCCGTACCCGGGATCGTTCGTCCCGATGCTCAGGGCTGTGCACGACGCCGCTGTACAACGAGGGTGGTCGTTCGAGGTGATTTTTACCCACGTCGCAGCGGAGAGGCCGTGGTATCGGGATCTGAAGGCTGACGGGATCGCCGCTCGGGTTGCGCCGGATGTGAGCCGCCGAGCACTAGCGGCTTGGCTGGCAAGCGTGGTAACCGAGGGAAACGACAGCACCGTGCTGCACACTCATTTCACCAGTTTCGACCTGCCCACAGTCACAGTTGCGCGGGGGCGCGCCAACACGATAGTCGTTTGGCACCTCCACACTCCCCTTGAGTCAAGCGTGGGCATGGCAATTCGTAACGTGCTGAAGTTTGCTGTCTTCGGCCGGGGAGCGGAGACGATCTTGTGCGTGTCGGCCGATCTGTGCCGCGCTGCGCGCAGGCGTCTAGCATCCACTCGTCGTCTGGTGGTGTTCCCCAACGCAGTCGATCTCGAGCGTTTCCACCGTGCCACCCAACAAGAGCGTTCCCGAGCGCGAGCGGAGCTCGGAATCCCAGATGGGCGCCCGGTACTCGTACATTTCGGCTGGGACTGGGATCGGAAGGGCGGTGATCTTTTCCTTGCCGCCGTTGACGAGCTGTCACGCTCCGGGATGGCCCTAATGGGGCTGTGTGTGGGCGGCGGAGAGCCAGCGCGTGCGAGAAGCGCTGGCCTAGGGCTGGATGATTTGGTTTGTGTTGTCGAGCCGCGCGACGATGTCGGTGTGTTCTACGCCGCAGCGGACGTGTTCGTCTCTCCCAGCGCAGCGGAGGGCATGCCCTATGCCGTACTCGAGGCACTGTGCATGGGGACTCCCGCGGTTATCTCGAATATCCCAAGCCACGCCCCGCTGGCCGAAGGGACCGTCGGTTGCATGCTCGCGCAGGAGAATCCACAGGCGTTCGCCGAGGCCATCCGGTCTGTACTGAGTGGCCGTGCCGAGAATGGGCTCGACGTGCAGATCGCCGATTTCGCAAACAGTCTTGACCTGCGTACCTGGGCACGGCGCCTGATCGACCTGTACGCCGAGTGGATCTAGCCGGGGGAAGACCTGGTGGTGTTTTGGCCTTCACGCCGGGCCAGCGCAAGCATCGCGGGACCCAACGCCAGCATCATCCAAAGCAGCTTGCCGTAAGTCTCCGAGAGGAAGAAGTCGGCCACGAGTAGGCCGATGAGCGCGAGCAGCGCACCTCGCGCGAGCGCCTCCATGCCCACCTCGTTGCGTTTTGACCACAGGCGTGCCGCGCGAAGGGCGCAGAGCAGGCAGGTCAAGACGACAGTTGCGAAAAGTATGAAACCGACGGCACCCATCTCTGCGAACACCTGCAGATATGTGTTGTGGGTGATCTTTGGAGCAGCGGAGAAAATCAGTTCGGATCGCCGAATTAGGCCAGGTTGCAGCACGTAGTTAGCTGAGACGATCGGGAAGTTGCCCGCGCCCACGCCTCCTATGGGATGGGCGTACACCATCCGCAGCCCGATCGTCCACAGGTCCGAGCGCCCCGATCCGCCGTCGGCGGTGGTCACCCGTTCGCGCGCGGGAAGCGACGCGATTTGTGTGAAATACAGGACCCCAGACGTGGCAACCAATATCAGCAGTCCCGTTATGGCTGCCCGCCAGCGGCCCGCGAGGACCGTCCCGGCTACCAAGACAGCAACTAGTGCTACCAGCCCGCCGCGGGAAAGACTCAGAAAGATCCCGGCCGCGCAGATCGGTATCGCCGCTAGACCACCCAACCGCAGAGCCACCGAACTCCCTCGCGACAGGGCAAATCCAGCCCCAAGCGCCAGTCCAACAAGCAGAGCGGCCGCGAGTTCGTTGGGATCGCCGATAGTTCCAGTGGCTCGTTCGGCTTCTTCGCCCACCAATGAGGGATTCGGTGGCTTGAGAATCCCGAAGGCCGCGGCCACGATCGCGCCGATCATGATCGCGCCGAGCACAATCGTGAGATCCCGGCGGGTGCGCAGCGCTGTGAAGGCGATCGGCAGGAGCAGCACATTCGGGATATATCGCGAGACGGCTTGGACGACTGGTGCCGTTTGAGTGGCCCAAACGATTGTGAGTGCCGCCCACGCCACGAAGGCCACCAGCGTCCAGGTCAGCGGCGGGTAGTCCGCGAAGAAGTCTCGTTCGCGCTGATTGGTGCACAGGCGCACAACCCACGCGCCCGCTAGTAGGAGGCCGGCGCCCTTAGCCAGGCTGAGGCCCCCCGATGTTGGAAGCACCTCAAGGAAGCTGAGAAAGCCCAGCATGGCAAAGCCCACCGCTAGATCGGCGAACACCACGAAGGCAAAGACCAATCCTGCGGCGGCTCCGACGGCGACCGCCGGTGCAGTCGCCGCGAGCCCCCCGATGATTAGCGCCGCTCCGAGGGCGAGGGGAGCGAGCAGCTCGACTCGGCGGACGCGAACTATCATCAGCGACTTAGAGCCCGCTCGTGCCGCCCGCGGATACGCGCTGACGCATGCCGCGCCGGACACCGCGCTTGGCGCGAGGTTGGACGTAGTAGCCGCTTCCGTGCTTCAGGCCATCACTGACGAGTACCATGCCCACCGGGCGAACTCCCTGGCGCACCAGGAGCTCACCCATGTTCACGAGCTGATCGGCGCGACTGTGCCCCAGACGCGCCACGATCAGTACGTCATCAACTTGTCGACTGAGCGGCAGGATGTCGCTGACCTCGGCGACTGGCGGTGCGTCGAAGATCACGTAATCGGCCAGCGCCTCGGCGCTTTCCACGAGCTTCTCAGTGGATGCGAGCACCCCTTCCGCTCGGTAGGGGTTGGGCGGGTCAGCGAGCAGCGCTCTCAGGTTGGGTCCCAGCTCCTCGACAGTGATGAGGGCGTCCTCAAGCTCGACCTCTTCGGTCACGACGTCAGTGACGCTTCTGGGTGCCCGGATGCCAAGAGCGGTCCCGAGCGATGGGCGTCGTAGATCAGCCTCGATCAGGATCACCTGCGTCCCGGCGGAAGCGATAGTGGCCGCGAGATTCAGCGCGACGGTTGACTTGCCATCGGAGCTCGTCGGGCCGGTGATCATGATCGAGCGCGATACGGGGGAGGCGCCGCGAACGCCCAGCGCGATCCGCAGCATCCGGTAGCTCTCGTGTGCGGTGGGTGATATGTCGCTTGGGCGCAACGGGGCGCGTCGCGAGAGGATGCGCTCACGGGGTATGCGTGCGAGCACTGGGAGGCGAATGATTCCCCGAAGTCGCTCCTCGCGGCGAACTCGCGGATCCAATCCCTCCATTGCGAAGGCTGCGCCGAGGCCGATGATGAGTCCAACGATGATGCCGGCGGCGATACTGAGCTTGGTCTTTGGCGAGGACGGCGCAGTGGGAAGCTGGGCCATTGCCTGGATGCTGACGGTGGGGTCAGGCCCGGCAAGCAACGTCTGCAGCGTGGCTAGCCTTTCACCCAGCGATCCCTGGCCCGTGCGCTGGGCAGGAGGAAGAGCCTGTACCCGCGCCTGCAGTGTCGGGATGATTTTTTCCAGCTGGTGGTGAAATGTTTGCGTCCGGTATCGCACGGTCGCGCTCGCGAAGGCGTTTGCGATCGCTTGAGCCCTGGCGGCGCTCGACGACGTGGCAGTGATCGCTATCACGTTGCTGGCCGCCACCGGCGCCACGCTGACCTCTCCGAGCAGTGCCTCGGCTGTCGTGTGACCTACATTTGGACTAGCGACTGCGAGTGCCGCCACTTCAGGTGTCGTCACGAAGCTGGCGGCCGTCGAGACATCGCTTGTGGGGTTGGAGGAGTTGGTGATCAGGCCGAGACCGATCAAGCTAGTTTCCGAGTTGACCGGCGTCACGAGCAGCCTGGATTCCGCTTGCCACGAGCGTGGCGTCAGCTTCACATAGACGCCTGCCGCTACCGTGGCCAGCACTACGCAGGCGATGATCAGCCGCAGGCGTTCGCGGATGACTTCAAAGTAGTGGCCTAGTCCTTCGCGTGGGCCGGGCGGCGCGAGCCAGCTGGAGTCACTAGGCGTCTCGCTATCGCTCTGCATACGCTCGGCTCAAGTAGGTTGGGCGGGAAGGCAACACCGCAACAACGGTAGCGGTTGGCGAGGCGCGGCGACTCATGCCTAGAGCTCTCGTGCGAGCCAATCACGAGCTAGGTGTTCATCCGCGCGGATGCTGGGATTCCACGTCGCGTCGGCATTTGATCGACCCGCCCGCCGACGAACGGATACGAACGCCTCCAGGCGGGTAAGGCGTGGCTGAGAGGCACATGGACCTTCGTCCGAGCGAGAGTGGGAACGGTTCATCAAGAGGTTATAGGTGTCGATGGCGCTTGAACTTGGTTATCCATCAATGACGGAGGCTCGACCGTCCATGTTTAGCCGTGCAAGCAAAATATTACGCCGCTCGGCTTGCGCGCCGGCCTTGTACTCCTCCGCCGAATCGTGCGCTCATCTTCCTCGTCGACGTCTGATTTTCGCCGTCGGGCTAGCTGTGTGCGCGAGCTGGCTCCTAAGTGCAGCGGTCCGCGCTGAATCGGTCCCCACGACCTGCACCAAGGTGGCCTCGCCACAGGGTTCCGATGGTGCGGCCGGCTCGCCCGCCGCACCCCTGCGCACGGCGCAAGCCCTTGCCGATGCACTCACGCCAGGCCAGGTCGGATGCCTGCGCGCCGGCATCTATGAAAGAGGCCTGCGCTTGAACCACGGCGGAACGTCAGTAGCGCCGCTTGTCCTACGCAGTTATCCCGGCGAACGGGCCCAAATAACAGGACGTCTCTACGTTCCGCCTGGCTCCAATTACATCACCATCGCCGACTTGGATCTCAACGGCTCCCACCAGCCGAATAACGGGTTGCTACCGAGCCCCACTGTCGATGCAAGCCACACAATCTTCCAATCGGATGACATCACAAACGAACACACCACCATATGTTTCGACCTCGGAAACAAGGACTTTGGGGTTGCTGAGTCGACCTCTATTCTCGACAACAACATCCACGACTGTGGACTCCTGCCTGCCGACAACCACCAGCACGGTATCTACGTTGAGGATGCAATAGACACACGGATAATAGGAAACATCATCGCCCACAACGCTGATCGCGGTATCCAGCTTTATCCCTACTCGGAAGGGGCGATCATCGAAGACAACGCCATCGTCGAAAATGGCGAGGGGATCATCTTTTCCGGAGCC
>DATBPE010000077.1:0-23980 GCA_036561505.1 Solirubrobacteraceae bacterium
CGCTGACCGTCTGTGCACCCAGTGAAAGGGCCCGCATAGCGCGCTCTCGCAGCTCCACCACCCGCGGATCGGTGTGGACGCGGGGCCGCTCGATCGTGACCTGGAACTGTTCCAGCAGCCGCCCGGGGCGGGGGGAGAGCACAACCACACGGTCGGCCAGCAGGATCGCCTCCTCGACATCGTGTGTGACCAGCACCACCGTTCGTGGTTGGTGGCGCAGGGCGTCGATCAGCCAGCGCTGCATGTGCAGGCGGGTGATCGCGTCGAGTGCGCCAAACGGCTCGTCCAGGCACAGCACCGCCTTTCCCGAGAGCAGCGTCCGCAGGAACGCCACGCGTTGGCGCATTCCACCGGAGAGCTCGTGTGGCGGGGTCCGCTCGAATCCACCGAGCCCCAGTTCAGTGAACAGTTTCCCGGCCCGCTGGCGTGCCTGTGCGCGCGAGGCGCCGGCCAGGCGCAGCGCCAGCGCGGCGTTGTCCAGAGCCGAAAACCACGGCAACAGCAGATCGCGTTGGGGCATCAGCGCCGCCGGCTGGCTGCTGATGGTGCCCGTGTCCGGTTGTTGCAGCCCACAGATCAGCTCGAGCAGGGTGGTCTTGCCGCATCCGCTGGGTCCCACGACGGCCAGCATCTGGCGTTCCTGGACGCTCAACGAGAGGTCCTCGAGCACCGTCAGCGGTGTCCCTGCGGGATTCCCGTAGGAATGGGTTACGCCGCTCAGCTGCACGCTGGGGAGCTCTGGCACGGCTGGCGTTGCTTGCGCCCGGGATTGCAGTCCAGTTGACACGTGGCTCCCTTCGCGGGCATTACCCCACAGGTTCAAAGGGTCGGCGCCGGGAATCTCCTAGTGCGCCATCTCAGCCGGCTTGCCCGCCAGCTCCCCTGGTGTACTCAGGAGGCGATCCTAGCGCGGCGCGGCGATGACCGGTCGCGTCAGTGCGCGCACGAAGTCCTCCAGCTGCGATGTCGTCCAGCACTCGAAGGCCTGGCAGTGCTGCTCATAGGCGGCTATCACCGAGTCGCCGTAGTTCCAATACAACCGTGGCTCGGGGTTCAGCCAGAAGGTGCGTCCGGCGCGGCCGGCTATCTGGGCGAAGATGTCCGCGCGTGGGTCACGGCCGTTGGTGCGCGCGTCCCCGAGCACGATCACCGTCGCGCGGGGATGCAAATCGTCTTCGACCTTTTCCAGGAACTCCGACCAGACACGGCCGTAGTCGGTGTAGCCGGAAATGTCGGCCACACCGGCGTCGCCTGAGATCCGTTCCGAGACGGCTTTGAAGTTGCGCTCGCGCTGGAAGATGTCGCTCACCTCCGAGATGCGCTCGATGAACACGAAGGAGCGCATCTTGCGGAAGGAGTCGTGCAGGGCGTGCAGCACCGAGAGGAAGAACACCGAAGCGGAGGTGACGCTCGTGGATACGTCGCACAGCACGTAGATCTCCGGGCGGCGTGGGCGCCGGGGGCGGTACTTCAGTACCACCGGCACGCCACCGGTCTGAAGCGACGCGCGCATCGTGCGGCGCACGTCGACGTGCGCGTGGTGGCGGTGCCCGCGGGTCTGGTGTCCCTGGGTGGCCAGCCGCCGGCGCAGCTGCGCCACGACACGGTGCACCGCCGCGAGGTCCGCCAGTGGGCCGGAGGGCAGCGCCCGGTCGAGCTCGCCCAGTGGCCGGGCGGCCGGCAGGTTGCCGGTGCGCTTGATCTGGGAGCGTTCAAGCTCCCGGCGCAACAGCGCCTCGAAACGCCGCAACGCCTCGCGCGGCAGACCCTCGCGGCGGGGGTCCTCCTGCGGCAGCTGCGGTTGGGGCTCGGCGCGAAGGCCAAGCGTGCGGCGGATCCGCTGAACGTCAACGCCGATCACCCCGGAGCCCTGCTCCTGACGCGCGAAGGCGGCGATCGCGATCCGCGCTAGGTCGCGCATCGCTCCCTCGGATCCCTCGCGCAGCGCGGCGGCGATCTGAACGCGCAGGCTCTCGAGTTCCTCCTCGGAGAGCTCCTCCAGCGACGGCAGATCCCGCTCTGAGGCCTCGTTCTGTGTCTGCTGGTGGATCGCGGCGAGCTCGGCCGCGCGGAAGAAAAAGCGCTCGAAGACCAGGTCGAATATCCGCCGGTCCTCCTGGCTCTTGGCCAGTGTGGCCGCCAGCGCGTCACGGAAGTCCTGCTCTGAGCTCCAGCCGATCTCCTGCAGCGCCGCGAACGCGTCCAGTAGCTCGGAGGTCCCCAGCACCACTCCCTCGGCGCGCAGCTGCTCGCCGAGCTCCAGCAACCTCGCGGCCATGCCGCCGCGGTCTGACTGTGCCGGGAGGGGCTCCCTAGGCGGGCTGGGCATCGGCCGGCCGCTGCTGGGAGATCTTCACCCCGACGCGCTCGGCGACGACATCCATGTCGGTGCGGTGCTTGACGATCACCGACATCGTCTGGTTGAAGATCTCGCCGTCGATGTCTTCGGCGCCGAGCAGCAGAAGCGCGCGTGCCCAGTCGATCGACTCGGCGATCGAAGGCGGCTTCTTGAGATCGAGCGAGCGCACCATCGCGATCACCTCCACGAGCTTCTGCGCCACCGTCTCACTCAGCTGCGGCGCGTGCAGCTTGACAATCTCCAGCTCGTGCTCGAGCGTCGGATAGTCCAACCACAGGTACAGGCAGCGGCGCTTGAGCGCCTCGGTCAACTCACGCGAGTTGTTGGAGGTCAGCAGAACCACCGGGTGGGTGCGCGATGAGACCTGCCCGAGCTCGGGAATCGAGATCTGAAAGTCCGAGAGCAGCTCCAGCAGCATCGCCTCGAACTCCTGGTCGGTCTTGTCGATCTCGTCGATCAGCAGCACCACCGGCTGCTCGGAGGCGATCGCTCGCATCAGCGGGCGCGCCAGCAGAAAGTCCTCCCCGAAGATGTCCTCCTGCACCTCGTCCCAGCCGGTGTCTGACGCCTCGGCCTGGATGCGCAGCAGTTGCTTGCGGTAGTTCCACTCGTACAGCGCCTTGGCCTCGTCCAGGCCCTCATAGCACTGCAGGCGCACCAGCTCACGGCCCAGGTAACTCGCCAGCGCCTTGGCCAGCTCGGTCTTGCCCACACCCGCCGGTCCCTCGACCAAAACTGGCTTGCCGAGCTTGACCGCAAGGAACGAAACCAGGGCCGTAGACTCGCTCGGCAGATAGTCCGCCGCACGCAGACCCTCGGCGAGATCTGTGGCGTTGAGGGGCTCTGGTGGGGCACTCATCCTCGCCCGAATGATAGGACTCACGTGATGTTGGGACTCATTACCCTGTTCGCGAGCGTGAACCCGTCGGTCACTCCGTACCTGTTCGGGCTCGTTTCGGGCTTTTTGATTGGAGGCTTCGGGCACCTGATCAAATCGCCCGCTGTGATCGTGCTCGGCATCGTGCTGATCGGGGTGACGACCGCGGCGTTCGTGCTGGTCAGCGACCCCTCGGCACCCTAAGCGCGAGGGTCGGTTTCCTCGCTCCCAGGCGGCTGATCCTCAAAGGAGAGCTGTTCTGTAGAGGTAGCAGGGGCCTTGACGGGCCGCGGCGGCTTCGCGGCGGCCGGCGACGGTGGATGGCGTGGGCGCTCGGGGCTTGCCTGAGCCTCCGAAACGGAGGGCGGTGCTGGCACCCCCGGAAAGGTGCTCTCGGTGGGTGAAGGCTCTTCCTGAAGGCGGGAGCGCCGTCGGGCCGAGATGGAGCTGGCGCGCGTGGCGGTGCGCATCCGCCGGCCCGCATAGAGCAAACCAAGCGCCACCAGCAGAGCGACGAAGATCCCCCACTCGACCCCGACGGTCGCGGTGACCCGTTCGTTGCCCTGCAGCCCCGGCTTGTCGAGCAGCCGGTAGAAGATCAGTAGCGCCGTCCAGCCACCGGCGATCATTACGATCACCCCGTCGCCGCCGGGAAGGTTGAAGGTCCGCCCCTCGGCCCTTGCGAACAGCATCGCGAGCACCCCGACGCTGACGAGCAGCACGGCCGCCTCCACGAAGGAGAAGGCTTGAAACGCGCTCAGGCTGGTCTGGGTGGATCTGATCGCCCCGCGCACCACGAGCGTGTTCGTCTTGCTGTACCAGTGCAGAAACATCGACACGAACAGCCCGAGTGAGGCGAACGCGGCGAGCCGACGCTCGGGCTCCAGCACGCTCCAGGCGTCCAGCAGCCGCCCAGGCAGCGAACGAGCGCCGCTTGTGCTGCTGTGGTGAGCTCGTTGATGCTCGCGCTCGACGGGCACGGTGATCTCCGCTTCGCTCAGGTTCGAGGGTCGGGCGTCCGCGACACGGCTCGCTCAGACACTCACGCTGGTTTGGGCACGCATACGCTCGCTCAAAAGCCGCGAGTCGGCCTCGGAGATCGTGCGCAGCTGCCCCTGAAAGGCGAGCTTCCAGTGCTCTGGAGGCCACTTACGAACGTGCTCCAGCTGCGCGGCCAGCTCTTGCGCGGGGAGCCACCGCTGCTCGTCCAGTACCAGCTCGGGCTCGGTTTGAAAACGCCATGGGTAGGCGTCGGGGTTAGAGGGCTTCCCCGGCCATATCTTGCTGCGCTCCTCATACAGCTCCCCGGTGATCCTGATCGACGCTGCGAACGCCATCACCTTGGTCAGGTACAGCACGATGCGATCGCCCGGCTCGATCTGGAGCGCCCGTGGACGGTTGCGCTCCTTGATGCCGATCACCGTGAAGCCGTGCTCGCGGGTGGCCGCGTAGTTTTCGGGCGACCCCGTCAGGATCCAGGTTCGAGGACTGTCCTTTGACACACCTTCGATTGTACGGGCGGGCGCCTGGGAACCATCCAGGTGCGTCTGGCTCAGAGGATCGGTATGTCCTGGATCTCGCTGGTTGGGGTTGGCTTTGGGCCGTGCAGGCGTGAGAGCAGCACCTCCAGGAGCGCACGCAGCACCTCCAGCAGCTGGCGGATCAGTTCGGCCAGCTGCGCGCGCAACTCATCGGGAAGCAGCTCGCGTAGAGAGCGCAGCGACTCGCCCAGCGAGTTCAGCTCCTGCGCCGGCCAGCCGCCGCCCTCAGGCTCCGGTGAGGCCCATCCCGACGGGGGCGTTTCGGTGGCATCGTGCAGAAGTTGCTGGGCGGCCTGCTGGGCGTCGCGTAGATGTTCTCGCAGCGTCGCCAGCGGGTCATCGGGGCTGCCCGCGGGTTCAGCCACCGGATCCCGCCAGGGTCGGCTCGGGCGCGAGAAAACGCACCTGCAGGGCGCCGTCCACCAGCCGCGCCGGTTCGGGACGGTGCTCGGCGAGCGCCGGCGGCAGCACGATCGTGCGCTTGTGCTCGTCGACCTTGATGATCAGCTCCGCGCCGATCTTCTTCATCGATATCCGCTCGCGACGGGCGAACGGCAGGTCGATACGCAGGACGGCGTCATCGGCGGAGACCGTCAGTTCGTTGGCCAGGCGGTCGTGTAGCACTCCCGCGACCTCGTGGGCGCCGAAGAGCTCTTCACCGAGGCGCTCGAGCATCTCGGTTCCGAGGACCTCCTGTTGAAAGTAGGGGGCGCACAGCACCGGCACCGGAGAGAACGCCTCTCGCACCGCCTGCAGGTGCTCCTGCTGGCGGCACCGCCAGCTCTGAAAATAGGCGCCGACCTGCTCGGGGAACACACGGTTGACGATCACCGCGTCGGTGAGATAGCCGTACAGGTTCAGGTAGGTGAACGTGCGGCGGGCCTCGTCGATGACCATCTCCTCGGGGTTCATCACCAGGCGGATCGTCACGTGCTCGTGGTCTGAGAGGATCTCGTGCAGCGCGATCAGGTTGCTCGCCAGGCGCTGCACGTCCTCGAGAACAGCCTCGCCGGGAAGAGACAGATCGAGCATCGCGCGGGCGAACGGTCTGGCGGCCGCCATGATCTGCCCCTGGGCGGGCAGCACGCGTTCGAGCCACCAGCGAGCGACATCCGGGAAAGCGAGCAGTCGCAGAGTCTCCCCCGTCGGGGCGCAGTCCACGATGATCACCTCGTAGCTCGAGCTCTCGTGGTGGCGCTTGAGCGCGAGCAGACTGAACAGCTCGTCCATGCCGGGCGGCACCGTCAGCTCGGCCGCGGAGATCCGATTGACCCCACGCGAGACGAGCATGTCCCCGAGCCACTCCTGCACGCCCGACCAGTTGCGCTCGAGCTCCTCCTGCGCGCAGATTTGCTGGCCCCACAGCGACTCTCCGATCGGGGTCGGGTCCGCGGACAGCTCGACACCGAGGCTGTCTGAGAGGCTGTGCGCCGGGTCGGTGCTCACCAGGATCGTGCGCAACCCCGCCTGCGCGCAACGCAAGGCGCTGGCGGCGGCGACCGAAGTCTTTCCCACGCCACCCTTGCCCGTATACAGGATCGTCCTCGGCGCCATCTGTCTGCAAGTCTAGGAGCGTGGCTGAAATCGCGGCATGCGCCGAAGCATCCGCCCAGCCGGGCTAGTGGGCCAGGGTGATCTTGCCTTCCACCGTGGCACTGTTGCCGGCGAGGTCCACCGCATGCAGGGAGACTGAGTATTCGCCGCCCTTGGCGGGCGTGATCCACAACAGTCGCGGCTTCCCGCCTTCGACGGTGGCGCTGTTGCTCCACACCGCCCGCCCGTTCCTGGAGACGACCAATTTGACGCTCGATACCTTCGAGAGGGAGAACTGCACGCCGGCGTGCGAGCCGGTGCGCAGCTTCTGGGTCAACAGTGCGATCACCGGCGGGGTGTGCAGGTCTTCCTGGAAGTTTTCGGCGGTCGTGCAGTAGATCTCATCGCCTGGGATCGGTGTCGGATGGTGTGAGCTGGCCGCCTGGGCGGGGGGGTTCGACGTGCCCGCCGGCGGGCTGCCCCCACTTGGGCTGACCGGCGCTGGCGGCGTCGGGGCGGGCGTGGGAGTCGGGGTGGGGGTCAGGACGGGCAGTGGCGGCCCCTTCTTGGTGCGCTGGCAGAGGTGCAGAAGGAATTCGGCGAGCAACTCGTGGTAGTTCAGGTCCGATTCGGAGTGCTGGTCGTACTTGGACCAGCCGCCGGTGTCGTAGTGGGGCACCTCCGCGCGCGCCTCGGCGTCGCCCGCCTGGAAGAGCTGTTCGCCGAGCGGGTCTTTTGTCAGTTCGGTGTAGTCGTACAGGCCCACCAGCGATTGGATGAAGCCGTTGAGGATGCGGTCGCTGGGCGCGTAGGTGTACTCGGCGTACTCCGCTCCCGCCGCGGTCGCGACGCGCACGCCGCTGGGAGGCGCCGTCTTGAAGATCCCCAGCGCCTGTTGCGCGGCCGTCAGGTAGCTCTGTTCGCCAAAGCGCGACCACGCCCGCGTGAGTACCTGTAGCGCCGTTCCCTGGGAGAGTCCGCTCGTCCACGGCGGGAGGCCTCCGTCGAATTGGAACATGTACTCCCAGGCGATGCCGCCGGCACGGCTGCTGGCGAGCCCGATCACTTCGCCCAGCAGGTCCTTCAGCGCGGTGTTCTGGTTTCCCGCCAGGAAGTAACCGTTGGCCTCCCCGAAAGTTCCAAGCCACTGGATCTCCACACCCTGACCCGGGTAGTACTCCCAGACGATCCGTGAGCCGGGGAAGCTCACGCGCTGACCGTAGGAGAGCAGCGGCCCGGTGCTCCACCACTGCCGGTTGCGTTCCAGTGTCAGAAACAGCGCGGGCAACCGGGTGGGGATGAACCCGCCGGAGGAGGCGATCGCCTGGATGTTCGCCAGCACGGCCGCCAGTTCTGTGTGCCGCTGTCCGGAGAGCTTCTTCAGCGTGTGCTGGGAGGCGAGGAAGGCCGAGCGATACTGGCTGTATGAGGTGGAGGTGATCGTGCCATGAGCCTTCAACTGGGATAGCGCGCCGGTCACCGTCGGAGGGTGGGTGGCGGCTGCTCGTGCTTGGGCGAACCGGACTGCTGGCGTTGGCTTGCTCGCGTGCGCCTGTGCGGCCGGGAAGCCACCGGCGGGCAGGTAGCGATCGTGGCGCAGGAAGGTGCGCCCATCCGCTCCCAACACGAGCAGCCCAGTGTGCCCCGCGGCGGCGGGCGCCCTCTGGATCCCGTCCGCCGCGACGGCGGGCACGGTGGCGATGAGGCCGCTCAGTAGCGCCACCAGGAGGAGGATGGCCTGCCGCATCGCGCTCATGTGGCTGATGCTACGCTCGACCGCCACTGTCGCTGCACGCGCAGCTGCAGGCGGACGCCCTTGATATGAACGCACGTGACTGCAACACGCTCCCGCGCACCGTAGTTGCGCTTGCGCTTTGCCTCGTGTTGATCGCCGGGTTCGCGGGCTGCGGTGGCGGCGGCACTCCCAGCGCCCAGACGATCGTCAACGACACCTTCCACTCCCACCGCCAGATCGACAGCGGCGAGCTGGGTCTGTCGTTCAGCCTGTCCGCCAGCGGGCTGCCGAGCTTGAGCACACCGGTCTCGCTGCGCGTGAAAGGACCGTTTCAAAGCGTGGGGTCCGGCAAGCTCCCACACTTCGATCTGAATGTCGCCCTGGCCACCGGCGGTCACACACTGAAGGCCGGCGCGGTGTCGGTAGCCAACAACTTCTTCGTGCGCCTGGAAGGGACCGCCTTTCAGATGCCTCAGAGCACCCTGAATGCGCTGCAGCAGGGCTACGCACAATCGAGCGAAAAAGCCAACGCTTCGGCGAAACACTCCTCTTTCGCCTCGCTGGGGGTGAACCCCGGAAGCTGGCTCGAGCACCCGGTGAAGGCCGCCGAGACGACCGTCGGAGGCGAACACACGATCCACCTCATCGCCGGCCTGAACCTCACCCGCTTCTTGGCGGACGCCGCGCGGCTGTCGGGCGCCGGCGGCACGCTCGGTCTGAGCTCGAGCAAAGCAGGGCTGCTATCCACCCAGCAGACCCTCGCCCTTGCCCGCTCGCTCACCTCCGCGCGCGTGGATCTCTACACCGGCGCCGAAGATCATCTGCTGCGCAGCCTCAGCGTGCACGCCGTCCTTTCGACATCCTCCCAAGCCCGCCAGGAACTCGGCGGCCTGCGCACCGCGACGCTCGACCTGCACCTCCAGTTCGCCGGCCTGAACCAACCGCAGACGATCACAGCGCCGAGTAAGCCCCACCCGATTTCCCAGCTGATAGCTCTGTTGCGTGAGCTTGGTCTGATCGCGGCCCCCACGAGCTCTGCCGGGCAGACCCAGCAAGAACAGCAGCCGAGCCCCTCAAGTGAAACACCGAGCTCCACCGCGAGTGAAACCACCACCACGAACTCCAGCGGCGGATCGAGCAAATCACCCGCCTCACAGACCTACATGAGCTGTATCCACAGCGCCGGGCAGAGCGTTTCGGCGCTACAGAAATGCGCCACCCTGCTGGAAGGCTGAAACCCGTTTGCCCCTCGCGGCAGGTGGTGGGAGCCACCGCGGACTAGCCAGGAAGAAGCATCACTCTCTGCCGACCTCCTGATCGTCGGCTTCCAGCTCGTCCTCCGGCTCCTCCTCGTCGTGGTCCCCGTCGATCGAATGCTCACCGCCGGGGTGATAAGTGACCTGGAAACGCTCGAGCAGCTCGTCGCGGCGATGCTCGTCCAGCGGGGACTCATCAGAGATCAGTACCCACTCGGCGCCCTCGAACTCCTCCATGTTGAAGATCTCGTGGTCCAGTTCGGGGGAGTCATCGACCACTATCAGTACCTCGGTCTGAGGGTTGAAGTAGGTCCCCGGTCGGATCGTCAGCTCGTCGAGCTCAAAACGTGGCTTGTCGGCCATAAGGCGTTTATACCTGATCAGATCTTCTAGCTGTGGGAGTCGAGCTCCGTGAGCGTTCGTGCGATCTCCGACTCGACGTCCAGCGGCTGCTCTCCGCGGCGCTCCCGGCGCGCGTTGCGAGCCATCACCAGCTGGCGAACTTCATCGGTCAATGCCGCGTCGTTGAAGCCGGTGCTCGCGGCCGCCGGGCGCTCTGAGCGCGAATCGATCAGCGCCGCGAGCTCGGCATCGATATCCAAAGGCTCAGAGCCCTGCCGCACTCGGCGCTCGCTGCGAGCCTGCAGCATCTGGCGGATCTCCTGCTCACGCTCGGCATGCGCAGAGGAGGAGTCGCTCGCGGGCTGCTCGTGTGAGCGTTCCCCCATCGACAATCCGCCCTGACCGATCTGGTCATAGACACTTCCGCGGCCGAGTGTGGAGACCAGGCCGCCGATTACGAACAGCGCGATCGCCGCGAACAGCACGATCATGAATGCGCTCTGCATTGGCTGATTGTTGCTCAACTTCCCGGCCAGCGCCACCCGCGGCGTCCTCTGATGGACGCTTGTCGGCGGTCGAACCCTTCGCTACCCTTGTTGACACCAGCGTTGACTGACTAGTCAATCTACCCGCGCGGGTATCGGCGAAAACGCTTTGGCGATGAGTCTGTTCCGCGCCAGCCTTAGGAGATCACAAGGAACCATGGTCGATTTCACGCTCACAGACGAGCAAAAGAACCTACGCGAAATGGCGCACGACTTTGCCGAGAAGGAGATCCGTCCCGTCGCCTGGGAGTACGACAAGGACGGCACCTGGCCACAGGACGTCCTACAGAAGGCCTGGGAAGTCGGGCTGATGAACACCCACATCCCCGAGGAGTACGGTGGGCCCGGCATCGGCTACTTCGAGGGCTGTCTGATCGAGGAGGAGCTCTCCTGGGGCTGCTCGGGCATCCAGACCTCACTCGGCTGCAATGGGCTGGCGCCCGCGCCGATCACGCTCGGCGGCTCGGAGGAGATCAAGAAGAAGTACCTGGGCGCCCTCACCGAGGAGCCGAAGCTCGCCTCCTTCTGTCTGACCGAGCCCGACGCCGGCTCAGATGTCTCCGGGATGCGCACCAGCGCCGTGAAGAAGGGCGATAAGTACGTCATCAACGGCTCCAAGTGCTTCATCACCAACGGCGGTCACGCCGACTACTACACCGTCTACGCCAAGACCGACAAGGACGCTGGCCATCGCGGCATCTCAGCCTTCGTGGTCGAGCGCGACTGGGGCGTTGTCGTGGACAAGAAGGAGGACAAGCTCGGTCAACGTGCGTCGAACACCGCGACGATCTCCTTCAACGACGTCGAGGTGCCGGCCGAGAACCTGCTCGGCGAGGAAAACAAGGGCTTCAAGCTCGCGATGATGACCCTTGATCGCACCCGTCCCGGTGTCGCCGCGATGGCTACCGGTATCGCCCGGGCGGCGTTCGAGTTCGCCACCGACTACTCAAAGGAACGGGTTCAGTTCGGTGTGCCGATCGCGATGCACCAGGGGATCCAGTTCATCATCGCTGACATGGCCACCGAAATCGAAGCGGCGCGTCTGCTCACCTGGAAGTCGGCTGTGATGCTCGACAACGGGGAACGCAACACGCTCGTCTCCTCGCACGCCAAGCGCTTCGCCGCGGATACCGCGATGAAGGTAGCCACCGAAGCCGTCCAGGTCTACGGCGGCTACGGCTTCATCAAGGAGTACCCGGTGGAGAAGCTCTTCCGCGACGCCAAGATCATGCAGCTGTATGAGGGCACCTCACAGATCCAGCGCCTCGTCATCGCTCGCGAAACGCTGCTCCCGCGGCGTGTCGAGGAGCCCACGGCGGCGCTTGCATAACACCCGCGAGGACGGTGGGGAGCCGCGCCTTGAGTGCTCCCCACCGTGCCAAGCGCCGGCGGCGTTTGGCCGGTCGGTGGCGGGCATAATCAAGCGATGACGCTCGTACGGTGCGCAATGGATTTCCCGGCGTCCGTGAAGGAGGCCGAGCGGCTCTGGTATGAAGTGCATCGCTGGCCGTCGTTCATCGAGGGCTTCGGGGAGATCGTGCACGTGGACGAGAGCTGGCCCACACAGGGCAGTGGGGCGGTGTGGGACTCGACCCCGGCCGGTCGCGGACGCGTGAGCGAGCGGATCCTCGAGCACCGGCCCGGACAGGGAGGGCTCAGCGAAATCTCCGATGACCGACTGTCGGGCACCCGGCAAGTCACCTTTCAAGAGCTGGCCGCCACCGCCGAGGACAGCAGCGCGGTTCGCGTCGCTGTAGAGCTCGACTACCGACTGACAGGATCGCGTCTGCGGGCGCTGTTCATAGACCGTCTGTTCGTGAGACGCCCAGTGCTAGAGAGCATGCAGCGGGAGCTCGAGCGGTTCGGGCATGAGCTGCCACTGAGCTGAAGGCATACCCGTGGCACCGGTCCGCCGCGAAGAGACGTCGTCGCTAGGCTCCGGTTCCTGGAAATCGCCATAGGAGAACCATAAGAGCATGTTTGTTTTCAAGGCCGCCGTCGTAGGCGCAGGAACAATGGGCGGCCAAATCGCCCAGACGATCGCCGCCGCGGGTATCCCCGTGGTGCTCAAGGACATCAACGAGGAGCTCGTGCAGGCCGGGCTCCAAGAGGCCCGCAACGTCACCACTGGGCAGGTGGGCAAGCTCGCGGAGAAGGGCAAGATCACCCCCGAGCAGGCCGAGGCGCAGATAGAGGAGATCCTCGGGCGCATCCACGGCAGCACCTCCTATGAGTCCTTCGGCGATGTCGACTTCGTGATCGAGGCTGTGCCTGAGCGGATGGAGATCAAGCAGGCCGTGTTCGCCGAGCTCGACGCGGCCACGCCCGGGCACGCGATCCTCGCCTCCAACACCTCCTCGCTGTCGATCTCCGAGATCGGCGAAGCGACGCTGCGTCCTGACAAGGTCGTGGGCTTTCATTACTTCTACCCCGCCTCGATCATGCCGTTGATCGAGATCGTCGAGGGGGAGGAGAGCTCGATCGAGACGGTCGCCGCCGCGGTCACATTCGCTCAGACGATCCGCAAGCAACCAATCACCTGCGCGGAGGTCCCCGGGTTCGTCGTCAACCGCATCCTCAACTCCGGCATCTCTGAGATCTGGCGCGAGCAGGAGCAGAAGGGCCTGTCGATCAAGCAGATCGACGAGGGCGTGGGCGCGGCGAACGTCGTGCCTGTGGGCCCCTACTTCCTGGTGAACCTGCTGGGCCTCGACACCGTGCTGCACGTCGCCGAGCACCTCGCCGACTCCTACGGAGACGAGCGCTTCTACGTACCGAAGGGGATGCAAAAGCTCGTCTCCGAAGGAAAGCTCGGAGCGAAGACTCAGGGAGAGGGCTTCTACAGCGCCGAGGGCGAGCCGAACATCTCCGGTGAGAACGAGCCGGACATCGCGGAGCTGGTGGAGATGCTTTCACTGAAGACGTTCGTGGAGGCCTGCCTGGTGCTCGAGGAGGGAGTCGCCACGCACCGCGACATCGACTTCGGCCTGATGGCGGGCGCCGGACTCGATCCGCGCCGTGGGCTGTTGCCGCCGTTCATGAAGGCCGACGTGGAAGGCCTCGACACGATCCTCGAGCGACTGGAGAACGCCGTAGAGCGTCACGGAGAGCGCTTTGCGCCGCCCACGATCTTGCGTCGTCTCGTCGCGCAGGGGCGCCTCGGTCAGAAGTCAGGCCAGGGCTTCTATGCATATCCACAGGCCGACTCTGATGATTCGGTCCCACCCACCCAGGTCATCAAGCTGGAGAGTCGCCCGGATGGTGTCGCGATCGCATGGCTCGCCAACGGCCAGATGAACTCGATTTCCCCGCAGGTAATCGAGGATCTGGGCAAGGTGTGGCAGAAGGCGAAGGACTCGGGGGTCCGGGCATTGGTGATCGCCTCCTCAAACCCGTTCCTGTACAGCGCCGGGGCCGACATCAAGGCGTTCACCTCGATGGACGAGGCGGGCGGCGAACGGCTGGTCCACGAGACGCACGCGCTGTTCAAAGAGCTGGGCTCGGGAGGTATCGCCACGATCGCCGCGGTCAACGGTCTCGCGTTCGGCGGCGGCTGCGAGCTTGCGATGGCTTGCGATGTACGTGTCGCGGCACGCTCGGCGATCTTCGGTCAGCCCGAGATCAAGCTCGGGATCATTCCCGGGTTCGGCGGCACCCAGCGTCTGCCGCGCCTGGTCGGTGAGAACAAGGCGCTCGAGATGAACCTGATCGGCGATCCGATCCTCGCCGATGAGGCGTTCGAGTTCGGGCTGGTCAACCGCATCGTCGAGGACCATGAACTGTTCGACACGGCGCTGGCGTGGGCGCGCAAGCTGGCCGGCCAGGCACCGCTGGCGATGGAGCAGATAAAGCGCGTCTCCGCCGCCGGGGACCTCGATCAGGGCATCGAGGCCGAGAAGCAGGGATTTGCCACCGTCTTTCGCAGCGAGGACGCCAAGGAGGGGATCTCCGCGTTCCTCGGCAAACGAGCGGCGCGCTTCAAAGGCAGTTGAGTAGCGGCGATGCACACCCAGGCGCCACCTCGACCGGGGATCGCAGAACTGGCCGGGCTGGTGCGCGGCGCGGGCTCCGTCGTGGCGCTCACCGGCGCGGGCGTATCGGTGCCCTCGGGGATCCCCGACTTCCGCTCCCCGGGAACAGGTCTGTGGGAGAACGTCGATCCGATGGCGGTCGCGCACATCGACGTCTTCCACGCCGATCCCGTGCGTTTTTGGAGCTTCTATGGCCAGCGTTTCGCGACGCTCGGCGGAAAGCTCCCCAACGGCGCCCACCGCGCTCTGGTTGCGATGGAGCAGCACGGGATGCTTGACGGTGTCATCACACAGAACATCGACATGCTGCACCGCAAGGCCGGCACCCGCGAGCTGGTGGAGGTGCACGGTTCGATCGCCAACTGCCGCTGCTCGCGCTGTGCGCAAAGCGTGGAGCTCGAGGAAGTGGCCGAGCTGATCGATGCCGCGCCCGACGGCGTCCCACGCTGCGCGCCGTGCGCGGCCCCCCTCAAGCCTGATGTCGTGCTGTTCGGCGAGCTGCTTTCAGAACAGAAGCTCAAGCGTGCACGAGAGCTGTGCGAAGGAGCCGATGTTCTGCTCTGCATCGGCTCCTCTCTGGAAGTCCATCCGGTGGCGTCCCTGCCGCTGCTCACCCGCGATCACGCGGGGAAGGTGGCGATCATCACCCAAGGCACAACGCCACTGGATGAGCTTGCCACCGTGCGCCTCGGCGGGGACGTAGTCCAGGAACTCCAGGCGCTTGCCCGCGAGTTGGGTCTGCTCCACGGCTAGCCGGCGCCGGGGTGCGTCGGTGGTGAGAGCGCCAGCCCGACGGGCCGCTCGGGCGGGCGCTCTAATTAGGCGACCCTAAGGCTTGCTTTGAGGGGGAGCGAGCGTGCTTCAGCCAGGCATCCTGGCGACGCTCAGCAGATACTCCGCCGAGGCTCTGAAGGAGCCGTCGCTGGCCTCGTTGCCGTCGCTATAGAGCTTTACGAGCTCGTCGCGTAGCGCATCCCAGCGGCCTTGCGGCTCGAGTGCCGCCTTGGCCATGATCGTCGGTCCCAGCACACGCTCGTTGTACTCAAACCAGCCCTGCGGCGACTCGTGCTCGAAGGTCACCATCCGACGCTCGAAGGACAGCTCCACACCGCTGTCGGCGAACAACGAGCGGACGTGCTCCTCGTTGCCCCACATGACCGGCGGCTTCAGCTGCGGGGGCGGCGTCGGCATGTAGGAGCCGACCGTCTTGAACATCTGGCCGTTGAGCCCCTCGGGGGTCCAGGCGGTGAAAACGATGCTCGCGCCCGGACGCGCGACCCTCACCAGCTCGCTTGCCGCGACTTGCTGGCGTGGCGCGAACATCACACCGAAGCACGATGTGACTCTGTCGAAGGAGTTCTCCTGGAACGGCAGTTCCTCGGCGTCACCCTCGATGAACGTCACCTCCACGCTTGCCTCGGCGGCGCGTTCGCGCGCGACCTCCAACAGCTTCGGCGTCAGGTCCAAACCTGTGACGATCGCTCCGGCGCTGGCCGCCGGGATCGCGACGTTACCGCTGCCGGTCGCGACGTCCAGCAACTCGACACCCGGCTTGACCTCTGAACGCTCGAGCACCAACTCGGCGACGCTGGCGATCAAGCGGGCGATGTCGGGATAGTCCCCGGCCGTCCACATCATCCGCTGCCCTTCCTTGATGGCGCTAACGTCGATGCTCATCGCTGCCTCCTCATCGATTGACTGTCGAGTGCTCCCGCTTGGCCAGGTCCCGCTCTGGATCGATACTCCAACGTGCCGCCAGGGCGGACAGCTCACCGTCGAGCTCCCAGCGATCCGCCGCAGGCGCGCCCGCGTATTCCAGGCTCGCGCCCTTGAGTGCCATGCAGCCGCGGTTCTCTCCGATCGCCGCAATCGCAGCGACCTCCTCCTTGCTCAGCGGGGAGTTCGCGGGCAGCGCCGCCAGCTCGGCGCGCTTGTCCTCGACCGGGCGGGCACCCGGCCCGCTCTCCTGGATCAGCGTGGGGGCCACGCAATCGACCGGCTCGTGCGCGAGATTCCAGGCGCAGGCGAGCTGCAGCATGCTCAGGCCGTGACGCTCGGCATAGGGTCGCATCGCCTCCAGCCTCTCGCGTCCCTGCTCGACCCAGCCCTCGGGGCGAAACTTGCGGTGGTCATACTCGGCGAACTCGTGGCCCGGCTTCACGTCGTCGTGGAACATGCCGCCGTAGTCCACCACGCGCGTGATCAGGCGCACATCGTGCGTCCTTGCCGCTTGAAGCGCGAGGTCGCCTGGCCACGGCTCGAGCGGGTTGAGGATGATCATCGCCCAATCCAGGAGATCGCCGAAGCGCTCCAGGCAGTCGATCAGATCCAAGGTAAAGCCGTTCGCCGGTCCCGGCGCGACGCCGATCAGCTCGCTGAGTCCCGCCTCACGCAGCGCCGACATCCCGCTCCACACGGCCTCGCTCGTATAACCCGTACGGTCGGGGTTGTGCAGCAGCACCAGGTCGAAACGATCCACCCCGAGGCGCTCCAGGCTTGCCTCGGTGGCCATGCGGATATAGCCGGCGTAGTCGCGCTCTGAACGCAGGCGCGGGTCGGTGAAGCGGGGAAACCCTTTCGCGCCTTCGCGCTCGCCCTCGTAGAAGTCGTGCCCGATCGCGCCAACCAACACATAGTCCTCGCGTGCCTTTCCCTGCAGTGCCCGGCCAAGCACCCGGTCGGCCTCGCCGCCACCATAGGCATCCGCTGTCAGGACGGTCTGGATCGACTGGTCCGGTGTGAGCAACGCGATCAGGCGCTCTTCCTCGAGCGGCTCGCCGAAATGCATGAAGCGCCCTCCGCTCCAGCTGCCAAGCGCCGTCGGTGTGGGGTGAGCCATGGCGTAAACCATAGGGGTTCACCTGAGTACCGAAGAATCCCGTCGTGGAAGGCCGAGAACCTCCGAGCGCTACCAGCTCGTGGACGGGACCGACAGGCTCGAAGCTAGCGATCGAATCCCGTGGCGGTCCGTGCCCGCAACGCTGCCTGCAGGCGCTCCAGCGCATTTCCCAGACTCTCTGTATCTGGGTCCCCAGTTCCTTTGAGCACGAGATCAGCCGCCGCTCGCACACCGCCATGGAGCCCCTCGAGCTCCCCTAGACGTGCCGTCAGGTCCGCCCGCCCCTCGGCCTTCAGCTCGAGCAGACCAAGCTCGTATGCGTGCGCCAGCTCCAGCGCCGCGAGCCTGAAGTGACCAAAGTCAAAGTCGGCTCTGGCCCTGAGCGTCAGCTCCTCACACACAAGCGCGGCTTCGCGGCCGCCGAGCAGAATCGCCAGGCGCTCCTGGGGGCGCAGAACCGACGTACGTCCACGTGACTGTGACTGGCTGAGCGTCAGCTCGCGCGCGTGGCTAAAACGTCCGTCAGCTACCTGAGCGCCTGTGCCCCAGCCCGCCCTGATCACCACCGCCTGCGTCGGTGAGAGCTCGTGCAGATGCGCCTCCGCGCCAGCGATGCGGTGCGCCGCGAGCACCCGTCGGAGCACCGCCGCCGCCTTGACGCTCTCCAGCTCATGCTCAGAGTGATCGAGCCATCTCTGCGCTTGGGCCTCGGTCGTCAACGAGACCGGGTCGATGATCGTCACCTCGGAAATCGGCAATTCGGTGGGCCTTGGATCGCCGCGAGACTCCCTGGCGAGCCGTCCCCGCCCGCGAGTGCGCCGCACAGCGCCGACGGTCCGCAGAATCACGACGTGCTCGGGCTCGCCCCCGGCCTTCTCTCGCAGCACATAACGCCCGTCGGTGGGGCCGATCTGCCATGGGAACTCCATCTGGACGAAGAGAAACAGCTGCTCGGACACCATCGCACCGTATCCTTCCTGGCCGGCATTCGACGATACGAGGAGCACTAGATGTCAAACGAGGTTTCGAGTAGGGGTCTGCGCGAGCGGCTAACCGACGGCGCTGAGGAGAGGCTCGGCCGGGCGCTGACCGACCTGCTCGAGAACCCTCTGCTGACCGGCGCGATCGGCAAAGCGTTCGATGCCCGCGAGCGGGCCGCCCAGGCACAGGAGGTCGCGATGGGCGCGTTGAACATCCCCTCGGCCGCGGATATCGAGCGCCTCACACGCAGGTTGCGTTCGGTATCCCAGCGCCTGGAGGGAATCGAGGACGGAGTGCATCGTGTGGATCGAGCCCTCTCGACCGCCACCGTCGAGTCCAGACTGAAGGGGATCGAAGAGCAGCTGCGGACCGTGACCAAGCAGCTCGGTGACCTACGCGAGAATCTCCCCGGTCAGCCCGCGAGCGTGTCGCTGGACCAGGAGCGCCTGCCGATGGGCGCGGAGATCGCTGGATCTCAGCGAGTTCCAAAACCAAAGAAGACAGCCTCCAAGCGCTCGAGCTCTCCCTCGCGAAGAGCATCGAAGGGCTGAGGCGTACTGAGGCTGAGACGACCCATCGCCTCTGCACCACAGTCGCTGGAGGCAAAACACAACGACTAGGTCGCGATTGCTCGATCAGTCACGCTTTGGGACGGCCTCAATCGCCTGTACCCGATCCACTATGTGGCTCAGCAGCTGATCTTGGCTCTGCAGATG
The DNA here is from genome assembly GCA_036561505.1 of Solirubrobacteraceae bacterium. GTDB lineage: Bacteria > Actinomycetota > Thermoleophilia > Solirubrobacterales > Solirubrobacteraceae > Palsa-744. The sequence goes on from DATBPE010000077.1 coordinate 18,756, forward strand.
GGCTTGAAGCTGCTGGCACTCGTGGAGGATCGCCTCGGCGTCTTTGTAGGTCTGCACCGCGCGCTTGTCGGCTGCTCCACCAAGCACCTGTTGTCCGACCATGATCGCGATCATCAGCAGCATCTGCATGATGCCGCCAAAGACCAAGAGCATCAGAGCCCACGGATAGGGGTCTCCAAACAGACTCTGTCCAAGCCCAGCCATCCACAGTGCCATCGCGAGCGCCACGGCATAGAAGGCCCACATGTTCCCGACGCCCTTGGTGATCAGCGCCGCGAAGCGGCCGTTGAAACCGACGTGCTCGTCATCGACCTTCGGAGGCGGCTCGTTAGCCCGTTCGGCGACACGCGGATGGGGCTCGTAGTGGAAAACCTCGACCTTCTCTGCCATGTGCGACCTCCTCGCTCCTTGGGCCAACTTCGGCTCTGATCTGCAGCAGCGAGTATCGCGGTGGCAGCGGCGCCGCCGCCGAGGGTTGAAATGGTTGCCGGCGATCCAGGTCATCGAGGCCCACAGACACATTTCTCGGGACGCATCCTCGCCGCCGCGGGAGATCACTCAGGTGGTTAGAGCCGCCAGTGCTACTCGGCCCATCCTCTCCGCGGCCGCTATCAGCCGCTCAGCCTCGATGCGCTCACGTCGGCCCTCGCTCAGCAGATCGGATACCGCCAGCACGCAGGCGACCGGCACCTCTGCCTGGGCGCCGATAGTGAACAGTGTCGCTGCCTCCATCTCCACCGCGATAGCCCCCGCGGCTCTCCACTGCGCGTTGCGGGTCTCGTCGGGGTCGTAGAAGAGGTCGGTGCTGACGATCCTCACCGCCGCCTGTCCGCTGGAGGACTCGAGTCTCGCGGTCAGGCCCGCGTGCGCGCTCACACGCTCGCGGGCCCCCAGTGCGCGGCTTGCGCCGTCTGAGGCGATCGCCTCGCCGACGACCACCAGATCCCCCAACCCCAACGCACCGTCCAGCGCGCCGCAGGTGCCCACCCGGATCGCACGGCGCACGCCCAAGACGATCAGCTCGTGAAGGACGATCGCCGCGCTCGGACCGCCCATACCGGTGCTCTGGATGCTCAATGGCTTGCCGTCAGGCGCGGTGCCGGTGTAGCCCCACAGGCCCCGGTTGTGGTTGAACATCAGCGGCTTCTCCAACAGGATTTGGGCCAGCGCAAGCGCACGGCCCGGGTCGCCCGGTAGCAGCACGCGCTCAGCCAGCTCTGCCGTGGGAAGCAGATGCAAGGTTTCCTGACCAGCCATCGCCGGCGACTCTAGACTGCAACCCGTGGCGGCGTCATTCTCATCCGTGGCCGAGTTCCGTGAAGTGATGGACCGGCTCTTTGGGCACATGAGCGACGACCCCGAGATGGGTCCAGCGCTGCGGGAGGCCGACGTTCCCCAGCGCTTTGAGTTCGAGGATCTAGACCTCGTGATGAACGTCCGCGCCGGGCGCCCCGGCGAGCCGGGCAACCTGCACTGGGAGTGGACCGATGACATCGACTGGGAGCCACGCGTACGCATGAACATGTCCTCCGAGGTGGCAAATCGCTACTTCCAGGGCAGGGAGAACGTCGCGCTGGCGATCGCCCGCCGACGCATCAAGACCGGTGGGGACATCAGAGCGGCGCTCGCGCTGATCCCGATCACCAAGCCCGTCTATGCGCACTACCGGGCGATGGTCACCGCGGAGTACCCCCATCTGGGGCTCTAGGCACCGCCGATGTATAGCCCCGGAGTAGTTCGCCCCGCCGAGACAAGATCAGCTTCCGGTGAGTGAGTCCGAGGAGTTCACGCTCGCTCAGGTTGCCGCCCGGGCGGACGTCTCGCCGGCGACCGTAAGACGCTGGGTGAAGGAGGGTCTGGTCCCCCGGTACGAGGGGCGCTGGGACTCGGTTGCCGCGGGACAGGTACGGATCGTCGCGCGCCTGCGAGCGCGCGGGCACTCGCTGGCTCAAATCCGAGAGGCGATCGACAGTGGTGCGCTCGCCGGCTATCTCGATGACCTCCTGGACCGTCCCCAGGGCGGCTACACGCTGCGCCAGGCTGCCCGCGCCACGGGCCTTGAACCCGCGCTGATCGAACGTATCTACACGACGATGGGCTTCTCGACGCTGTCACTGGACACCCTCTCTGAGGAGGACCTGGAGGTGCTGCGCTACGCCGAGCAGGCGCTCGCGGTCGGCCTGCCGCTAGTCGCGCTGCTGCAGATGCTGCGTGTCTACGGCCAGGCGCTGGCACAGATCGCCGACGCCGAGGTGCGGCTGTTTCACATCTATGTACACGAACCGCTGATGCGCGAAGGGGTGCCGGGACTGCAGATCGCCGAGGAGATGAGGGGCCTCGTCAGCCAGCTGCTGCCGCTCGTGGCGCCGTTCATGAACTACGCCCACGGGCGCTTTCTGGCCCATTTCGTCGAGCAGGACGTGATCGGTCACATGGAGAGCGACATGGAGCAACAGCTCGACCAGGGACGCCTGCGGGTCGCGATCGCCTTCGCGGACCTCGCCGGCTATACCCGTCTGACCGAGGAGCGTGGCGATGAGGAAGCGGTCAGCGCGGTGGAGCGTTTCGTGGAGGCGGTGGAGCACACCCTGCCGCCGGACGCCCGGGTGATCAAGACGCTCGGCGACGAGGTGATGGTGGTGGGCTCCGATCCGGGCACCCTGGTCGAATGGGCTGTGGACTTTCAGTCGCGCTCGCTTCCCGATACGCCGCCACCGCGCATCGGCATCCACTATGGGCAGGTCCTCTACCGCGACGGGGACTATTACGGCCGCGAGGTCAACCAGGCCGCGCGGGTGGTCGCACGCGCCGCCGGCGGGGAGGTACTCGTGACGCGCGCCGTGGTGGAGGGGGCCGGCGGCAGCGAACGATTGCGCTTCGATCTGATCGGAGAGATCCGACTGAAGGGTTTCTCAGAGACGACAGAGCTTTTCGTCGCCCTCGCCGAGGAGAACTAGGTGCACGGACAGTCCGGTGCGGGCGAGCAGCCGCCGATCCTCACCGAGGTCCGCGAACGCGTCCGCGGCGACGGCATGCTCGATGGCACAGCGCCCGTGGTCGTGATGCTCTCAGGGGGGCGTGACTCGGTGTGCCTGCTCGACCTGTCCGTAACTCTCAGGGGCGCCGCCGCCGTGCGGGCGTTGCACGTCAACTACGGGCTGCGGCCCGAGGCGCAGCAGGAGGAGGAGCACTGCCGGGCACTCTGCGGCGAGTTGGGTGTGGAGCTCGAGGTGGTGCGGGCGGACAAGCCCAAGGACGCCGGCAACACGCAGGCGTGGGCGCGAGCGGTTCGCTACGACGCAGCCCGCGAGCTGGCGCGGCGACTCCAGACGCAAACCGGCCCTGACACCGAACTGGTACGTGTGGCCAGCGCCCACACCGCCACCGATCAAGCCGAGACGATCCTCTACCGCCTCGCCGCCTCGCCGGGCCGTAGAGCGCTGCTGGGGATGGTGGCCAGCGAGGGCAGGCTGATCCGTCCGCTGCTCGCGCTCTCAAGGGACCAGACCGGCGCCTACTGCACCGCTCGGGGACTGCGCTGGCGAGAGGACCCAAGCAACGACAACGAGGACTACGCACGCGTGCGGGTGCGCTCGAAACTACTGCCGGCGCTGCGGGAGGTGCACCCGGCTGCCGAAGCAAACGTGCTTCGCACCGCCGCGCTACTGCGTGAGGAGGCCCAACTGCTCGACGGGCTCGTGACGGCGGAGCTCGCGGGCGAGCAGAGCATCGCCACCGAGCGTCTGGCCGAACTGCATCCGGCGCTCGCGCGTCTGCTAGTCATTCATCTGGCCGAGCAAGCCGCCGGCACCTTCGTGGCCCAGGCTGGCTGGAGAGTGGGGGAGATACTGGAGCTGGAGGCCCGCCGCGGGCGCGGTGAACTGCACATCGGCGGCCTGGTGAGTGCCGTGCTCGAGCACGGCCGTCTGAGGATGGTGGCGATCGCGCCGCACTACCCCGGCCCGGATGAGGACTAGACTCCCACGTGTCAATGCCTGAGCGCATCGCTTCTGCCCAAGCAAACAGCGCTCATCCGGAGCAGTCCGCGATCGGAGAAGTACTGGTCAGCGCTGAGGAACTGCAGCTCCGCGTGCGTGAACTCGGCGAGGCGATCTCGCGCGACTACGCCGGCCGGCGGCTTCTGCTGGTGGGGGTACTGAAGGGTGCCGTCTTCTTCCTCTCAGACCTGATGCGCTTCATCGACATCCCGGTGGAGGTCGACTTCATGGCGGTCGCCTCCTACGGCTCGGCCACCGACTCCTCGGGGGTGGTGCGGATCCTCAAGGATCTGGACATCCCGATCGAGGGCCGCGACGTGTTGATCGTGGAGGACATCGTCGATTCGGGCCTGACATTGCAGTATCTGCTGCGCAACCTCGGCTCACGCAATCCCGCGTCGCTTGAAGTGTGCGCCCTGCTGACCAAGCCCGAGCGGCGCAAGGTCGACCTGCCGACACGCTACGTCGGCTTCGAGGTGCCGGACAAGTTCGTGATCGGCTACGGGCTGGACCACGCCGAGCGTTACCGCAACCTGCCGTTCGTCGCGGTGCTACAGACATAGCCGCGATCGCAACTATCCCTGCGAATCGAGCCTCTCATGGTACGCTAGGGACCCGGTAGCCGCGATTTCACTCGGTGCTAGGACCTCGAGGATCCACTCATATGAGCCGTTTTTTCAAGAGCGCCGCATTCCCCATTCTAATCGTGGTCGTGTTGGCGTTCTTCGCGTCGAAGTTCTTCGTCTCCAGTTCGCCCAGTGGTCCGCCGCACACTTACCAGACGCTGGTCAGCAATGACATCCCCAACCATCTGGTCAAGTCGGTCGACATCAAGCAAAAGGGCAACGTAGTCGAAGTCAAGCTCAAGAACAAAGAAAACTACGAAGTCGGCTACGTCGATCAGGCCGCACCAGAACTGATCAAGCAGCTCAAGGAAGGGAAGGTCCCCTTCAACGTTGAGAACAACAAGAGCAGCGAGCTGCTCACGCTGCTGATCGACATCGTCCCGTTCATCCTGTTCTTCGGGTTGTGGATGTTCATCATGAGCCAGGTTCAGGGCGGGGGCTCGAAGGTCATGTCGTTCGGCAAGTCGCGCGCCAAGCGGCTGTCGGCCGACTCGCCGAAGATCACCTTCCGCGACGTCGCCGGGGTCGACGAGGCCGTCGAGGAGCTGCACGAGATCAAGGAGTTCCTGGAGAACCCGAAGAAGTTCCAGGCGCTCGGGGC